>CAJUBP010000007.1:0-29592 GCA_910584585.1 uncultured Lachnospiraceae bacterium | reverse complement strand
TCTTTTTTACTTGCGCCCTTTGCAGGCAAACCCTTCTCACTGCTGAATTAATTGCCTGCACTCGGCGCAACCTTTTCAAACAATTTCCGAAACAGATGCGCGTTGACATATGACGCCAGCGCAAAGCCAATCACAACATCCCAGAATGCCGCGATCACAACATTTCCCCCAAACAGCAGCAGAAACGGGCAGAAATTCACCAGCAGAATCACGGCGGAATAGGGCAGGTAAGCGACTCCCATCAGCAATGCGTTTTTCACTGCCTTTCTTGTGCTGTTTTCAAAATACGCCAGAATTGGAAACACATAGCTGTATAATAAGCAGGCAAGGAACGCTGCCAGACCTAAGGGAATCACCAAAAGCTTTGCGCCGGCGCCTGCCGTATGGCCGCTGAAATAGAAATCAAAATAAAGGAGTGCCGCAGCCAGCAGGATTCCTGCCCAGATTCCGGTGGCCTGCCGGAAATTTTCTTTGAACGCTCTCCAAAAACTGCTGAAGGGATAGGATTCTTCATTCCTTACCATTTTTAAGGTCACCGCGTATAATGCCGCGGAAGAAGCGCCTATGGTCACAATCGGCAGACTGCACAGCAGCCAAAGCAGATTCAAAATTACCAGGTCGGCAATCTGACTCAGTATCGTTACTAATTTTCCATCTGCGGCAAAAATCCTGCCCATGCTTATCCCTCCCAATTCTGTTTCATCAATGCGAAGATCTCATGATCCTCCAGATGGTTTTCCATATTCATAATCAGCATCACTTTCCGATCTTCCTCGGCATAGAGGAAATCTCTCTGCCACTGGTAGAAATGGGGGCCGTCTCCTAAGTTCCTGATATAACTCATCAGCCCTTTTAGCACCCATGCGGTCTGCTTCACATCAGTCAGGCATTCATTGGCGTAAAATCCCTTCCATTTTCCATGCTCCCGTTCCCGCATAGCCTTATCTGCCGCCAGATATTCTTCCCTGGCGCGCCCTGCAAAATAGAAAGCCTTCTGGTACTGCTTATTCATAGCTTCCTGCAGGCTTAAGCACACCAGATACGCCCCGGAAAAGCAATGATAGTGAAGCTTTGCCTGCAGCAGCAGGGAATCCCGGAACAGCGTCTGGGCCGGATTCCTTTCTCTTCCTGTCAGAAGAAACCCTTGTCCCCGCCGGGCCGGCTCAGAAACCATCTGCACGGATTCCGGCTCCCGGGCCGGCTCAGAAGACATCTGCACGGATTCCAGCTCCCGGGCCGGCTCAGAAACCACCTGGCCGGATTCCGGCTCCCGGGCCGGCTCAGAAGACATCTGCACGGATTCTGGCCCCCGGGCCGGCTCAGAAACCACCTGGCCGGATTCCGGCTCCCGGGCCGGCTCAGAAGACATCTGCACGGGTTCTGACTCCCGGTCCAGCGCCAGATCTGCCTGCTCGCATTCCAGCAGATATTCCCGGTAACCCTCTTTTGCTTTTTGGCACAGCTTCTGATACCACAGAATCTGTCCTTCCAGAGTGTCTGCCGAAGACGCCCAAAGCAAATCCCCGGACCGTTGGTTTTCATCCCTCATATACTGGGAAACCAACATCCGGGCCACATGGTTGGAAAACTGCTCCCCGGCATGGTCGTCTTCGTTAGGTCCATAAGCCAGAGCATACCTGGAATAATCTTTCAGGCAGTCCGCCACCGCCTCCAGATGATTTTCCCCATAATAAGCGCGGACATACGCTCTGCGATGCTCTTCAATATCCGTGTCCCCCTTCTGCCAGATTTCCGCAATCAAATCCAGAAAATATACATGTGGTTTTACATTGGAGCAGTTCACCAACCAATATTCCGCTGCTTTGCATTCCCGGGCTTTTTCCAATTCCCGCCGGATCAATTCCGGGGAATTGGGCATCATGGTAATATGATTTGCTGCCTGCAGATCATAGAAGGACACATGGTAGTAAATGCCGTTCTTCCCCGTCTCCCCTGCCAGCGGCAGGGAGGGAATCCGGGGATTATGATTTTCCTGTCTCCTGGATACCATTTTTCCAAATCCATTGTCCGCCCATATCTTAATCACGTCCTCCGGAATATCCAGCCAGCCGCCCTGGTACAGTTCCATGGTTTCCCCGTACAGATTCGTACAGCAGACGGCGTCTGGCTGCTCTGCCTTCACCATATCATACTGCTGCCGCAGCAAACTGCTGATCAGCTTTCCCTGGGCCTCAGGAGTCTGGTACTGAGGGTCATTGACCCAGAAGGGATAGTCCCCTTGTCCCCGAAAGCCAAGGGTCCAGATCACATTCCTGCCTTTCTGCCTCTCAATCCCCTTTTTCCAAAGCTCCTGGAATTTCTCCGCATGCTCCCCGTAAGAAGGCGTGAGGCTGGGATACGCCTGCACAAACATCTCCGCCCCCAGAGGCTGGGAGTGGTGATGGGTCAAATACAGCCCCATGTCAGAGGCCAGCGGGCCGTACTTATCCGCATTCCGCCCGGTTCCGGGAATCACCAGGTTCCCGCCGCAACGAAGCAGCGCTTCCAACGCCATTTCCCAGGGTTTTTCTTCTTTCTGTTCCACCTTCCATGTGTGCAGAAGAACCTCATCGTTCAAAAACCAACCCCGATATTTTACTGCATAAGGCTCTGATGCAAACTCCAGGTCATCCGGCACCTGAATACATTCTTTGGGCTCTATTACCTGATCATTCCAGAACCAAAAATTATGGATTCCGAGAATCTCTCGGCTCACCCAGTAAATCCCGTACACAAACCCCAATTCATCGCTTGCGCCTATCTCAAGATGTCCATCACTTGCTGCAATCCGAAAAACCTCCGGTCTGCCTGGAACATCCGCAAGCCAAATTTCTGCCGCGGCGTCCTTTTCCGCGCCGCCGGGAACGCCCGCAAACCGGCTTTTTGCCATAGCGTTCTTTTCCGCGCCGCCGGGAACGCCCGCAAACCGGATTTTTGCCATAGCGTCCTTTTCCGCATTTCCGCTTCCTTCCGTCCTTTGCCTGCCGCAGCATTTTAGCAAATCTCTTCTTAAGTTCCGCGCCGCAAGGCATACCGGCTTTGCAGCCGCAAGTTTTGTTTTCATGCAAATCTCAGATTCCGCATTTATCTTCATTTCTAACCCTCCAATCATTTTATCATTCCAATACGGCGGCAAAAGCTTCCAGCCGGATGGAGCACTAAGTTTTATCCTTTAATACCGTCCATTGCAATCCCTTCCACCAGATACCTCTGAAACACGATAAAGAAAATAATCACCGGAAGCAGCGAAGTTACAGACATAGCGAACAGCCCGCCGTAATTATTATAGGAGTTCGGGTCCAGGTACATATTCAGCGCCAGAGATATGGTAAACTTATCGGTGGTGCTCATGAAAATCAGCGGCTGGAAGAAATCCTGCCAAATCCAGTAAAAGGCAAAGATAGACGCCGTCACAATGGTTGGCTTCACTACAGGCACCAGCACCCGGAACAATGTGCCGATTCTGCCGCAGCCGTCAATCTCCGCCGCTTCATCCAGTTCCCTCGGGATCCCGCGGAAATTCTGCACCATCAAAAAGATAAAGAAGGCTCCGCCGAAAAACCAGGGAAGAATCAAAGCCGTTCTGGTGTCAATCAGATTCAGCCGCTTTAATATAATATACTGGGGCACCACCATAACCTGAGGCGGAATCATCATAGTCATCATCACGCAGCCAAACCAGAAGCCGGAGCCTTTAAATTTCAGTCTGGTAAAGGCATATGCGGAAATCAGTGAAATAAACACGCAGCCAGCCATTCCGATTATGGTCACGAATACGGTATTGGTCAGGAAGGTCAGGAAAGACACTCCGCCCACCCCTTCGAATCCGCTCTTATAGTTGGTCACAATGTCCCAGGCCTCCGGAATCAGGGAATAGGCGTCATGGAACATGGTTTCATTGCTTTTAAAAGAACTCATCAGAAGCCACAGCAAAGGATAAATCATGAAAAATCCCAAGATGCCCGCTCCTACATGAAATGTGACAGAATGCAGTCTTTTCTTATTTTTCATTCCCATTTTCATTAATCCTCCTTATCCTCATAGTGCACCCAATTGTTCTGGGTCTTGAACAGCACAATCGTGAAAACCGCAATAATTGCCACCAGCACCCAGGCCAGAGCGCAGCTGTAACCCATGTCGAAATAGGTGAACGCGCGCCGGTACAGATACAGTACGTAAGACAATGTGCTGTCTAAAGGGCCTCCGTCCGTAATAACATAACTCTCCGTAAATACGCGGAAACCGTTGATAATCTGCAGAATCAGGTTAAAGAATATCGTGGGCGTCAGCATTGGCAGGGTAATGCTTAAGAACATCCTCTTTGGCTTCGCCCCGTCAATGGCCGCCGATTCATACAGGGAATTGGGAATCTGCTTTAAGGCAGAAAGGAAAATCAGCATGGAGGAACCAAACTGCCAGACGCCCATCAATACCAGCACACCCAAAGCCGTTTTGGGATTGCCCAGAAATGAAATGTCCTGCTCAATTCCAAATACTGACAGCAAAGACATGACCACGCCTTTATTTCCGAAAATCTGTTTCCATACTACAGACACTGCAATGCTTCCGCCAATGATGGAAGGCACATAGTACAGAGTCCGGTAAAGGCCCAGGCACTTATGATTCTTGTTAAGAAGCATAGCTACAAACAACGCAAAAGCCAGACGCAGGGGAACCAGCAGGAATACATACAGAAATGTGACCTTCAGGGATTGGTAGAAGGTTTCATCCTGAGTAAAAATACGTATGTAATTGGCCAGTCCGATCATTTTCGGTTCGTTCAGCAAGTTAAAATCCGTAAAGGAATAATAGATGGATATCAGCATTGGCAAAAACCACATCAGGACAAATCCAAACAGCCAGGGGGACAGCAGGAAATATCCGGTCAAATTATCCTGCCGTTTATATTTCTTCGCTTTCGAAACATTTCCTTTCACAACTCTCTACCTCTTTTCTTCTCAAATTTAAAAGGAGAGGGAAGGTTTGCACCGCCCCTCTCCGCCTTACGCCTATTTATTATTTCTCTCCAGAATTGCATTGGCTTCCGCGCGGAAGGACGCTGCCGCTTCCTCCGGGGTCGCCTGTCCGTAGAACACACTGTTTCCAGCCTTGGCAAACGCTTCGTTTACTTCGGCAATTCCCGTTGGGTCCGGAGCCGGGGTGTCGCCTGCTACCTCTGCAGCCTTGTCTACGTACTCAAACATTTCAATCTGCTGGTCATTCAGCTTGCCGGAATCCACCATGTACTGGCGTACTTTTGAGGAAACCGGAGTTCCCCGCTCTGCCATGATAATGTCGTTTGCTTCTTCGGAATTGATGAACCAGTTGATAAATTTCGCGCACTCTTCTTTTACTTCGGAATTCTCCGCAACAGAGAAGAACATACCTGGTTTAATCCACAATCCGCTTTCGCCTGCTTCATTCACCGGCGGAAGAGCGATTCTCAATTTGTCATTGACAGAATTCAGTTTCGCGGCATAGTTGTTCCACTCAAAAATCGTTGCCGCCTCTCCAGTTACCACAGGACCTGCTTCCTGTCCTAAAGTCTGGATCTGCGCTTCCTCGTCCGGATCCGGAGCAATATTTTCATCCATCATGTCTTTCCACATCTGGAAAAAGCCTGCGGTAATGGCGTCGTCTTCATAGCCGAGAGCCGTTCCTTCCTCATTAAAGAGTGTCGCGCCGTTCTGCCTTACCCAATAATTGAACAGATTGGTATCCCCTGTGATGCCTGCGCCCACTGTCGCGCTTGGGCTTCCCGTGGAATCTGCAACTGCTTTGTTCACCGCCTTAAAGTCTTCCCAGGTCCAGTTCTCCTTGGGCGCTTCCTGACCTGCCTTCTCCAGAACTTCCGGATTGTAGCCTACGGAAAGAAGGGAGCTTGAGAGCACCATGCCCGCCATTTTGCCGTCAATCTCGCCGGACTTAAGAATCTTCTCATCAATGCCGGACACGTCGATGACGCCTGAATCAATAAATTCATTCAAATCCGCAATGGTGTTATTCTTTGCATAGGTGGAAATATACAGGTAATCCATCTGCACGATATCCGGCATGGAACCGGATGCCGCCTGGGTGGAAAGCTTGTCAAAATATCCGTCCCACCCGGAAGGAATCGCTTCAAATTCCACATTGGGGTTCTGCTGAGTGTAAAGATCCAGAAGCTGCTGAGTATAATCGTGCCGGCTCTGTCCGCCCCACCAGGTAATCTTTATCTTGGTCTTCTCCCCACTGTCACTCTTGGCTCCCTCATCTGCCTGCTCATTGCTCTCTGTTTTCGCGTCCTTTGTTCCGGTTTCATTGGTCTTGCTGTTCCCGTTCCCATTGCTGCCGCAGGCTGCAAGAGACATTGCCATAGCGCCTGCAAGGAACAGCGCGGCAATCTTTTTCATTCTGTTTTTCATTGCTTTCTCTCCTTTTCCTTCATAATTTATCCGCTGTTTTTCTTTCAGCTTTGATACTGTTATTCTATCTTTTTTTCCGGAAAACCGGAATGGAAGAACACGGGCAGGGACTTGAAAAAAACCGACTTTTTTTGCAAGCCGGTTTTCCCTCAGGATCTGTTCTCCCTGCGCCGTTCCCGCTCCTTTTGAATACTCAGTTCCTTATATTCCGACGGGGAAGATCCTGTCACTTTTTTAAACATTTTTGAGAAATACTGCCCATCCGGCGGATAGCCCACCAACTGGGCGATGTCCGACAGCTTTTCCTCCGGACCGAACCGAATCAAACCCTTTGCCAGTTCAATCCGCTGCTCCAGCAGAAATGCGGAAAATTTCTTTTTCTGATATTTCAGAAAAACCCTGCCGAAATGATCCTCATTGATAAACAGCACATTCTGCGCAAGATAGTGAATGCTGATCTCCTGATTGTTCAGGTTCTGATAGACAGCCAGAAGGATTTTTCTTGCCCGCGTATCCTCTTTTCCAACAGGCAGCCCCTTATATTCCGCAATGGCCAGGGCCGCGGCTTCCAACAGTTTCCATGCAGCGAGATCCAAGGCAGGTTCTTCTCCGTTCTTCTGTTTTGTCTCTTCCTTCTGTTTCTCAGAACCGCTTTTCTCTGTCCCTTCCCTCTCATCTGTACACAGGATTTTTACAGTCCAGGAAAATACCTCTTCCATCTGCCGGACAGAATAATTCTTCAATTCCATTTTCAGGTAAGCCAGATAGCATTCAAATAAAATCACGCCGAACTCTCTGGTTTCCGCAAGGCGATGGTAATTGACCAGCATCTCCGCTTCCCTTTTTAATTCACGAAACATTCCGTAATGCAATACCTGGGCTTGTTTCTCTTCAGTTCCTATGCGGAATAACTCCTGTGTCTGCTGATACAGTTCATTGACGCCGCTCAACTGCCCGGTTTCACTCAAAGCCGCGTATAAGGGCACCGGCTTAAACTTGGCAAACTCTGACCGGGTCTGTGCCACCGCCTTTTCCACCCTGTTTCGGCAGCCCGCGTCCAGCAGGAACAATACTTCATTCTGCACAAAGGCGGACATCAGAATCTGATCTTCGCCCAGCAGTTCATTTAAGATATTTCCAATGACAAACTGGGCCAAATCATCCATCTTCATCTGGCTTCGGACAGCCAGAACCATCACCGGCCTTTTTTCATCCCCCATCTCTTTTACAAACATTTTATAGTCTTCCTTCATCTGCTCCCTTCCAAGCAGAAGATTGCGGAAAATCTGCTCTTTCGCCCGGGGCAGAAGACTTCGGACAGCGGCCCGGTAGTTCTGTTTTTCAGCAAAATTCATTCGTTTTCTCTGAATCTCATCTTTCACCTTCTCTAAGACTTCCAGAATCTTCGTTTCATCAAAAGGCTTTAAAATATAATGGCGTATGCCTTCTTCCATGGCCTGACTGGTAAATTCATATTCCCCATAGCCGGACAGCACGATAAATTCGATATCGCAGCATATCTTTTTGGCCTCACGGATCAATTCCAGCCCGTCCATCACCGGCATTTTAATATCTGTCAGGACAATATCCGGTTTCTCTTCTTTGATGATATTCAGCGCTTCTATCCCGTTCCAGGCCGCCCCTACCAGCTGCACCCCATACTCTTCCCAGGGAATGAACTCTACCATGCCCTCTCTTTCTATCTCTTCATCATCCACAATCAATAACCGATACATTGAACCTATCCCTCCAACTCACGCGCATTTTCCAACTCATGCTTGGGAATCCGAATCAGAATCCTCGTTCCGGCCCCTGCTTTGCTGTCGATCCGAAATTCACTGGTCTTGTAAGCAAGATCCAGCCTTTCTTTAATATTCCTCAGACCGATCCCATGTCCTTTTGGCTGGAACCTGAACTCCCTCACCGCCTGCAGCTCTTCCTCTGTCATTCCGTTTCCTGTGTCTGACACCTGCAGACAAACCGTATGCTCTTCTTCTGCCGCCGAAACTTCAATCCGGCAGCGCTCCAATGACGCGTCTAATCCATAATACACGGCATTTTCCACCAGTGGCTGCAGGATCATCCTGGGCACCTGGTAATGCCCGGGGCTGCCTGTCTGCTCCACGAGAAACTGCGCTCTTTTTCCATACCGGAACTGCTGAATCGTAATGTAGCTTTTCACCGTCTTAAGTTCCTCTTCCACTGTAGTGTACATGTCCTTCGCAAAAGCCGCCCGCAGGAGATTTCCCAGCTCCACCACCATCTGGCTGGCGTCCTGATTCCGCCCCGCTTTCAGCATCCAGGTCAGCGCGTTCAGCGTATTGTACAAAAAATGAGGATTAATCTGCGCCTGCAGCATCCGGTATTTGGTGTCCTGCAATACCAGCTGTTTCTCATAATTCTCATGAATCAGCAAGTCAATCTGGCCCAGCATCACCCCAAACTCCCGGGAAAGCTCCCCAACTTCGTCACAACGCCCCTCTGCCGGCAGAATTTTAGCCGCTTCTTTGAAGCTGCCTGTTTCCACAATCTTCATAGACCGGGTCAGCTGCGCCAAAGGCCTTGTAATCACATTGGAAACATATCGAAGAAAGAGGATGCTGATCAGGAATATCAGCACAAATCCGCCAAGCAGCAGATAACGCACCGTCTGGGTCTGTCCGAAAATCTCGGAATAATTAAACAGGTTCACATACATCCATCCGGTTTTGGGGGATTTCTGATAGCACATAAAATACCGCTCCCCCTGGTAGCGGAGCATTTGATACCCCTTTCCGGCGTCCAGCCCGGGAAGTCTTGGGATACTTTCAATTTCTTCATCCTTGTATATAATTCCTTCGCTGGAATAGACGAACAGCATGGCTGGTTTTTGCTCCAGTTCCTCATTTTTCCTCTTGATAATCCCAGCGATATCTGTATGGAAAACAAGGGTCCCCAGATAGTCCAGGCTGGCGTCCCGTTTCTTTAAAATATCCCTTCCTGACATCAAAAAAGGATGCTCCTGAGTGGGAGGATAAAATGCATAGGCCCCTCTTTTCTGGCTGAATTCCTCTAAAAGCGACTGATAAATCCGGCTGTCAATCTCTCCGCAGTCCATCCCCACTGTCATCGTCACCTGGTTTCTGTCTGTAAATATTACATTTTTTACATCTGGATACAGGAGAATCTTATTGGTCAGCATTTCCCGGAGCTTCTGCATCTCGTAATAATAACTCAAAGACAGATAATCCAGAGAATTCATATCATTCAGCTGATCCTGCACCTGGGTATCCAGCGCCGCGTCATAACTCAATTGTTCCACATCCTCCAATCCGGCATTCACCTGCTGGATAAAAAATTCCAGTTCCTGCTGGGACTTCTCATACAGCTTGCTGTCATAAATGCCAAGGCTTAACTGCAGCGCCGCCAGCGACATGGCGCAGAAAACGCCGGTGACAATCAGATAACTCAAAATCATTTTCCTGGACAGGTTCAGGTTCTTAAACGCCTGCCTGGCATTCTCCATCCATTTCATAATTCCATCCTCTTTCGGCAACTATCTCAAAGTTTCCCTCTGATTATACCTGACTCCTGTTGATTATGGAAACCTGAAATCTCAATTCCTGCAGTCAAATTTTCCCTATTCTGATTGTAGCAAAATTAAGTCCCTGTCAAAATGGAAAAAGCCGACAATCCATTTTAAGAAAGTCGACTGGTGTTTGCTCTCTTTTATCATGCTGTTTTGTATTTTAGAATTAGAGGTATGAAAAAGGGGATAAATGTGCTATATTTGTTATATAAGTGAAAAAAGGTGGTGTTTTTATGGGAAAAAGCTTTTCTGATGTATTTAAGCCAGGCACATATCCGCAAAGGACGTATGTATCAAGAAATTCCAAGGGAACCAAATATACCTATGAAGAGCGTTTGAAGCAGAGCCTTTTTATGGAAGGATATCTGACATATATTGTAGGCCCTTCTAAAATCGGAAAAACAGTATTATGTGAAAATGTGATCGGAAAGGAAAATATGGTCTGTATGTCTGGAAATGATTTTTCCAAGGAACAGGATTTCTGGTCTGGAATCGGGAAAAAAATCGGTATTTCCATGAGTGCAAAAATAAGTGAAGAAATTGCGGCTATTTCAGATACTGAGCAGAAATCTACGATTATTACCAAAAATTATTTTGCTGCAAAAGACAAGGTTCTTCAATATTTTTACGAGTATCAGAAGGTTCTTGTCCTTGATGATTTTCATTATGCGCCGCCGGAAATACAATACGATATTGCATGCCAGCTAAAAGAAGTTATCAGAAACGGCTTCAAGGCAGTTATCGTTTCACTTCCATATCGTTCGGATGATACAATCCGCTTAAATCCTGATTTGACAGGAAGAATTTTAATCATAGAAATAGAACCATGGAAAAAAGAAGAATTAAAGCAGATTGCAGACAAAGGCTTTTCCGAGCTGGATATGGAAGTGGACGAAACATTAATATGCAAAATGGCTGAAGAAAGCATCCATTCTCCACAGTTGATGCAGTCTATTTGCCTTAATATCGGCCTTCTGCCGGAGGATACTGATATAGTTACAGAAAACATGGTGAAAGAGAGCTGCCGTTTTATCTGCATGAACCAACCATATGCAGACGTGGTGCGGGTATTAAAAGCAGGCCCCCCAACACGGGGACAGCAGCGGTTAAAATATACTCTCCAGGATGGAAGCAGGCGGGATATTTATAGTTTGGTTTTAAAAATATTAGCTGACAATCCTCCATTAATCGAATTACCCCTGGAAGAACTGATGGAAAGGCTGAAAAGCAATGTCACTGATCGTACAATAAAACCGCAAAAGGTAAAGGACGCCCTGAAAAACTGGCAGAAACTATTAGAATCCCTGGGCAGCTTATATCAGGTGATGGAATGGAAAGATGACGTTATATATATATTAGATAATATGTTTTTGTTTTATATTAGATGGGGGATGGAAGAGGAAAACATATGGAAATAAACGATTTGATTTCAGAAGGAAGGAATCTTGCTGACATTTCTAACAAAAAGGAATTGGAACGCAGGTATGGCTTGTGGTGCGGTAAAGTAAGGATAGCTTTGGAAAAATCAGTGGTTATGAATAATATCCAAAACGAAATAAAAGTTAAAATGCACTACACAGAAAACGAATATTCAGAAACGGACACACTGATATCATTGAAAAAATCATTAGATTCTGTGGTACAAGCTTTAGAAGAACAATCAGTTCTTTTTCAGAAAAGTACAACCGGGCAGGAAGAATTACGGCTGATTGAGAAAATTTTAGACAATTTTTACATGTACTATCGTGCAATGTATAAGGAAACTCCACATAAAAGAGGAACTCTGAAAGCAGAAATCTTAAATGCAATTCAAATTGGAAATGAATATGATTTGCAAAGGATGCTGTATTCCATTTTATTACCAATTTTTCCCACATTACGCCAAGAAGTATATAGTGATAACGGATATGGGGGAATGAGGGCAGATATTTATCTGAATGACTATAACCTTGTGATTGAAACCAAGTGTACACGCAAAAGCATAAGCGAGAAACAACTATTGGAAGAGTTAGGAGCAGATGCTTTTCACTATCAGGCAGAAAACATTTACTTTTTTGTATGCGATAAGACAGGGATGATAAAAAATCCAGAAGCCTTTAAGCATTCATTTTCCAGGGAACAGAAAAAAGATGGGAAAACAGTGAAAATGTTTATTCTTCAAACAAAAGAGTTATAGAATTATTATGCAACTATCCATTAAAAGCGGGCTGCTGAACCGGTTAGAGCCAGGAACGGATGAGTGCATTTGTATCCAATATATATCCCATCACATATACTCCTTGAAGCAATCAGGTGTTTCATCAAAATCGTCTGTCATGAAAACAAGCCCTCCGGCTAATGGGCCAAGCTTCCTTCCAGAATTTTTATAACTTTTATCCACAGATATACTCATAGAATCCGTTTCCGGATTTTTAGCAGTTAATCCCTCGATACCCTTAAGAAATTTTACAAAAAGTATTGGCTGCCGCATCAGGGATTCCCCAATGCTGCAGCCCTTGTAATGGCTCCAAATGGATTTTTCTTGCTTTATTTCTTAATCTTGATTTTGATGGTTCCTTTCTTGTTGGTTCCGTCTATGGACGTGGCTGTGATGGTGACTGTCTTACCCCTCCCGGCTTTCTTCGCAGTTACCACGCCTTTGCTGTTTACAACGGCATATTTCTTGTTCGAAGTCTTCCAAGCCAGCTTCTTATTTACCTTTTTACCGCTTGTCTTTATCTTCGCCGTGATTTTTAATTTCTTGCCGGCTTTCAGCGTTTTGGTCTTTGCCTTCAAGGAAACTCTATTCACCGCATGCTTCATTACCTGGACGGTAACCTTTCCTTTTACGCCGGAGCCGTCTTTTGCCGTTGCTGTGATTGTAACCTTCTTGCCGATCCCGGCTTTCTTTGCAGTTACCATGCCGCTGCCGCTGACAGAAACATATTTCTGATTGGAGGATTGCCATGTCAGTTGTTTATTTTCAGCATCTTTAGGCAGCGTCGTAACTGCTTTTCCTAAATTAACTTTTTTGCCTGCCGCAATTTGATATTTGTTTGTTTCAAATTTGATTTTGGCAACCTTCTTTGCTGGGGCAGGTGTTTGGCCATCGTTATCTTCAGCGTCGTCGCCATCGTCCCCAGCGCCATCTTTATCTTCAGTGTTGTCTCCATTATCTCCGGTGTTGCCATTTCCTCCGGTGTTGCCGTTTCCTCCGGTATTGCCGCCGTTGCCTCCGGTATTGCCGCCATTTCCTCCGGTATTGCCATTGCCTTCTGAACTATTTTTCTTTAAGGCTTCCTTTGCCGCCTCTAACTCCTGGAAGGCTTTGGTGATCTCTTCCGGCGCCGCGTCTTCTTTGGCCGCTATCTCCTGCGCCGCCTTAAGTTTCTCCTGGAAGGTTTTCCAGCTCTCCGCCGTGTAATCGGATTCTTTCAGGGCTGACGCTTCTGTGATGGCTGCTTCCAAAGCCGGTTTATCCACTTCCGTTGGTTCTGAACTGCCTGATTTTACTAAGGCTTTCTTTGCTGCGTCCAATTCATTGAAAGCTTTGGCGATTTCTTCCGTCGTTGCTCCTTCTTTCGCCGCTATCTCCTGCGCTGCCTTAAGTTTCTCCTGGAAGGTTTTCCAGCTCTCCGCCGTGTAATCGGATTCTTTCAGGGCTGACGCTTCTGTGATGGCTGCTTCCAAAGCCGGCTTATCCACTGTCGTTGGGTCTGAACTGCCTGATTTTACTAAGGCTTTCCTTGCCGCCTCTAACTTCTGGAAAGCTTTGGTGATCTCTTCCGGCGCTGCGTCTTCTTTCGCTGCTATCTCCTGCGCCGCCTTAAGCTTCTCCTGGAAGGCTTTCCAGCTTTCCGGCGTATACTCGGATTCTTTCAGGGCTGACGCTTCTGTGATGGCTGCTTCCAAAGCCGGCTTATCCACTACCGTTGGAGCTTCCTGCTCTTCTAAAGCCTCTTTTGCTTCTTTCAGCGCTGCCAAAGCGTCATCCACTTCTTGCTGAGTTGCCTCTGCTTTCTCTGCAATGGCTTTTGCCGCCTTAAGTTTTTCCTGGAAACCTTTCCAACTCTCCGCGGTATAATCTGCTTCCTTCAATGCTTCCGCTTCTGTGATGGCCGCATTTAATTCTGTCTTATCCACCAGCTTCACCAAAGCTGTCTGGGCTTTTGCCAACTCAATATACGCTGTCCTGATTTCCTCTGAAGACGCGCCTGCCTTTGCTTCCACTGTTTTTGCTGCCTTAAGCTTCTCCTGGAACGGCGCCCAGCTTTCCGCTGTATAATCTGTTTCTTTTAAAGCTTCCGCCTCTGCAATGGCTTTCGTTAATTCTGTCTTGTCTATGGCTGTGGCCGTAATTCTGAAATCATCCAGATACTGTGGTTTGGAATCCCACCAGCTGCATGCAATCATGGTTCCCAGGTTCTGGGCTTTTACCGGCACATCCAACTCCTGTACAACGGTTTTCCCGTCTGCGTTTATTACAGAATAGCTGGCCTGCTTCTTTGCGAAATCTGCATGGACGCGGATCGTATAATCTTTCGATTTCTCCAATGTAATCTCATCCCACTTAGGTTCAGATTTTGCCGCCGCTTCTTCCGGCTTCACGGCATCTGCCGTGGTTGATGTACGCAAAGCTGACTTATCCGGCGCTGCGCACAGAGCAAAGAGCAGCTCTCCATTTGTATCCCGGAACTGAAGCCCCATTTTGTTTCCGCTGTCGCATTTCCATTTAAAACTTAAATCAATCCCTTTTCTGCTGCTGATGTCATCAGAAAATGTTTTTACTGCCGCTGCGGCATTTCCCATATTTTTTGTAAGGACAAGCTTTCCGTTTTCGATGGCTGTTCCCGTATTAAATCCAAAGTTTTCAGGGGAAGTCTGCGCCTCAAATTTTTCATTGATTACCTCTGCCCCGTATTCCTCCGGCATAGGAGCCAAAGGAAGCGTAATGTCTTTGACATTTATTTTTCCGACTTCCAGCGTAACTGTCTCTGTAACATCCGCAAGCCCTTCTCTTTTTAAGACAATTGCTGCATTTCCGGCTGTAAGTCCCGTTGTCACGGAATAACTGCCTGCCTCATTGGTCAAAACAGTTATCTTCTTCCCGCCAGAAGTAATTTCCAATGTTACATTGGCTGCTGGATGAAGCCCATCAGAAACCTTTCCTCTGAGGATAATATCATTTTCTGCCAGCGGTACCTCAAACATTCCGATGGTTGGGGCTTCCCCGCTTGCCGCTTTATGTTCCTTCGCCGTATCAAGCTTTGCTTCTTCTCCTGTTTTTTCAAATACAGGATAGCTTCGGCGTTCAATGTGCACGTCGGTTCCCTGCCAGCCCTGAGCCGCTCCTGCCAGCGGGGTGAAATTAAACTGTGTTCCCTTATTTTTCAGTCCTTCCTCAATGGAAAGCCCAATCGGGTCTGTTGTCGTTCCTGATGCAATCAAAGGCGAGTCTTTCTTGGGCTGCAGCCCGTTGGCCTCAAGGAGCGGCCCCGATTCAATGCCGCCTTTCCGTTCCAGGGAGGGCGCGCTTCCCTCAAATGGGTTTTCTGCAAGCACAATTGCATTCTTGTCTTTGCTTGTGGGATTCGTTCCGTAATAGGCATTGTTGTCAAACGCAAAACTGCTGCCTCCGCTGAAATTAAACCCCTGCTTCTTTCCATCATAAAATACATTGTTGAAATAGGATACTTTTCCGCTGCCCCATGGGTCAAAATTGTTGGTTCCATTCCCGCTTTCGCTTCGGTAAAATACATTGTTGTAAATCTGGAAATATCCGCTTCCCATGGAATAGTGGACATAGCTTCTGCCGCAGTCCTGCACAAGATTGTAGCGGATCACGCCTGTATTAAACTTTACGCCGCACAACAGGAATCCCTCGCCGCAGTCATGGACATAGTTATATTGAATCAATGCATTGCTTACCCTCCAGTCCGGGTCAATGGCATTGTCGTCTGCTCCGCCGCTTTTCTTTACCACATCTGAAACTTCATTGTACTGCACTACCACATTATCTGTAAAATACAGTTCAATCCCACAGGTTCCGATATGCTCCAGCACATTCCCCTGAATCACGGAATCCCTTGCACTGGTCAGATAGATTCCGTTGCAGGCATACGCGGACGCGCCCTGGTTCACGTAATTATTCTGAATCCTGATATTGCTGTGAGGTTTCCAGTTACTGTCCTCATAATCCGGCGCTCCTCCTGCACGGTTCCGGTTGGCCCATCCAGGATTGTTTCCAGTCTGGTTGCCAGATCCGTTCCACTGCTTTACTGTAATTCCGCAGAAAGAATTGTTAATGAACTGGCTGTCCTCAATGATAATATCACTGAACTGGGTCGCCTGGTTCCCGGAAGGTTTCAGACATTCAATCAGGATACCGCCTGTCCGTTTCGAGCCGTCGCTTCCCGCATTATTCACAATTCCCTTATCCTTTAACCCGGTGTCTCCAATCCATGCCACATTTCCAGTTACATCGTGCACCAGTAAATGATGCAGATGGAACCCTTTTAAAGTTGCCACGTCGCGGCCTGCAATATGGATGCCCCGGTATTCGCCAAGCTTTTCCCCATCTGCATCATTGCGCTGGCTCACATTCGTCGTAGGCGCTGTCCCATCGCCGCTTCCATTTCCAGAAAGCTGCGTAAAGCCTTCTACTGTATTGGAAACATCCAAATACGAAATTTCCCAGTATTCCTGGTTATAGAGATAAACGGCATCCTTGCATTTCCCCTTTGCCGCAATCCTTGGCATTGCTGTGCCTTCTCCATAACTGGAAAGCGTAATCTTATTTCCCGCACTGCCGCTTCCCTGGGGCTCTAAGGTGACGCCTTCCCAAACTCCGCCTTTCTCGAATAAGATTTTATCGCCTGGGATAAAATGTTCCTTATTGACACGCTCTATGGTTTTCCACGCAGTCTGCGGAGAGGTTCCTGCCGCCGTGTCGTCGCCGCTGTTGCTTACATAATAGGTGGCAGCGGCGGCATGTTCCTTGTGGGCGGTTACTTTTACTGACTTTATCCATACAGTTCCTCTATTCCAGCTGTCCGCATAAAATCTCAGTTTGGTCAGCGCGTCTCCTGCCGTCCTCGCCTTTTCCCCGTCAAATATGCAGTCTCCATCCACAGACGCCCGGAAAGTATCGGTTTCCAGGTCAATATCCATGCGGATATTCTGCCATTGCCCTGGCTTCCCAACCCCTGCGTCGCTGGACTTTACATTAGTCTTGCTTCCTGACTGGGTCCAAAACCTTGTCCAGTCATTCTCATTATTTTGTCCTCTGTCTACATAAAATGTATATGCCACATCATTTCCATTCCAAATATACGGTATGCTGAATTGATGTTCCGCCCCTTCTGTCCCAAGTTTTAATTCCGCTTCAACCGATACGTATCGGTACTCTGACTTTTGGATGCCCAGCCCGTCATAGGTAAGCCCTACTTCATTGCCGTCCGTTTTTGACAGCTCCAGAGCTTTCCCTTCTCCATCATCAATCAGCTTCGTTGCGCTCCCTTGCACACTCCAGCCTGTACCCAGGCTATTTAAGTTAGACATTTTCGTGAAATCAATCTCTGCAGCTACTTTAGAGCCTTCTGTTCCCGCTGCTTTTACCGTCTGCATGGAAGTTCCCGGCAATATGCTGGTAATGGATACCGCGCCTGCCAGAAGCATTGACAGGACGGCTCGTCTTTTCTTTTTTCTTGTTTTGGCCTTTTCCCGACTTTGTTTCATATTTTCTCCTCCTTGTCCGTCATTTTTCACAGAACACAGTCCCGGGTTTGTGTTCTGTTTTGTTTCCTTTGACAGAATCCTGCAATCTATATCCCCCTGTTTTTATCAGTTTAGCAAAACTAAGTCGTGCCAAAAATAGAAAAAATCGACAATCTATTTTGAAAAATCCGACTGCCGAACAAATTGAGTAGGGGAGTGTTTTTCTCCACTACTTGCCGCATGGCCCCTGCGCCGCTTTAGCGGCATATTTCTGCCGCATAGACTTAAAGCATTTTTCAAACACACTTTAGCACATAAAAATCAGGGCCAGGAATCTCTCTTTTAGATTCCTGGCCCTTTTTCCGCTGCGCCTTCCTATTTGTCAATGTTTCCTTCCGTTTTTTCCAGCATATCCCAACAGCCCCACAGGTACATAATGCCCAGGGCGCGGTCATACAGCCCATACCCCGGCCTGCATTGCTCTCCCCAGATGTGGCGCCCGTGGTCTGGACGCACATATCCGGTATAGCCGCAGTCATGGTAGGCTTTCATGATATCAAGAATTCCCGTATCCCCGTCGCAGTCCCGGTGGGAAGCCTCTGTAAAATCTCCGTTGGGATAATGGCGCACATTTCGGATATGGGCAAAAGCAATCCGGTCACAGTAGGCGCGGACAATATCCGCCACGTTGTTCTTTGGATTCGCCCCAAGGGAGCCGGAACAGAGACACAGACAGTTATATTCATCATCCACCATATGCAAAAACCGGCCAATGGACTCTTTGTCGCAGAGCAGCCGGGGGATTCCAAAGATATCCCAGGGCGGATCATCTTGATGAATGGCCATCTTAATTCCTGTCTCATGGCAGGTGGGCATAACCGCTTCCAGAAAATACTTCAAATTTTCCCAAAGCTTCTCTTTTGTTACCGGGCGGTAGGCCTCAAACAGCTCGTCCAGCTTCGCCATACGCTCCGGTTCCCATCCCGGAAACGTCATGCCGTTTAAATTGTTTAAAATATAATCCGCCATCTCCCTATAATCATCCTGAATCCGGCTTTTTTCATAAAATAATGCGGTGGAGCCGTCCTCTAAGGGGTGGAAGAGATCCGTCCTCGTCCAGTCAAAAATCGGCATAAAATTATAGGTAACCACCTTCACCCCGAATTTTGCCAGACCAGGCCGGTGACACCGGGAATCTGCTTAATCATTTCCGGGGTGATGCTGTCGTTTCCTTCCCCGTACCAGCGGAATGTCATTTGCATGTTGTTTCCTCCCATTTTCGATCTTATAAAAAATATACTTCCAATAACTCTGTCAATTTTATCAAAATCAGGTGAATTACAAAATGAAAAAAGGGGATAACTTATTTTGAAAAATCCGACTGCGACTAATTCAATATTATCAAGACAGGCGGCAAGCTCTATATCCATCGTTCCAGTCCTCTGGGATACAATCCATAAACCGTTCTATACGCTTTGTCAAAAAAACTCGCTATGTTTGCGGCAGCCGCGCCACGGATTCCACATTGCCATATTTATAACCTCGCATTCCCGCAATTTTCCTGCTTACTTTCGTTTATCAGGCATATTATATCAAATCAGAGCAATGTTCTTTGCGCACCATTTTGGGGACCTCTCTCGTATCCTGCTTTTAACAGAGCAGCATTATTATTTTATAACCGTGTAATAGGTGTTTCTTGCTTTTCCCTTTCGCCTTAGCAAGTTGCTATTTACCATTTTCCTAATGACTCTGGAAGCAGTAGAGGTACTCACTCCAAGCAATGCGATTACATCATTTCTTGTAACAGCACCATGAGACCGGGCATATTCCAACACTTTTTCTCCACTGCTCAGTTTTTTTTCAGCCCCGGCAGCAGAATTTGTGACGAATTCTGTCTTCGGTGAGGGAGCCATTCCTGTTTCATATTTTGCGTTAATGTTAGGCAATATAATCTTAAAGGTATTTTTGGTTGTTTCAATCGAAGGCTTTTCTTCCAGACTCTCGTATGCCTTCATAATTTTACTTATTCCGGTGCCGTAAGCCTCAATTAAGCGCAACCGGTAGAACACATTCGCAAGGTCCTGATTTCTACATACGGAAATACCTGCCATAATATCTTCCAAGTCAATTCCAGGCATCAATCCGCCAATGGATACAAATTCAATCCGGTCAGCATAGATGCTGATAAATGCACTAGCACTAAAAGAATAATCGCGATGAACCAGCAGATTCAACAATGCCTCCCTGACGGCAATTTCCGGATAGTCTTTGACATCGATCCTCAACAGTTTTTCTATAGTTGCACGGGTTTGATTACGGAAGTCGATAAAATCATAGACTTCATTCATTTGCTGCATCAGCGATCCGGCAAATTCCCGACGATCTTTAAAAATTGTTTGATCCGTTCCCTGAAAAACAGCGACTTTAATCGTATGGACACATTGATCGGACAGAAGCAGACCTAAGTTGCTGTAAAGATTATCCTGGTCGGTCAGCTTCAAAGTGCGCATTTGCTGTGGTCCAAACTCCACTTCCCGAAGCGCAAATTCTTTTTTTGCGGTTTCAAATGTAAGTTCCTGATTTAAGCAGCGCATGGCCTCAAAGCGGTCTCCATCCGTTTCCTTAATCATACGGCGGATTGCTGTGTCAGTAGCAGGAACAGAAGAGTATCCCTGTCTGACATATACGCCCTCTGGACGCATCCCTTTTTTAGCAAGATAATAAGGCCGGTCCGTTCCGCGCTGGATATCCACCGCAACAATTTCTTTTCCATCTTCCTTTATTGTTCTATAATGCAGGAACATCGTCACATCTGGCTTAATAGCATCCCTTACCATTTTGCTGATCTGCAAAGAAACTCCGTCAGGATCATCGAGTCCGACCACTGTACCGTCATCCTGAACTCCAATATACAGTTTGCCGCCGTCACAGTTGGCAAAGGCAATGATTTCCTTTTTTATATCGTCTACAACTACTTCCTTCAGCTCTACGGTTTCACTTTCCTGAAAAAGCATGATGTCATCTCCCTACTTACTTTCGTTTGCCAGGCATATTATATCAAATTGGGGCAATCGTGTCAATATGAATGACCCGATTATGACCTGATATTCTCATTATACCCACAAATGAACAACGCAACTGACTCTGCTGTCTTATAATTGTTCGAGTACCTTCCCAATGTCTCCATTTATACATATAGACCGCTCTTTAATCTCATCCGGGCAGACCGCCTCCCCGTCATTTACACAGACATACACCGCCCTCGGATTCTCCGCCGTCATCTGCCAGAACGGATACTTAATAATCCCCGGGGTATTCCCTCCCACTCCCAGCTCCAAGAACACAATACGGCCATCTTTATGATCCTGAATAAATTCACGATACCGCTCTGCAGCCGAATACCACCCCTCATCCTGAACAAATGTTTCATCCTGCCGCAGATTCATTGTCATGGGGGCTCCGCAGACCGGACAAAAGGGCAGAAGTCTTGAAGGAATTTTCATTTCCTTTTGTTCCGAAACCATCCGCCTCACCGCCTCTTCATTGTCATAAGTTTTGTTATGGCATGCTTTGGAACACTGCCACAATCCATAATCTCCCTGGGTGTAAAACAACCGTTTTTTTGCAAAACCAGACTTCTGAAACTGGTGATCCACATTCGTGGTAAGCACAAAATAATTCTTATCCTTCATCTGTTGACACAGCCTGAAATACACGGTTTTCGGAGCATCCACATATCTGTTGCAGTAAATATGCCTGCTCCACCATGCCCAGTACTCTTCCGGCGTCTCATAGGGATAAAACCCTCCGGAATACATATCTGAAATATGATACTTTTCTATAAAATCTCCGAAATACCGCTCAAACCGCTCCCCGCTGTAAGTAAACCCGGCAGAAGCCGATAAACCGGCTCCTGCCCCAATTACAACGGCTTCCGCTTCCTCAAGGGCATGCTTTAGTCTCCCAATCTCACCGTTCATTTCCCAACAACACTGATCCTTTCCTGAATATGATTTCCGCTGATGATCTCATCTACCATTGCGATTGCATAATCTTCATAGCTGATCACGCTCTCCCCCTTCTCATTCAATATCAATTCTTCGCCGCCCAGAATATATTCTCCCCTGCGTTCTCCCTCTGCCTGGAAATCCGCTGCCGGACTGATATAAGTCCATTTCACATCCATTCTCCCACGAAGTTCTTCCAGGGCGTCCGCCATAGCTTTTGCCAGAGGCTTAAATGCATCCGGAAACTCCGGTCCGTCGGATACCTGCACCGTATGCTCCGGATTGACATACAGGCTTCCTGCGCCTCCCACAACCAACAACCGGGCGTTTGTGCCGGAAAGAGCATCGCACAATACCTTCAAAGAAACACTATGGAGCGGAAGCGTTTCTTCTGTCCAGGCGCCAAAAGCATCCACCACTGCGTCATATCCTTTCAAATCCTCCGGGACAACCTGCAAAACATCCCTGCTGACAGACTTTGGAGCCGCCGACTTATTTTCGCCTCTCACAATGGCTGTAACATCCAACCCTCTCTTAACTGCTTCCTTTGTAATAAACTGTCCTGCTTTCCCATTTGCGCACACTACTGCAATCTTCATACTGATTTCCTCCGTTTTTATTGTATACTTCATCGTTACAACAAGAGGTTATCACATTTATATTGTAATGTCAATAGTTACAACAGAAATTAAAATACTTCATTACTTTCCTTTTCAAGAAGTTTTATCACTTCATCCGACAGCTTTGACGTATCTGCAATAACTCATAGCGCTATATGCGTATCCAGCAAAATCCTCATGTCTATTTCACTCCAAACATTTCTGCTATCTCGTCATTATTCTCATCAATATTATCCGGAATCTTATATTTTCCATTTGCAATCCCCAATGTTCTTTTTCGCCCGGCTGCTGATAAATGCATGGAAAAAGGCATTCCCTGATCCTCCACGCTTTGCCTTGCAAATATTCTTACCGCTGTTCATAGTCAATTCGTTCAATTTTGAAAATTACAGGTCAGGATATTGTGGATCTGCTTTTAAACATTGCCGGAACACCTTACAGCTGGATCCTGACTGATGACCTGCCCTCCTTCGGATGCGCCGCAAAAGCATCCGGGGCATCCATTCCTAAGATGATATTCTTATTATACTGAGCCTGTTCATAGGGCAATTTTTCCCTTACCACTGCCAGTCTTCATAATCTTATTCATGGGTTCATCCTCTTGCCGCCCGATACCCTCTTTGGTTTTATCATCCTTTCAAGCCTCTTGCCTGCCTTTCCATGTCTTCCACAACAATATCATAAATTTCTCCCAAGGAAGCACAATATTCCAACACCTCCCAGGGTTCATTTGTATGGAAATGGATTTTTATTAATTCCTCGTCCCCAACCGCCAGCAGACAATCTCCCTTAAAGTTTTTCGTAAAATAATCACTTATCATATCTTCATCAAGGCATTCTCCCTCAATCAACAATTGCGTATCATATCGAAATTCTAACATCTGTTCAACCGCCCTTCCTGTCGTTTTCGATGAATCCTTATTTTTTCTTCCCATAATCACCACTGTTTGAATTCCAGTTCCATTCTTGCAATTCCTTCCACTTCATGTATTTATTTTTCATCCGATAGATTGGACGATACTGCCTTACGGCAGTCCATTCCAGCCGTATCCAATAATCCAAACAGGCAAAACAGCTTGTTTAGAATTTGTCTGGTTTCTTTATCGCTATGTGTACATCTATGTGTGAGATAGTAAATATCAGTAACAGATTTAGCAGTCAGGAATCCTTCAAACTGCTTATTTGCCGCTCCCAGAAATATCTCCTGGGCCTCCTTAAAGAAAGGCTCCCGGCTCTGCAGTGCATCAATCACAATACAGGTATCTATCAATGCTCTCATATTTTATTTCGCCTTTCTTCCTGAGCTTCTTCAAGCGTCATTTCAGCAGGTACACTGCCAAATAATGACTGTGCCATGCTGACCCGGTCCTGAAATGGATTCGTCAGTTTTGCAACTACTTTCCCGTTCTTTGTAATAAAAACATCTTCTTTTTCTGCAAGAAGCAGATACTTGCCAAGATTAAGCTTTAATTCTGTAGCCGTAATAGACATTCTGAATCCCTCCTTCATTCCATGTTACTTATATTATATCCTATTTGAACGATTCCAACAACAAAATCGTTCGAAATTATCATATTTTACTCTTTGGTTTTAACGAGGGAGGTGCATAAATATGCCAGACTCATGTCCCAAAAGCTAAAAAAATTAAACGAGAGTTAAAAAGGCGGTTAGATTTGCGTAATCGTATCTATAAGGTTCAGACAGATGCTTATGGGAATGGAAATAAAAAACTCATTTTTTTCAGATTCTTATTCATATCAGAAAACGGCACCGTCTTTTGATCATTTTGGTCCCCCCTCATAAATTAATTTATTCTACCAGCTCCGGACATCCAGAATAATCACATCTGCCTCTTTCTCCATTCTCTCTTTTGCTTCCTGCGGACTAATCTGCTCATAAGCCATCATTGCTTCCTCCTGCTTCTGATTCTTATGAGCTTCCATTGTATTCAAAATGGCCTCCACGGTCTGCGCCTGCTGTTCTTCCCTACTGATCTTGGCAGCATGGTCACCCTTTTGCTCCCCGTAATTTCCAAACTGCGCATGGTTTCCGCCTTCTATACAGATTTCTGCATAATCTGTAGGCATATACGAGTTTCCTTCCTCCACCTTTTCCATATTCAGAACACCATCCTCACTTCCATAGAGGGACAGGACAGAAAAGGAATCCGACTTCAGGTTCTTCGTTGGATACGCTGCCAGAAGCACCAGACCATTAAGACTCTCCAAATGCCCGGACGAATAAGATGCCGCCATTGCCCCGCCCAGAGAATGCCCGGAGAGATACCAGTGATCATATTCATAAGAATCCATAATCTTTTTCGCCTTATTTTGCCCGAAAATAGCAAGATTACAGGGCATCTTGACAAGAAAACAGTCAATTCCCTGATCTGCCAACTCACTCAATAGAGGAAGATATGCAGTATATTCTACCTTTGCACCCGGATAGAAAATCAATGCCGTCTCATCTCCCGGTCCATCCAGATACAAACCATCCGGCATCTCCGTTACCAATACAGAATCTTTTGTCAGCAAATATTCCTGTACATCCTCATCTGCATGATAGCAGCCATTTACATACCCTTATAAAGCTGACTGCCCAGGCGGCAGTTGGCTTTTTCTTTGGCGTCCCCACTGAGTATACCAAAAGGTCAATCTACACAAGGCAGAATGACCTTTTGGATTAGAATCACTTTTAATGAACATCTTTATATTCCGTAATATTTTCCTCCCACATAATCGTTCACGCACCAGGGCATCACCTCGCCGTCGCTTCCCTGATTATCTGTCGTCATAGACAATCCCATTTTGCCGAGTATTTCATATGCATCCTCCAGATTTTCAATTGCCGCATATTTGTATGGAACCTCCGAGCGTCCGGTTATCGCCTTGCAGATTCCTTCCTGTGTAACCAGCTTATCCGTTGTGAGATCATAAGCTGTGTTCGGTTCTCCTTTTCCAAGAAGCAGCGCTGCTGCACAGGCTGCGCTGTCATCCTTTGCAATCGGCGCAAATGCCGCGTCTTTTCCAATTCCCATGTAAATATGATCAAATCTGTTTGCTAATAAAATACTGTCTGTAAGGAAATTTTCCATGTACAGGCTATTCCTCATGATATTGTATGTAAACCCAAGTCTATGTGACATCTCTCTTAAATATACCTCCGAAGCAATATGATCCGGCAGTACATACTGCTTCACATCCAGCTGATCTGCCCCGATGCCGGAAGTATAAATGATATGCTTCACCCCTGCGGCAACGGCAGCGTCAAACGCGTGTTTGTGCTGGACGACACGCTCCGGCCCGTTCAAGGTTCCTGATACGATATAAATACTGTCGCCGCCCCGGAAGGCTTCCGTCATCTCTTCCAGATCATTATAATTTGCCTGCCGTACCGAGACACCCTGCGTTTCCCATCGTTCTCTTTTCTCCGGATTCAGTCCCGCAAGATTGGAGCAGGTAAAGATCAACTGTTTTCCAGGAACCTCCCGCAGCATATTCTCAGCAACCTTACCTCCCAATCTCCCGCTAATGCCTGTAACAATATACGTTTTCTCCATGATATATTCCTCCTTTTTTATTTCTTCCAATGACCGATCAGTTCCACCAGCGCCGTTCCTTTTACCGGATTCCCATCGCGGACGCCTTCTACTGTGCAGCAGCCTTCATATTTGTTCAGCTCTCCAAGCGCAGAAACAATTTCCTGTTCTTTTTTTATGGGAACGATAGAAAGCTGCAGATCCAATTCCTTAATGTCCAATTCCCATTTCACCGGATACTTCTGTTTGGACTTTGGACTAATCCAATATTCTTTTTCCTGGGCGGCAAGCGGATTAAAATGGCGAAGATTTATCTGCGCTCCGTTTGGACAGAGTACTGCCATGATATTATCTTCCCAACCAGTCAGGTTTGTATCAAAAATGCTGTAAATTTCTCCATTATCCAAAGAAATCGAAATCCATGTCCACTTCATGGTACTTTTTACATAATTAATATTCTGCCATTGACGATCAAACCATATGAACCCCTTATCTGTAATATCATAAGTCCTGCCGCCAGCCGTCATGGTTCCTTTTATCCGCATCCTTGGGACAGAAAATTCGTGGATACACATATTGCACATGTCAAAGACTGAATTGGCTGCCATAAGAACAGGATAATGAATTGCAGAAGCCTCGACATTAAGATGAAACTCTCCTTCATCGACTATGATTTTCATGTTATCCCAGTTTCCAGCCATACTGCCATTGGGAACCTTTAAATAAAAGTCATCCTCATGAACCACGGCTTTAGACTTTTTATTCAGATAATCTTTCGCATAATAGTATCCGGTTTTCTCATCAAAAACAGTTACAAGAGACTGATATACAAGCCCAAGTACCGGAACCTTCATACCCATAATATGAAACAGAAAATTAATATAATGTTCCGGCTCTGCCTCGAAACGCCCGAAAGCGAACCATGAATTGTCATTGACGGTCTTTTTATTTGCCAGGTCTTTTGTGATATCCAATTGGCACATAGATGCGCACATACGATCCTGCCTTATATTCTCCGTCATCAGATTTGTATTCATGTTTAAATATAAATCTTTCATTATTACTTTCACACTCCTTCAGCACTGTTTTATTTCTAATGTTTCGGCCATGAGCCGATCAGCTCCACCAGCGCTGTGCCCGTAACAGGCTCTCCATGATATGTCCCATCCACTTTACACACTCCTTCATATTTACTCAATTGGGACATTACAGAAGCGATATCCTGCTCCTTCTTAAATGGAATCACTTCCAGTTTGGTATTAATCTTAGGAATATGAATCTCCCAGTGCGCCGGATACTCCTGTTTAGAATTTGGATTGTAGTAATAATCCGATTCCCCTTGTTTGAATGGCAGTACTGCGCGATGTCCCATGCCGTTGATCTGCGTTCCATCCGTTTTCAAATTGGCAAGGAGACCCGTTTCATATCCGGGTGCGTCACAGTCCAGGACGCTGATCACATCGCCGTTATCCAGATAGATTGCCATCCAGCTCCATTTTATCGTATTCTTCATGTTGAGCTGCTGCCATTGGCGGTCAAACCATGTAAAGCCCTTATCGGTAATATCATAGGAACGTTCTTTCCACACAAAATTCCCCTTTGTTTTCATATAGGGTACTGAAAACTGATGGATACACATGCCAAGAAGCTCGAAAACCGAAGTTCCTCCTGATACAACCGGATAGTGAACGGCAGATGTATGTATGTCCAGATAAAATTCTGCCGGCTTTTCATTTATCATAAGATGCATATCGTTCCATGTCCCTTCCATAAGGCCGTTTGGGAGCTTCAGATAAAAATGCTCCGTATTTGAAGTGACCTGAGAAGGTTTGAACAGGTAATCTTTTGCATAATACTCGCCGGTCGTTTCATCAAATACCATCACAACGGACTGGTATTTTCGTCCTCCCATGATCTTCGGAAATTCCAGCTGCATGATATGGAACAGATAGTCGATCACATGACCTTCTGCTTCATATCTTCCAAAAGCAAACCACGAATTGTTATTATGTGTTGTCTGCTCTGGAAGACAGCCGTTAAGCTCCAGCTGCTCCATCACCACGCCCATACGTTTTTTCTCTGCGCTTTTGGTCATCAGCGGTGTTAATGTTTGCATAGATGTCTTTCATGAGCATGCTCCTCCTTAAAAAATAATGTGAGAATATTGTATCACCTCTCATTTTGTGATACAATATTCTCAAAAGAAACGATACACAATCCCAAAAAGCTGTATCACATTTCACCGTAGGGAGGCTATAAAATGATTCGAGTCGGTACAGACAAAAGAAAAATACACTCCGCAGAACTGCTGGTAAACGGTCTGATAAAATGCATGGAAAAGAAGGATTTTACAGAGATCAATGTGTCAGACCTCCAAAGGGCAAGCGGGGTCAGCCGCGCAACCTTTTACAGGCTGTTCGACAATGTACAGGATATACTTGCCTATAAATGTCAGGCTATCGCACTGGAAATACCGCAAAAATACCATGACCTTCCTGCAGACCGCAAAGAGGATTTTTTATCCTTTACCTTACACTACTGGATGGAAGAACAGCAATTCCTTGAGGCAGTCTTTAAAAGTAACCGGGCCGATATTCTGCAGAGCGCACTGTTGAAAAATTCCGGATTTCTGTACGAACGGTTTCCTCTCAATACTATTTCAGAAGAAAAAATGGATTATCTGGCGGCGGCATCTATGGGCGTTCTAAGCAGCCTTTTAATTACATGGGTGAAACATGGGAAAAAAGAAACATCCGAACAACTTATAGAAATTTTTCGGGGGTTTGGCGAAATTATGCCTGTCATGCTCTGCTAAGTCAAATCCCCCTCTGTAAGTGGCTCAGGGAATTTACACACGATGCGGATACACTGTATGGAAAGAAACTGGTATGATATGAACTTAGAGAAACGATTTATATAAATTAAAAGGATGAAACAATCTATATTACAAAGTTGTTTCATCCTTCATATTTCTGGGATTGCCCACCGCTGCCTTTTTTTGACAGCATTTTTTATAATTTTGCAATATACTTTCCTTTGTCAGCATCTGGAATTTTCAGCGCTGCCATTGCCTGATCCGCACTACACTTCATTGTTTCCATCAGATTCCGGATTGCCTCCAACAATGTTTCCTGCTTTGTTTCCCGTTCTTGCCTTTCAAAGTCTTCTTTCATAAGTTCTCTCAACGCTTCACACATGACTTTATCGCACCTCCTTATCGCCTTATAAATCTCCTTATTAGCAGAAACACTGACTTGCAGAACAGCATCTACATTATTTCTGTCTCCTGGCTCAGACATCTGTGTTGCTTTTTCAACGAAACGCTGGATATCTTCTTCCTTCACATGTTTTGAAAGAACACGCAATGTCCGGTGCGTTTCTCTGTCAAGCTGTTTGGTCACTACTATCTGAGTATCAAACAGAGCCTGCTTTCCACTAAATATAATATATTCCCGGATAACGTTCCTTAATCTCCAGTCCAAGATTTTTCATTGCTTCAAACATTTCTCTCGGATAGCTTTCCCGAAAAATAGAGATAGTCAGTTCGTTTGCTGGAATCTGGTTTACAGTTTCTCCTAATCCTTTATACAGGCATGCATAACCAATTGTTTTATAGTAGTCATCTATGGACAGGGCATCATCTGGACTTTTGAATTCTACGACATTAAATTTTCTGAAAATATGTCCAATTTCATTCTTTATTCTAATAAAACTTTCCCAATTTACCGGACTATAGAATAGTCCTGCAAACTCGCCAAAA
>CAJUBP010000006.1:28879-127135 GCA_910584585.1 uncultured Lachnospiraceae bacterium | reverse complement strand
CGACACTTCAACCCCCTAGCCCCCATTCATGGGGGAATTAGGGGTTTCTTTTTGTATCATTTTCATGCATAATAGTCTTATGAGTATACTACAAGATATTTTTAGAGACCATTATGAAGAAATGGTTTATATTCTTCATCCCCGTGACTCTGTCATAGAAAATGTTGAAAAAATGATAAACTGCGGCGATCCTTCCTTTGGCGGGGCCATGTATGGCTGTCCCCACTGCGGAAAACTTAAGTTTGTCCCTTTCCGCTGTAAAAGCCGTTTCTGCCCCACCTGTGGGAATTTGTACGCCATGCAGCGCTCTACTTCTATGGCCTTTAAGCTCGTCAATGCCACACATCGCCACTGTGTCTTCACCATTGACGAACGGCTCCGGGACTTCTTCCTTGAAGACCGCTCCCTGCTTGACTGCCTTTTCCACGCTGTAAACAGCGTTGTTTCACGAATGTTTTTCAAACAGAACATGTCCATGAATTTCACTCCCGGTTTTATCATGGTCCTCCATACCTTTGGCAGGGATTTGAAATGGAACCCACACATCCACTGCCTGGTCTCTGAGGGCGGCTACAGTGATAACGGTTTCTGGCGTAATGTGAGTCACTTTAACTATACTTTCCTCCGTAATTCTTTCCGCACCGCACTTCTCAATGAAATGGAATCCAGGATCGGGCGCCCCTTTAAAAAAGTGAAAGCCCGCTGTTACCGGGAACACAAGGAAGGCTTTTATGTCTATGCAAAGCCAAACAAATGTGATCCCAAAACCGTGGTAAAATATATCGGGCGTTATCTCGGACGACCCGTGATTGCCACTTCCCGGATTGATGCATACGATGGTGACTTTGTCACCTTCCATTACAACCGGCATGAAGATGACAAATACATGGAAGAAACGCTTCCCGTCATGGAGTTCATAGGGCGTCTCATCCAGCATATCCCCGAAAAGCATTACAAAATGATCCGCTATGGCGGCATTTATGCCCGCCACCGGGAGTCTGACAAAAAACTCCATAGGGCCATTTCCCGTGAAAAGCGCCATATTTTCAGAAGCTTTAACCGGTGGCGCACTGCCATACTCTCTGCTTTTGGTTATGACCCGTTAAAATGCGAATGCGGCACTGCCATGCTGTTTTTAGAACTTTATTTTAACCATAAGCGTGTTTCCCTGGAAGAAATGTACGAGAAAGCCATGTCCCGTTCCCGTGGAAGAAGGTCATCCGCATGACTTCCTTAAATCCCTTTCCTGTGGTATACTCCTTTCAAAGGAGGCTGTGCTTATGAACCCAAACACAGAGAAACTGCGCAAAAAATATATGGATAACCCACCCGAAGGCATGACATCCGGGGACATTCGCCGCATGGGCGAGGATGACCTTCTCGATATGGATTATTTCTTAAATGAAGATGACCCATTCGATGACGGTTTTGGAGAAGAAGGCTTTTATATCTTCTAAAACCTTTACCGTCTGTTTTGTATGCCTAAAACACATATCTATCTAACGTATGTTCGATGAACATACGTTTTTCTTTGTGCCTCAGAAAGTCGGAATTTCCTATAAGATGAAAAAAGCCCCAAAAACCTTATAATCACTAGAAAACACTGTGTTTATAAGGCTTTTGGAGCCTATAAAACTAATTATGAAATTTGGACTGAAAACTTCGCTTATTTGCCCATCTGTTTTGCGAACTTTCCCTTTTTTGCGTCCCGGTCGCATATCCCCGAAACTATATATTTTACTGGCTTTGCAGTGATTTTGTCTGCTCTGAATCAATGCCTTTTCAACTGCAGCCCCCAAATTTTATTTTGGGGGAAAATTAATTTTGCTTTCTAAAGTTTCCAATTTCTGATATTTGAAATTTGGGGGATAACCATTCTCCATTTGGGGTAATTTGGGGGTAAGGTTCTTCCCCCAAATTTATACGCATTTATAAAATCAATAACTATATTCATACTCTTTTCGGCTCTTGAAACGGCTCATCAAACAACTGCATTAAATCATGATTTGCTCCTACATTGGTTACTTCAAAATGATTCAAGCAATATCCCAGCCACGGAAATTCTTTATTCATTTCATATACTAAATCAAAAATTTCCAAATCTGTTGTTTTATATTGCGAATGATAACCAGAATACTGTTCATGTGAAAACTTTCGTTGAAGCAAATAATCCTGTATTTTCCGATAAGCTCCTCTGGGATTAGTTGCAGAATAATGCTTTTCCAAATCCTTTACACATAAATCAAAATAAAGTGCCTTAAAATGTTTTGCCTCCCGTTCCTTCATTATGCCACACTCATTCTCTTTGTATAATGATACAGAACATCTTCAATAGCAAAATCATTTTCATTCTCTCCATCATCGCTATTATACCAAATCCATTTAATTACATAATCCATAAACCACGATTTTTCTTTTAAAGACGTGATAATACAGCCAAATGCCCCATAGTCTCTTGAATTTCCATTTCCAAAAAAAACAATCGTGCCATCTGGCTCATATTCCTTTCTTAATTGATAGCTATCAAAAGCTTGACTTAAGGTTTGATAGATACTAGAAATACTATACTTTTGCTCTTTATTTATTTTGTCTTCATCTAATTTTATCTCCAATTTCAGCATAATAATCCTCTCCTTATTTTAAATAATTTTTCTGTTTTTCAGCTTTTTATAGAAAAATGACAAAATATTTCTATGCTTTTTCATTTAGCTGATTACTGCTTTTCTCTGGGTAATATGTTGCAACAAATTTTTTTAATAACTTCCGCTCTCCAAGTGATAATTCCAAATTATCCAACAACCACATATGCAACGCTTTCCCAATAGAATAGCATAGCTTTTCTTCCAACTCTTTGCTAATTCTATCTCTGGAAACATTCGGATAAAAACTGTTATTTTTAATATTAATTACAGCATTTTTAAGAATAATTCCATCAACTAAATATGGAATAATAATTTTCAGCCGCGGCAACAATATGCATTTAAGGTATACCTGGTCTTTTGCCTCAAAAGGATATCTTGACCCAAATCCCACATTCACTTTAAAGGGTAAAATACACTCAGCTTCTTCATCCAGAACAACTTGAAAAACTTTTATATCTGTTTTTGTTGGTATAGAATCATCATGTTCCAACTCTTCACAAAACATTTCAAATGAGTAATCTCCAATAAGATCCTCACGCCCTTCTATGATATCCTGGCTCATAACAACACCAAAATCACTAGATACAATATTATATAAATCATAATCATCATCCAGCAAAGATATAGTTTGTTCGACATCATCTGTTTTATTGTAAATTATTTCAAAATCGTATATTGCCTCATCCGAAATTAATGGAACAGTCAGTACCCGTATCATATTCTCTACAACAAACTTCTTAATAGAAATATCCATACTATCTTCTTCTATTATTTTATTTTCTATAGAATTATAATAATAACTCTTATTTCCATTTATGTCTTTTATTTTATTTGCAAAATTAATCCTTTTAAAATTACATTCCACATATACTTCTATTCCATCCAAATATTGATTTAAACATATTTTTTCCGGCAATATATCTTCTGTTTTTCTTAAATTGCATATATATGTTTCCTGCTGGTTCTTTTCCTGTACTAAAATCTTTATCAAAACTCCACAATCCAAAAAATTTTCTTCAATAAAACTTTTTATTTCCGAAATACCATTAGGAAATACACTCATAAACTGCTCATAATCCAGGATAATCTCTGTTCCTTGAGTTTTTGTCTTATTCTCATATGTCAAACAAATATATTCACTGTTTTTTTCAAATTCAATTTTTATTATTTGATTTTCTTCTATATGTTTTGTTCGAACCTCCACTTTATCTGACAACATAAAACAAGACAGAAAACCTATTCCATAATGTCCAATTGGAGAATACTCTCTCCCTTGTAATTTATAAGCATCTGAATTGTAATAAGACACCCCTACATTCAAAAAATATTTCTTTAATATTTCTATATTCATCCCACTGCCATTATCTAAAATGGTAACGCTTTGCTTTTCCTTATCCAATGCAACCAAAATAATTGGCTCGTATTTTTGAAAAACAAAGTTTTCGTGCGTCTGGGCAGTTTCTTCCATTGTTTTGCACGCATCAATAGAATTTTGAATAATTTCCCTTAAACCATACTTTTTATCACCATAAATATTTTCACCCATCAAAAGATTGGTAATTGCTTTATAATTCAATTCCAATTTGTAATCTGAAAACGCGAATCCAATCGGTTCTATTTTATTTTTAATATGGGGATACACATTAAGCAAGTATATTTCTTTTTTGAAAATCTGACATAAATTAACCGCATTTAACAACTCTTTATTAATATCATCAAAGTATTTTAGCAATTTTCTATGTACAGCCGGCTCCTTACTAGAGCCAATAAAACTAATCTCTTTTTGCCCTGTCCCTTCATTTAAAACAATTTTTGTATAATTATCTATATGAAAATGCTGACGCCATTCCAAATCACTATAATCCGTTGGATTCAGATACTTATATAAATAAAGAGGAGCCCTCTGCGCATCCATATCCAAATAATCAGCGATTCTTAACAATATAGCTATATATTGTGCGTTTAAGCTATATTCTCCTTTGATAGTCTCTGACGGTAATTCCTTACTAATCCATTCAAAATCTTCATTATGCGCCTGACATATCATTGCAAGCTCATTTTGAAAAGTCGTAGCAGTTCCCAATGTAACAAAAAACATCACCCTATTTTCATCATCAATTTTTTCCAGAAACTCTCTTGATCTTTTTCCATGAACCGGACGCACACATTCCTGTAAAGCTATGTTTTCATTATTGTATTTTTGAAAAACTTTACTATATTTTCTATTGCCTAATAAAAGTTTGTCTGTCTTAATTTCTTCTATCTCTCTATCTGAAACAACCATTCCAATATCATGGAATAATGCCGCATAAATTAGCATCACTATCTCTAAATCACTCATCTTTTCGACATCATCAATCAATTCATACATATATTCTGCCACATGAACAGAGTGTGTCATACCATGCAACGTATATGTCTGAAACACTTTTGTAATCATAGGCAATATCTGTGATGCAAACTCAATCGCTTTATTAACTTGACTTAAAAACGGACTTTTTCTTTTTTGTAATAACAAATATGCTTTAGTAGAATTCATTTCTTTCGCCACATATACCCCTCCGTTCTTCTCTAGCTATTTGGAATATTCTATCATACTTCCTATTAAATTACCAGTTATCCTAATTATTTAAACACAAACCCCTTGCAAATGACATTCCTACGCCATTCACAAGGGGTTTTTTGTCTATATTCGCCTATTTTCGACAAATTTCTACGCGTTCATCTGCGCTGCAACCTCGGCAGCAAAATCTTCCTGCTTCTTCTCCAGCCCCTCTCCAGTCTCAAAACGAACAAATCTCTTCACAGATACTGCCGCCCCGACTTCTTTGGAAACAGCCTCCAGGTATTTGCCGACGGTCTGTTTGCCGTCTTCTGCCTTAACGTAAACCTGATCTACCAGGCAGATCTCTTTCAGTTCTTTGTTAACGCGCCCTTCAATCATACCGTTAATTACTTTTTCCGGTTTCTGAGATTCTTTCGGATCATTCATAATCTGAGCCAAAAGGATCTCTTTCTCATGAGCAATATATTCTTCGCTGATTTCATCTCTGGAAATGTATTTGGGAGAAAGAGCCGCAATCTGCATTGCCAGATTGGTCAATGCTTCTTTTACCGTATCATTAACTACAGAAGTCTCTGCTTCTACGATAACGCCGATTCTTCCGCCGCCATGGATATAAGAAACCACACACCCATTATCGGCAGTAACTTTTTCAAATCTGCGGATATTCAAGTTCTCTCCAATTACTGCAATTTTTTCTACCAAAGCGTCCTTTACGGTCTTGCTGGAATCTTCGTTCCATGCTTCCGCCATAAACGCATCCAAATCTGCTGCGTCTGAATTCACAGCCTGAGTTGCAACTGCTTCTACAAAAGCCTTGAATGTATCATTCTTTGCAACAAAGTCTGTCTCAGAATTTACCTCAACTACTGCTGCCGTTTTATCATCCTTCACTACAACGGTACAGAGACCTTCCGCTGCAATTCTTCCGGCTTTCTTCTCTGCCTTAGCCTGTCCGTTTTTCCTCAAAAATTCTACAGCGGCATCCATATCGCCGTTTGTCTCATTCAAAGCCTTTTTGCAGTCCATCATGCCTGCACCGGTCATTTCTCTTAACTCTTTTACCATTGCTGCTGTAATAGCCATCTTTATTCCCTCCATCTGTTACTGCTGCTGTTTCTGCTTATTCTTCCACAGTTTCCTCTGTCTCTTCTGCAGCTTCTTCCTCAATGGTTCCCTGATTTGCTTCTACAACAGCGTCTGCCATCTTAGAAACAATCAGTTTAACGGCTCTGATTGCGTCATCATTGCCGGGAATGACATAATCCAGCTCTTCCGGATCACAGTTTGTATCACAAATTCCAATTAATGGAATGCCCAATATATGCGCTTCCTGTACGCAAATTCTTTCTTTCTTGGGATCTACAATGAAAATAGCGTCCGGAATTCTCTTCATATCTTTAATTCCGCCCAGGTTCTTCTCTAACTTCTCCCACTCCTTCTTCAGCGCAATGACTTCTTTCTTAGGAAGGACATCGAAAGTTCCGTCTTCTGCCATCGTCTCAATGGCTTTCAGCCTTGCAATACGGCTCTGAATGGTCTTAAAGTTGGTCAGCATTCCGCCCAGCCATCTCTCGTTCACATAAAACATGCCGCAGCGCTCTGCTTCCGCTTTAATTGCGTCCTGCGCCTGCTTTTTCGTTCCTACAAAAAGAATGGTGCCGCCTTCAGCAGTAATATCAGCTACAGCTTTGTATGCCTCATCTACTTTGCCCACAGATTTCTGCAAGTCAATGATATAAATACCATTTCTCTCCGTGTAGATATAAGGGGCCATCTTAGGGTTCCATCTTCTTGTCTGATGTCCGAAATGGACACCTGCTTCTAATAACTGTTTCATCGAAATAACGCCCATGTTTTTACCTCCATTGGTTAGATTCTTCCATATGCTTCTTCTCCCAGGGCCACCGACAGGGCACCGGCTCTGAAATCCACATATGTGATTTATATTATCTTTGCAATTATATCACAGGAAAATTTTACTTGCAAGTCCTATTGCGGTTTTTCCTGCAAAATTGCAATGATTTCATCTGCTGTAGAGCCGGCGGGAATCAAATGAACCCCGATCCGCAGGGAATCGTCCACTCCTTTCTGAGTCATGTAAGCATTGAACTCTTCCGCGTCAGGCACCAGCCCCGCCTCAAAAAGCTTCCGGCTTACTACATCCGAAAACTCTCCTTCCTTGATCTCCAGTTCTACCGTCCCCTGGCCTGCAGCAGAAGGCTGACCATCCGGATTCTCAGAATTTGCTGCTCCTGCATCCGGATTTTCATCTGACTCTGGATTGCCCGCTTCTGTCTCGTTACTTTTTGTGTCTGTTGTTTTATTACTGTCTGGCTGTTCATTTCCGGCCTCTTGATTTTCAGGCGTTTTCCCTTCTTCCGGGTTTTCCTGGTCAGAAGCCTCTTTTCCGGCATTTGTTCCTTCCTCTTCCATCACCATGCCAAGAAGCCTGGCCCGCTCTATGATCTCTGCGTCTGTTAATGTTTCCTTTTTATTTCCGGACAAAGCAATCCCCATGATAATGGCAGTACATATAATACCGACTCCCAATCCCCGCAAATAATATTTCAGTTTCATAGACTATAATTCTTCCTCTCTGAATAACCCGATTACAAGTTTTACCTCGCCTACGCCAAGTCCTAATTCTTTCGCAATCTCCACGGCGTCTTTTCCGTTTCGGTACATATCCAGAATCATCTGGTTATGATTCGACTTCTCTGCCGCTTGTTCTTCTGTGAAAAATTCAGCTTCCGGCATATGAAGTTCTTCCGGCAGAACCGGTTCTGCCCTGCGGACAGGCTCTGCCGCTTCCTGGCTTTTGCTTAAAATTTCATCGGAATGATCCACTGTATTTTGAATCTGCTCCTGCAGCTCTTCCAGATGAATGGCAAGCTGCGCAAGATTCCCTGCATATTTCGTAAGTTCAGAATGCTTATCATTCAGCATACTGTAGAGAAACATCACTTCATTATGGGTCTTATGAATAGATTCCAACACCGTATCGGAATATTCTGTAATTGCCCGCATTTTCTCATTGGTTTCTTTGTCTAATGCCCGCTCCACCACTTCCATGGATTTCTCAATGGAGTGATCAATCACCTGATCCACCATATTATCGACTTTCACCTGGGCATCGTTCAGGCTCCGTTCCAGAATACGCTGCATTTCTTCCGTACTCAGTTCGGCAACCTTGTCCAAATCCTGATTCGACAATTTTTCTGCAATGAAAAAACTTGCAATCATCATTACAACGCCAATAATCAACAAAACAATTTCTACCGCTGTCATACTTGTACCTACCTATATCTTCATATCAAAACCGCCTGAGGTTTTAAGGCTTACCTTTCCGTTATTTTTTTCCCCCGCCTTTTTCTTTTTATTCCGCCGATCCTCGTATTCATTGCTTCCCTTCTCCCGGGCGTCAAATTTTTTCTCCGGATTGTCTGAATCATTGGCGTGGTTGACCTGCTTCATATGATGTACCGTATCTTTTGCGAACTGCGTCTGCACATTCTGCTGCTGCAGCATGGCTTTATTGTCTTCATTCTGCTTCAATGCGCTGACGTCCTGGCTTCTTTGAACCACCCCGCTGAATTCCACTGGCCTGATTGACATACTTTACCCTCCTTTTATAACGTGCGAACCACTACTTCACCGTGCTCCTTCACGAACTTCGAGAATGTCCTTTCGCTCTTAATATTCATGCTTACCTCAGAAATATTTACGGTTACGCCCGGATAAATGCTGCCTTTTACTTTTATTTTGGCATTGTGGGACATTTGAATCTGTTCATGGAGATCCTTTAGTTCTTTCCGCTGGGTGTTCAGCAGCTGCTGTTTCTCTTTAAACGAGCGGGCAACGGACTGAACCTGCTGAATCCGATCTGCGCTTAAGGGTTCCTTTTTCTGCATTTTCTCATTAAAATTAACAAGAATAGGCCGCAGCTGTTCCAACTCTTTGCTGATCTGGATAATGCTTTTCTGAAGTTCTCCGTAATGTTCTTTTACCATGGGATCTACCCCAACTTCCAACCGGGTGAGCGTCCCCATGGTGGAGCCTATGGTCTGCGCCTCGATCAGATTGCCGGCGCGGATCACGCCGCCGTTTACAAAGCCTTTTCTGCCGCTGACGCGCACATCATTGCCGGCTGATACCTGGCTGTGCAGAATCGAATCTGTCTCAATATAACCGCCTGAAATTACAGTGGCGTTTTCTATAAATTTAGTGATAATATTGTCTTTTGCCTGTACTCTGCCCTTTCCCATGCCGTGAATGCCGCGCTTTACAATAATCTGGCCTCCGGCGGAGAGAAACGCTGCTTCCACTACGCCCTCTATGACAATATCTCCTTTGGCGGTGACGGAAAATCCGCTCTTTACGTTGCCTTTAATGGTGACATTCCCGTCATAGACAATATTTCCGGTTGAGGTGTCTACATCTGCAGGCACCTCAAATACGTCCTCCACAAACACTTTGCCGTTCACCAGGCTGGCATGCCCGGTAACGCCGGAATAAATCTCGGTCATATCCTCAGACAGGGTAATGTTATTTCCAAATTCCAGTTTCAGGGATTTGGCCTGCCGTCCCTGAATTTCACCGCCATACACATCTTTTCCCGGCTTGCCGGGAACTTCTTTGTGAAGCTTTGCAAGCACCTGGCCTTTTTCCACCCGGCTGATGGTATTCAGTTCATAATAATTCACGGTGCCGTCTTCGTTCTTTTTTGGTTTTAGATTGTGGTTCGTATTAAAAAAATATTCAATTTTGGCGTCTTTTCCATTAATTGGCGGAATTCCTTTCGCCATAATATAATTTGTGCAATAATGGCGATCCTGGAGAAATCTTTGAATTTCATCCTGTTTCAGCCCTACGGTGACTTTGCGGAAAGATAAATCTCCGACAATTTCTTCCGCTGTCATCAGTTTTCCATTGGTGGAAGGTGGATAAAACCGGCAAAAAACCAGCATCTTATCAATGGAGATATTTACTTCCATCTGCTCATTTTCGTAGGTGCCGCCCCATGCGCCTACATAGACTTCCTGAACGCCTTCTGTTACGGTCAGGGCGCGGTTCAATTCCTTTAAGTCATACATGCCGTAACCCTTTGCATCCAGATATGCCACTACTTCTTTGTACTCCGGCGGTTTTCCGCCCCCTATCGGCGGATATACCTGAAGGAATACTCCCGCATCTCTTATGTCTAATTTGAAATACCCATTTTTGCTCTCCATAGCATCAACCACCTAATCCGTTAATATATTCATGTAGGGTCCCATCGTCTTTTTCATCTTCATCAAGGCTTTTGTATGAAGCTGTGATATACGGGATTCCGACACCTCCAGTACGTTACTGATTTCTTTTAACGTTAAATCCTCATAATAATATAAAGTAATTACTTTTCGTTCTTTTTCTGTCAAAACCTGAAGAGACTCTTCCAGCACTTTCTTTAACTCTTCTTCCGCAACGGCGTCTTCCGGCTGAATAAAGTGGGAATTGCCTCTGGCGTCCATCGTGGGTTCCATTCCCTGTTCCACATATTCATTCAGGGATACCACATTGGTAATCTTAAGCTGAGTCTGCCAGTTTAACAATTCATCGCTGCTTACTTCCAGTTCACTGGCGATTTCCTCATCTAAGGCAGTCCTTCCGGTTCTTGTCTCTATTTTTTTAATTGCCTCGTCAATTTTCTTCTGTTTCTGACGTACAGTTCTGGGAATCCAGTCCATTTTCCGTATCTGATCCAGAATGGAACCTCTGATTCTGAGACTGGCGTATGTTTCAAATTTTACATCTTTATTTACATCAAATTTATCTATGGCGTCAATTAAACCGAAAATTCCATATCCAACCAGATCATCATATTCCACATTATATCCAAGATACATGCTCAGCCGCCCTGCCACAATCCTGACAAGGGGCGCATATTCCACAATAATTCGTTCTCTCAATTCTGCTGTGGGTTTTTTTAAAAATTCTGCCCACAATCGTTCTCTTTCTGCTGCGTTCATCCAAAGCCCCCAAGACTAGCAGGAACTGCCTACCGGCTGCCTGCATTATTTTTTTCTTCTTTTGCGGAGTCGTTCTGTTCTTCCGGAACTTCAGCCTGGCTTTCGGCGTCTTCGGCCTGTTCTCCGTCTTCCTCCTCCGCTGCCTCTTCCGTGGCTTCTTCTGGTTCTTCCTTGAAATTTTTATCCAATAACAGTTTCGCAACACATCCCAGGATATAAAATAAAATTAAAACAATCACCCATGTCTTTACAAACTGCTTCGTTTCCATTCTTGTCAGAAAGCCTATCACACAGATCGCCAGTCCTGCAATCAATGTAATAATAATCGGCACCTGTTTTGTTTTCATATCCTGTCACCCTTTTAAATAGATTTAATGGTTTTGCCCACTGCTTTAATCCGAAATTCCCCGGTCGCCGTATACAATTCTACGGTACGTCCGTAGTTCAGTCCGGTATCCTCCGCCAATAGGGGGATTCCAAGCTGTTTTAATTTTCTCCGGGAAGCCTGCGCGTTGCGCTCTCCCACATTTCCGATGGTGGAAAGCCCGCTGACTTCAAACATTTTCGCTCCTCCGGCAATCTTTGCAACAAGACGTCTTTTATTTGCGCCCGCTGCCACTACCCGTTTCACTAACTCTTCAATTCCTGTATCCGCAAATTTGGCAATATTTGAATTATTCCGCATCTGTGTGCTGTCCGGAAGCATGATGTGGGCCAATCCGCCGATTTTGACAACCGGATCATAAACTGCAATCCCGATACAGGATCCAAGTCCAAGGGTGGTGATCATATCATCGCCTTTACAAATATTCAAATCTGCCATTCCAACTTTAATTGTAGCCATAACTCCTTGCTCCTCTTATAGTGCAATCCCCAGTGAAGTTAAAATCTTATCATAGGAATCTACATCCGGCATTAATATAAAGAATCCCTGTATCTTAACATCATCTCCGAATTCTGTCTGTATCAAAAGCGCGTTATCCCCATATTGTCCGAACTGAATTGCAGGCACGCTTAAAATCGCAGCCGCCATGTCAATGGCAAGATAAGGCACGGACGCAGTAATCACCATATTGGTCATTGTGGATAATGCGGACAAATAAGAACCAGAGATAATATTTCCAATCTCCCGGATTGCGGACAGATCCATCTCATTAAATTCTTCCGCATAGTCGTCCGGCCTGCCCATCAGGTGATTTACCAGATAATGAGCGGATTCCATCTTCAGCAGAAACATCATACTTCCGGTGATGTCGCTTTCCACCTCCAGAAAAATCCCCACAATGGTCTCTTCCTCTGCTGAAATCGCAGTGGGCAGTTCCTGAAAAGTCAGAAATTCTATCTTAGGCACTTCCATATTTACTTTCAGGTTCAGCATATTGGAAATTGCAGTGGTAGCATTTCCTGCCCCGATGTTTCCTATCTCCTTTAGAACATCGAAATACATTTCATTAACCTGATCCAAACTAAACTTCGCCATGGCTTTTTCTCCTTAATTACGAACAGGCTGCTGCCCAAACTCCTATTTTGCTGCAGCAGCCTTCTTACTCTCACTACACAGTTTCTGTTTCATCAATGATGCTGTTGGTGTCAAACAGGGAAATCAGTTCGTCTCCATGTTTGCCTACGCCGTTGATAAAGTTGCTCTTATTATTTTTAGCGTCATAAGCCACTTTATCAATCTCATCCGGGCCAAGAGTTACCACCTCTTTCACTTCATCTACAATAAGCCCGAGAACGCCATGTTCTTCCAGCTTGAGAATAATGATTCTGGTAACATCCGTAAATACATCCGGTTCCAAATCCATCTTGGTGCGGATGCTCATTACCGGTACAATTTCTCCGCGCAAATTGATGATTCCCTTAAAGTAAGACTGTGCTTTCGGTACTCTGGTAATCTTCTGCATACGGACAATATTATCCACATAACTGATGTCAATTCCGTACTGTTCACTGCCGATTTTTACCACGATAAACTGTTTCTTGCCATTTTCTACCACAGATATATTGTTAGCCATCGTAACACCCCCTAAAATAATGTATTAACATCCAGGATTAATGCCACTTCACCGTCACCGAGAACTGTTGCGCCGCTGATAATCTTGGTACTGTTGTTAATGTATTTGCCCAGGGATTTGATTACAATTTCCTGCTGGCCATTCAATTCATCTACAATAAGTCCGGCAAATTTATCACCCTTGCGGACGATAATTACCGTGAGGCTTTCTTTTTCTTCTTCTTCCGGTTCACAATCCAGAAGCTGATCCAAACGGATCAGCGGAATCACCATTCCGCGGATATGTATCACTTCTTTTGCCTGGACAAACTTAATTTCGTCCGCCAGAATTTCCTCAATTGTCTCGATAGATCCGAGAGAAATCGCATATTTTTCTCCTCGTACTTCCACCATAAGGGCCTGAATAATGGCCAGTGTCAGCGGAAGGCGGACGGTGAATTTAGAACCCTCACCCAAAATGCTCTTCACTTCCACATCTCCGCCTAAGGCTTCAATGTTGGACTTTACTACATCCAGTCCCACGCCCCTTCCGGACACGTCGGAAATCTGTTTTGCCATGGAAAAACTGGGCATAAACAGGAAATCAATAATTTCCTTCTGGCTCAGGGCGGCTCCCTGCTCCGGCGTAATCAATCCCCGCTCAATGGCTTTATTCTTAACATTTTCGGTGTCAATTCCGTTACCGTCGTCACTTACCTCAATAATGACGTTGTTTCCTTCCTGGAACGCGTTCAGGTGAATGGAACCCGTCTCCGGCTTGCCTCTCTTCTTACGCACTTCCGCGCTTTCCAAACCATGATCCGCAGAATTGCGGAGCAGATGCTGCAAAGGATCGCCGATCTGATCCACTACGGTACGATCCAATTCTGTGTCTTCACCGGTCATGTACAATTCCATTTTTTTATCCAGCTTCTTGGATAAATCACGGATCATCCGCGGAAATTTCTGCACAACGCTTTCAATCGGAACCATCCGCACTTTCATGACAGATTCATGAAGCCCTGTGGTAATCCGTTCCAGATATTCAATCTGCTCATGGAAAGCCTGAGAATTAGAACTGCCCACGCCTCCGTCTGAAGTGGAGCCGATGGACACCAGGGAGTTCTTTGCAATAATCAGCTCGCTGACCTGATTCATCAATGCATCCAGTTTCTCAATATCCACGCGGACCGTCCGGTTTGTCACAGGTTTGCCAGCCGCCTGTTTCTTCCCATTCTGTGCCTGCGCCTGTGCCTGAGGTTTTGATCCGGCTGCGGGAATTGCTGCAACGGCCTCTTTCTTCTGCTCCTGTTCCTTGGCAGCAGCTGCAGCCTCTTCTTCCTTCTTTGCCGCAGCGGCGGTCAGCTCTTTATATTCAACCTTTTCTCCAACTACTTCTTCAATTTCAGAAACAGCTTTGGAAACTTCCACAATCTTATCCAGTTCAGCTTCGCTGGCCAAATAAAAACTGAAATCAAATCCGAACTTCTCATCTTCAATATCCTGAGAAGTGGGATTATATACGATGATATTTCCGAAATCTTCCACTGCTTTGAAAACAAGAAACGCTCTGGCAGCCTTCAGCAGGCAGTCTTCCTGGATATAGACTGTCATGCCGTACAGTTTCATGCCCTTTTCTTCTGATACCCGCAGTTCTTCTTTTTCCTTCTCAGAAAATTCAATGTCCAGGTATTTTTTCTGAAATCTGTCTTCGTCTGCATTTTCTGCCGGCTTATCCTTTTCTGCCGGCTTCTCTTCCTTCGCCGGCACGTTTCCGGTTCCTGCCGCCAGGATATCGTTCAGTTCCTGAATGATGGCTTCGTTGTCATCTGTGCCTTCTTCTGAACTTTCTTTTACATTTTCCAAATATGCGTCAATAGCGTCCAAACACTGGAACAGCACATCCACAAGGCCGCTGGTAACGCTCATATTGCCGCTGCGGACCTCCTGAAATACGTTTTCCATGTCATGAGTCAATCGCTGCATGCGCTTAAATCCCATAGTCCCAGCCATTCCTTTCAGGGAATGGGCTGCCCGGAAAATCTCGTTGATGGTATCCATATTCTCCGGATCTTTCTCCAGACTCATGATACAATCCGAAAGGTTCTGCAGATGTCCATTTGTTTCATCAATAAAAATTTCAAGGTATTGGCTTACATCCATACTACTGTACCCCCACATTCTTTATTATCGTTTGTGCAACTTCTGTTAAGGGAACTACCTCATCTACAGCGCCCGCCTCGGCAATTGCCTTCGGCATTCCATATACCACACAGGACTGGGCGTCCTGGGCGATTACGTGGATTCTCTTTTTCTGCTTCAGGGAAAGGATTCCTCCTGTCCCGTCCGCGCCCATTCCGGTAAGCACGACACATACAATCTCATCATAGCCGCTGCTGCGCAAAGACTCATACGTCACATTGGCGCAGGGGCGGAGCCCTCCGATGGCCGGAGCGTCATTTAAATGCACCACATGCCTGCCGTCCGGCTTCTTCTGGACCTCCATGTGTTTTCCGCCGGGGGCGATATACACACATCCTTTCTCCAGAACTTCGCCTTCTTCTGCTTCTTTGACCGCAATTTTGCTGGTTTCATTCAAACGGTCTGCCATGGACTTTGTAAAGCCTACCGGCATATGCTGAACCAGAACCATAGGCGCGTCCATATTCGCCGGCAGATAGGGAATCACGCTCTGCAGCGCCTTGGGGCCTCCCGTGGAACAAGCAAGAGCAACCAGCCTGTTTCCGCCTTTGCCGGATGGCTTTCTGGGAAGCTGAACAGCCTTTACCGCCGCCGGCTTTTCCGGCCCTTTCGCGCCTGTTGAAAGGATATTTTTCGCATTGTCAGATCTGACCACTGCTTTCAGTACCCGCAGTAAACTTCCCTTGAAATCCTCTCCTTTGGCTTCAATAATGTTGCCGGGTTTTGTGACAAAATCAATCGCTCCCAGTTCCATGGCCCGGATGGTAATGTCCGCGTCCTTTACGGTCAGGGTGCTTACCATAATAATGGTAGCATTAATTTTTTCCTGCTGTAGCTTTGCCAGTAATTCCAGGCCGTCCATCCGAGGCATATTTACATCCAGAATCACAGCGTCATAGCTGGTTGTTTTCAGCCTTTCATATGCCTCCAGGCCGTCTTTGCAAACATCTGTTGCCTGAAATGTACTATCTGTGTTGATTATATCACAAATAAGTCTTCTCATAAGTGCAGAGTCATCAACCACTAAAATATTTTTTTTCATAATATCACCCTTTTTGTCTGCTTCTGCGTTCTTGTTCAAAAATATATTTTATGATCAGTTCCCGCTTCTTTTCATCTTTCATGATAAAATTGACACGATATTCGTATTTCTCTTCTTTTTGCCTGGGTTCTACTTTCTGGCATATCACAACTTTTCCAATCAGCTCCAGGGGATAATCCATACTTTCGTTGACCAGGCGGATAGCAATTAGGAGATGGCTGCCTTCTTCAGCAGGCTGGCCAGACACAAAACGGATACCGCCTCCGCTGATATCTACTGCAACAGCATTTTTTACCAGATCCTCCGGATATGTTAATCTATGATGCTCTTTTAACTCTGTGATATCATCAATTTCAGTTTCCTCTTCGGTGATAGTCATATACTGGATATCCATCACACACTCAAACCGATAAAATTCCCGTCTTTGAAATTTTTCCAGGGGACTTTTCAGTTCCATCAGCATCAGATAGACATTTTCTTTCAGGTAACGGTTCTTAATACGCGCAACGCAGCGATACATTCCCGCCCTGGTATAAAACAAAGCTTCCAGCCTTACGCCGCTGGGGGGACCGTCAATCTTCCCCTTTACAATAGGAACCAGCAATTCTATGGAACCGTCTTCCTGCACATGTTCTACAATACTGCGATAAGCCGGCGGATATTCCCCCAGCTTCCTTCCCTGTTCTACTTGCTGTAGAATCCGTATTTCAACTTTGTCTCCTGTTTTGACAACATTGGATTTCATACGCTAACCTCTCCTATAAATAAAGCGGGAAAGCAGCTGCATAATTCCCTTTTTTGCATGTAAAGGAACTGTATTCCCATCCAGGAGATTTCCCGTCAACACTTCAAAGGCCCGGCTGGACTTTGATTCAGGATAAAGAATACTTACTGGCTGCTGCTGACGCACCGCCTTCTCCATTGCTGAATCCTGGGGGATCATTCCAAGGTATTCTAAATTTCCCTTTAAGAACTGCCCCACCACAGCATTAAGCTTCTCATAAATTCCCATTCCTTCTTCTTCTGTCACCACACGGTTAGAGATTACTTTAATCTTTGTCTGTGCCTGACGAAATTCCGGATTCCGATGCAGCGCTTTTAAAAGAGAATACGCGTCCGTCAGAGAACTTGGCTCTGAGGTGGCCAGCAGCAGGATTTCAGGGCTGGCCATTACAAATTCCAACACATGATCCGAGATTCCGGCACCGGTGTCTATTAGAATAATGTCAGCAAGCTCATCTAATTCTGACAAGTTATGCACCAGGAATTTCAATTTTTCTTTGGATAAGTTGTTAACGCCTGTAATTCCTGAGCCGCCGGATATAAATCCAATCTCCATAGGCCCCGGCGTAATAATCTCCTGTATGGTCTTTCCGCGGTAAATCAAATCACTTAAATTATATTTAGGAATTGCGCCAAACATGATTTCCACATTCGCAAGTCCTAAATCGGCGTCAAAGATAATCACTTTTTTGCCTTGTCTTTGCATGTGAACTGCCAGATTCACCACTACATTTGATTTGCCCACACCGCCTTTTCCGCTGGTAACAGTGAAAATGCGGGCTTTCGGTGCGGACTGCTGATTTTTCTTTACAATGTTTCTTAACTGTTCTGCCTGGTCCATACTTATTTTCCTCCAAGCAGATGTTTTACAATCTTCTGCGTATTAAAAATTTCAATATCCTCCGGAACATTCTGTCCATAGGTGGAATAAGACAAATCCGCCCCGGTATAAAGTTTCATATTCAGGATATTTCCATAACAACTGGTTTCATCTAATTTGGTAAATATTAATTTAAACTGAAAGTTCTTTTTGTAAATATCTGCAATATCAATCAGATCCCGGTATTTGGTAGTTGCACTCAAAACCAGATATACTTCCTTCTGATATTCCCCCGGTATCCTGTCAATCAATTCCTTTGTTTCATTCCTCTGTTCCTCATTTTTATGAGAAAACCCTGCGGTGTCAATCAACACTAAATCATATTCCTCTGATTTCTTTATTTCTTCATTTAATTCTTCCGAGGAATATACAATATTCAATGGGGTGTCCATGATATTCGCATAAGTCCGAAGCTGCTCTGCCGCCGCAATACGGTAGGTATCTGCGGTAAAGAGCGCTACTTTCTTCCCCTTTTCCATTTTGAACCGGGATGCGATCTTAGCAATTGTGGTCGTTTTGCCCACTCCGGTGGGACCGATAAAAAAGACCACTTTAGGCTTGCGTTCCGACAGCTCAACTGGCTGGGGCTGTCCAAACTTCAAAATCATCTTCTGATAAATACTGGACAGAATCAGGTCTACACTGGCGCCTCCTTTCATTACTTTTTCTACTTCATCCATAATCTGGTTGACATATTTTTCATCTACTTCGTTATCTAACAAAATACTGTAAATCATCTTAATAAACTTAAAATTCTCATCCACAGGAGCCTCCTTCGGCAGTTCCTCCGGCTGCTGGGGCGACAGCTTTTCCTCTAACAGCGACTGCAGGCTTTCTAACTTTTCTTCCAGATTATTCTCCGCTGCGCTTTCTTTCTTCTTTTCTTCTGTACCCGGCGTTTTCGGCTGAGCTCCCATAGAGGAAGCCCAGGTGTTCTCTACTGATGCGAACACTTCTTTCAGCGGCTCCGGTTTGGGAATCGCAATGGGTTCATCCGCCGCTATATTGATATTTCCCGGCGCCGGCGGCAGAGGCGCCGGTATTTTGGCTGCTGAGGGCTGCTCCACCTCCTCAATTGCCGCAGTCACCTCATAAACAGAGGTTTTAAAAGAGCGCAGGAACCCTTTGGGCTTTACCTCTTTTACATTCATAATTACTGTCTGAGGGCCGAATTCTTCTTTTGCCTTTGCAGTGGCTTCTTCTTCTGTTCTTCCCTGAAATTTCTTTATCGTCATGAAAGGCTCACCATCCCTACTGATTGTAATTCTACGTTGGATTCAACTTCATTGTAAGAAACGACAATTAAGTCTCTGAAATAATCTTCTGTCAATTTCTTAAAATACATACGCACAATCGGCGATGTGATAATAATTGCATTTTTTCCGAGATTTTCCAGCTTGGCAATCTCTGTCTCCAGCGACGCCATAATCGCTTTGGTTTTCTCCGGATCCAGCGTCAGATAAGCTCCCTGTTCTGTCTGTTTTACAGAACCCATAATCTCCTGTTCCAGCTTGGGATCTAAAGTAATTACGCTGGTAACTTCATTGGCCGGAAAATATTTGCTGGAAATTGCCCGTTTCAGGCTTTGTCTCGCGTATTCCGTCAGTACATCCGTATCCCGGGTAGTGGCTGCGTGATCTGCCATTGTTTCAAAAATAGTAAGCAAATCCCGAATGGAAATTCCTTCCCGCAGCAGATTCTGCAGTACTTTCTGAATCTCTCCGATTCCAAGAAGCTTGGGTATCAGCTCATCCACAAGGGTTGGATTGGTCTCTTTGATATTATTGACAAGATTCTGTACATCCTGGCGGGACAGCAATTCATCAATATGCATCCTGATTACTTCTGTCAAATGGGTGGCAATAATGGAGGGCGGATCCACTACTGTATAGCCCAGGCTTTCCGCCCGCTCCCTCTGGCTCTCTGTAATCCAGAGGGCCGGCAGATGGAAGGAAGGCTCAAAGGTGGGGATACCGGAGATTTCTTCTTCCACAAATCCAGGGTTCATTGCCATATAGTGGTCAAATAAAATCTCTCCTTCTGTCACCTGAATTCCTTTGATTTTAATGATATACTGGTTAGGATTCAGCTGTATGTTATCGCGGAGACGGATAATCGGCACAACAGTACCCAGTTCCAATGCAATCTGCCTTCTTATCATAACCACCCGATCCAGCAAGTCACCGCCCTGGTTCACATCCGCAAGGGGAATAATACCGTATCCAAATTCCAGTTCAATGGGATCTACCTGCAGCAATGACACCACATTCTCCGGCCTTCGGATCTCTTCCGCCTGCTCTTCCGCCATATCCACTTCTTCTTCGATAGCCTCTATCCCAAGGCTGGTCTCCATACTTCTGCCCGCAATCAGAAATGCAATTCCAAGGGGAACAAATAATCTCCAGTCCAAAGGCGTAGCCAGCCCCAGGAAAATCAAAACCGCCCCTACGATATACAATACCTTGGGAATTCCGAACAACTGACGAATCAGCAAATCACTGAAATCTGCCTCTTTGGACGCCTTTGTTACCAAAATACCAGTAGCCAGCGAAATCAAAAGAGACGGAATCTGGCTGACAAGGCCGTCACCGATGGTGAGAATCCCATACTGATTCAGAGCGTCGCCGATTTCCAGCCCCTGGCGGGTCACTCCCATGGCAATTCCGCCTACCAGGTTAATCAGAGTCACTACAATACCTACCGTGGCGTCTCCCTTTACATACTTGGTGGCACCGTCCATAGCTCCGAAAAAGCTGGATTCCTGCTGAATCTTATCCCGGCGCTCCCTTGCCTGTTTCTCATTGATGGTACCGGTATTCAAATCCGCGTCAATGGCCATCTGCTTTCCCGGCATAGCATCCAGGGTAAATCTTGCCGTTACTTCAGACACACGTTCGGAACCTTTATTGATTACGATTAACTGAATCAAAATCATAACCACGAAAATAATCGCGCCGATAATCAGATCATTTCCGCCTACAAACTGTCCGAAAGTACGAACCACGTTTCCCGGATCTCCTGTATTTAAAATTAAACGGGTGGAGGAAACGTTCAAAGAGATACGGAAAATAGTGGTGAACAAAAGCAATGTTGGGAAAAAAGACATATCCAGCACTTCTTTTACAAATAAGGCATTCATCAATATCACCAATGCTATGGATATGTTAAATGCCAGCATGATATCCAATAGAATAGAAGGAATTGGAACAATAAAGAATATGATTGCCGCCAGTATGTACAGCGCAATTCCCATATCTGCCTTCTTCATGCTGATTTCTCCTTTCGTCTCTACCTGTTACAATTATCTATTTTCTCTCAGACTGTAAACAAAAGCAAGCACTTCCGCCACTGCCTGATACAATTCCGGCGGCACTTCTTCCCCAACGTCCACATTGGCGTAAAGCATCCGCGCCAGAGGTTTATTTTCCACAATTTCTATCTGATGCTCTTTGGCTGCTTCCCGGATTTTCATGGCAAGGTAGTCTTCTCCTTTTGCCACTACAACAGGAGCGGAATACTGGCTGGCGTCGTATTTGATAGCCACTGCGTAATGAGTAGGATTGGTGATTACCACATCAGCGCTGGGAAGGCTCTGCATCATGCGCCTCTGGGAAGCTTCCCGCATTCTGGAACGCTGACGCCCTTTGATCTCAGGGTTTCCTTCCGTATTCTTATATTCATCCTTCACTTCCTGTTTGGTCATCTTCATGTCTTCCTTGAACTTATGCTTCTGGTAAAACCAATCCGCAATTCCGACAATCAGATACACCAGGCTGATTTGCAGCCCCGCGTCTATTACAATGGAACCTACCAGCAAAATCACCTGTAAAAGAGGAATGTCATATACCAAAAACAACTCGTCCCGATGATCCCTGATTGCCGTATAAGCCACATAGATAATCAAACTTATTTTAGCAATTGATTTCAGCAATTCAAAGAGGGAATCCTTGGAAAAAATCCGCTTGAAACCGCTTAAGGGATTCAGCTTGCTGAACTTGGGCTTCATGGGCTTTGCAGTTACTTTCCACCCAACCTGAACAATATTCGTCAGCAGCGCAACAGAATATCCAATCAAAAATACCGGAAGCAGAATCTTAACAATGGTAATGAGCGTATGATTCATAACTGTTGTTGCCAGCTTTACTGACATGCCGCCGATGCTTTCATCTATAATATCCGGAATTTTATTGTATAATACCGGAAAACTGCGAAATAAACTTTCTCCAATATAAGAAATAAATATTTTCAAAGTTACAAACAACGCGATCAGGCTCAAAGCGCTGTTTAATTCCTGGCTTTTCGCTACCTGTCCTTCATTTCTGGCGTCCTGCAGCTTCTTGGATGTGGCAGGCTCTGTTTTTTCTCCGCCGTTTCCTTCTTTTGCAAACCACTGCAGATCATATTCCATAAAAAAACAAGACTTTTCTCTCAATTTCAATACATTCCTTCAATAACGGAAACAATCATCCTCTTCATTTCCCTGAAAATAAAATTTGAAACATCCGGGAGCAGCACAATGGTCAGAAACATAATGGAAAATCCGATTAGAATCTTAAGCTGCATACCCACCGCAAACATATTCATCTGGGGAGCCACCTTCGCCATAATTCCCAGGATACAGTTCAGTATCATGCTGGTAGCAAAAATGGGAAGGACAATCCGAAACCCAATCACCATCAAATCGGTCACATACATGGTCATGGTCCCCATCAGGTGCGTCCAGTCAAACACTGTTTCATTCACCGGAATAACCTGATACGTGTCGATAAACGCACGCAGTATAAAGTGATGCATATCAGTAATAATCAGAAGCATCATAATAAAATAATTATACATGGTTCCGGTAAGCCCCGACTGAGACTGAGTGGTAGGATCGTAAATATTTGCCATGGCAAGCCCGATTTCCATATCGATCACTTTGCCCGAAAACACAATAATGGAATTACAAATATTTGCCGCAAACCCAATGAGCAGACCTGTAATTCCTTCTTTCAGAACGATGATGGCAAATTCAATTACTCCGGAATATTCCAAAACTTCTTTGGGCAAAATAACCTGATACAAAATCAGCGCAAGAAACACTGACAGGCCAATCTTCACCCGAGCCGGGGTATTATTCATTCCAAAAAACGGAGCAATAAAGACAAATGACGCAACCCTTACCAATATCATCAAAAAATATTCAAATGTATATAATGTAAACTCATAGTTTATCATACTGTCTCAACCTAACGCAGATACAGGCCGAAATCACTCCACAGTTCGGTCATAAAGCCTGTCAGATTCTCCAGAATCCATCCGCCCAACAGCATCATGCCTAAAAAGACCACCAGAATTTTAGGCACAAAGGTCAGCGTCTGCTCCTGAATAGAAGTGACTGTCTGAAAAATACTGACAATCAAGCCTATAATCAATGAAATCAACAGCAAGGGGCTAGACACTTTGATAATTAAAAACAATGCCTCTCTTGCAATATCCATTACCTGTCCTTCTGTAATCATCTGTTCTTACCTCCGCGCTCTTCAGCCACCTGACGTTCCATGCGGCTGCGACTCAATGAAATGTTTTTACCAGACTGCCGATCACAAGATCCCATCCATCTGCCAGCACAAACAGCAGAATTTTGAAAGGCATAGAAATCGTCGTAGGCGGCAGCATCATCATACCCATCGACATTAATACAGAGGCAACCACCATATCAATGACAATAAACGGAATGTAAATCAGAAAACCGATAATAAACGCTGTCCTAAGTTCACTGATAATAAATGCCGGAATGACCACATTCATCGGAATGGGCTCTAATGTCTCCGGCTCGCTTAAATCCATGCCGGTCATGTCAATCTCCGCAATATCGCAGAACAATTTTAAATCCTTCCGCTGCATTTCCTTGTACATAAATCTCCGGATTGGATCTTCGATCCGCTCCAATGCTTCTTCCTGATTAATCTCATTGGCCTCTAAAGGCTGAATCACCGTTTCGTTAATTTCAGAAAAAACAGGATTCATAATAAACAGCGTCAGAAATAACGCAAGCCCTATCATTACCTGGTTGGGCGGCACGGTCTGAGTTCCCACAGCGGTTCTTACAAAATGCAGAACAATAATAATCCTGGTAAAAGACGTAAGCATGATCAGGATGGAAGGCGCCAGTGAAATTACCGTAAGCACCAGCAGAATCCTGATATTGGCGGACAAATTTCCCTCTTCATTATTCCAACTGACGGAAATCCCATTGGTTGTGCCGCGCTCTGCCGGCTGAGTATTCGGAGGATCCAGTTCACCTATCTCCTGCCTGGTTTCATCTGTTACCTGTTGGTTGTCATCCTGGTTGTTATCGGGATCGGTTCCCGTCGCATGCGCGCTTTGGCCGAACATCAGACACAATGCCATCAGCAAAGTAATTGTCCCGCAGGCCAAGGAAACTCTGAAACATATTTTTTTCAGCTTTTTCATCGTACTTTTCCTACTTCCTGGGAAATTTTTTCTTCAGGCTGTTTAATATTTCCTGAAAATTCTCATTCACATTGACCTTTTTGCTCTCTTCCATGGAAGGAAAATAGGTCAATTGCTCTTCGGTCAGCTCCGTCAATAGATGGATCGTATCTTTGCAGACGGAAATAACCAGATATTTCTTCCCAACCTGAATAATCTGAATAAACTTATTATTGCTTACCCGAAATGTTTCAATGATTCGTATATTTTTATTATATGTGATTCCCTGCTGGTAACCCGCAATCCATTTTGTAACCAGATACGTAAGTACCAGCACAAACAGGAAAATCAACAATACGCCAATCAGTTGGAAAAAACTCTCCCATCCTGAGGAAATCTCCAGCAAAACCATGTTATCCAACTACTTTTTTTACTGCTTCTAACACACGTTCCGCCTGGAAAGGCTTCACAATAAAGTCTTTTGCCCCAGACTGAATCGCTTCAATAACCATTGCCTGCTGTCCCATTGCAGAACACATAATCACACATGCGGAAGGGTCAGAGGCTTTAATCTGTTTCAATGCCTGAATTCCGTCCATTTCCGGCATGGTGATATCCATCAGTACCAAATCCGGTTTTGTCTCATTGTACTTCTCGACTGCCTTCAGGCCGTTCTCGGCTTCTCCTGCAATATTGTAGCCGTTCTTGGTAAGAATGTCCTTGATCATCATTCTCATAAAAGCTGCGTCATCACAAATTAAAATATTCTTTGCCATGTCTTCTTCTCCTTGATATCACTTTAAATTATTTGTTTTCTTAGTTATTTATTATTTCGGTAATACGCACGCCAAAGCTTTCTTCCAGTACTACGACTTCGCCTTTGGCTACATATTTACCATTAACCAACACATCTATCGGCTCCCCTGCAATTTTATTTAACTCAATGATTGTGCCGGGAGCAAATTCCAGAATATCGTGAATTGATTTACTGGTTCTTCCAAGTTCCACCGTAACATCAAGGGGAACATCCATAATCAATCCGATATTTTCCTGCTGCGTAATGGGATTAAAATCTCCCGAAAACGCCTGGAACTGCGCAGGCTGTACATTTACCGGCTGCTGAGCGTACATCTGTGACATATCGCCCATGGGCATTCCCATCATGGGCTGACCCATCATCGGCTGGCCCATCATGGGCTGACCTGCCATCGGCATTCCTCCCATCATCGGCTGCTGCTGCATGGGCTGCTGAGCCATAGGCTGGGGCGCTGGGGTCGGCTGGGGCGCCGGAGCTGGAGCCGGCTCTGCCGGCGCGGCGGAAACGTCCGCTTCCATGTTATTTGCAACACTGGAACACATTTCCTTTGCAAAGGAAATGGGATACAACTGCATAATTTCACTGTTTACCAAATCTCCGATTTCCATTTTAAATGAAATCTTGACAAAACGGCCGCTCAAAAACTCATCAATTTCTTCTCCGCTTATGGTATCCTTTAAATCTACCAATTCCGCAGAAGGGGGACTGATATCAATCATCTTATTTAACATTGACGACAATGAAGTTGCCGCGCTTCCCATCATCTGGTTCATGGCCTCACTGATTGCGCTTAAGTGAAGTTCCCCCAGTTCTCCTTCCAGATTTGTTCCGTCTCCGCCCATCATCAAATCTGTAATAATCTTAACGTCCTGTTCCTTCAAGACCAGCAGATTGCTCCCGTCCAGACCTACGGTATAGGCAATTCTGATAAACACACAGGGTCTTTCATATGACTCGACAATATCATCCCAATTAGCAAATGTAACCACCGGCGTAGAGATATCCACTTTCCGGTTCACCAATGAAAACAGCGTTGTGGCTGCCGTTCCCATACTGATATTGGAAATCTCGCCTATCGCGTCAATTTCATCCGGCGTCAGGTCATCCAAATTGTCGGCTCCGTTGATTGCGTCCATTCCGGAATCATCATTCAACAGGGCGCTAATCTCTTCCTGTGATAAAACTCCATCCATTCCATCCATAACGTCACTGCTCCTCTCTGATTACTGATGTAACTCTTACTGCATACAGATCGCCAGACGCACCAGGCAAAGCAGTAAACTTTTTGATATTTCCAACATATACATCCAGTTCATCTTCTACTTTTCTATCTAAACGAACAATATCTCCAACTTGAAGATTGATAAAATCACTGACAGAAATTACGCTTTTGCCTAAAACTGCTTTCACCGGCATAGGAGCCTTGGAAATCACTGATTCAATAATTTCCGTATATTCCTGTTCCCCCCGGGCCTGCATCGTAGAAAACCAGTATTTCGTATTCAATTTGTCCATCACATCTTCCAATGTCATATAGGGCAGACAAATATTCATCATACCTTCTACATCGCCGATTTTCATATTGATTGTAATAATAGCAATCATCTCACCGGGAGAAATAAATTGCGCAAACTGAGAATTTGTTTCAATACGTTCCAGTCTCGGGTGTATCTCTGTTACATTTTCCCATGGCTCTCTGAGAAGGTTGATGCACACATTCATGATACGCTCAATGATCAGCAGCTCAATCTCTGAAAAATCCCGGCTTCGTTCCAGGGGAACTCCTTCGCCGCCCAGCATACGATCCACCATGGCATAACCCAGGTTAGACGCCAGATCAATAATGATACTGCCCGGCATCGGCGCAAAGTTTACAATTCCCAAAAGCACTGGATTGGTCAGGGAATTGGAAAATTCCGAATATGTAACCGCCTCCGAGTTCATTACTTCTACCTGTATATTCTTCCGCAAATATGCGGGAAGGTTCGTTGATAACAGTCTTCCGTAATGCTCAAATATAATCTCCATCGTTCTAAGATGTTCTTTGGAAAACTTCGCAGGTCTTGCAAAATCGTAATCCTTTACCTGTTTCTCTCCTGTGTCCTTAATCTCATCCGCATCTAATTCGCCATTACTTAAGGCACTCAGCAGACTGTCTATCTCATTTTGCGATAAGACCTCGCCCATGTTCTCTCACCACCTGACATTTATCTTGTAATTTTCTGATTTATATGCTGCTTTTATTCATAAGTATAAGTAGGAAATGCTACGCTTACGATAAAATCAGAATCAAACATCCGGCGAAGACGGGCTAATATCTCATCCTGCACATCTGATTGGCTTTCCCGCATCTCTTCAATAGTATGACTTCTCACGATTTTATTTACTTCATCTTTAATCAAATCGGCCTTAGCAGCGATTCCGTCCGGTCCATAAGTTTTATATCCGTCACTCTTATTATCCAGGGCAAGAGATACGGAAATCACTGCGTGATGATCTTCACCGTCCTCTCCTCTTTTCAGGTTAATGGTCATGCTCTCTCCGTCGGCAAGGCTGACGGTTTCGATCCGTTCCATCGGAATATTGAGGGCAGAATTATCTTTGCCGCCTTCTAACTCCAAATCAATGGCGGAACATACCTTGGTAATCAGTTCGTTCGCTTTCTTTGTCTGAGGCACAACGGAAATCATCAGGATCGCTGTCAAAACCAGGTTCGCAAGTACCAGTGCCAAAATTAAAACACTCATTAGATTCTTTTTCATTGCTGTCTTTCCTTTCTAATTTGAATTATACGAATTGTATATTTTAATTTCCACCCTTCGGTTCCTTGCCCGTCCCTCAGGCGTTCCGTTATCTGCCACAGGATTATATTCCCCGCACCCGGTGGCATTAATTTTCCCTGCTTCCAGAGCAGTTTTGCCTAACACATAATTCTTAACCGCAAACGCGCGGTAAGCAGATAATACGTCGTTATTTTCAAATTGTTCATTACTGATTGGAACATTATCGGTATGTCCCTCTATATCAATCAAACTGCTGTCATAATTTTCTAAAATCAAAGATAACTTATCCACCAGAGGAAGGGCTTCTTCCCGAATCTGTGACTGGCCGGAATCAAACAGCAGGGCTCCGTTTAATGTAATGCGCACAAACTGGGCATTGACATCCACTTCCACCTGATCGCCGATTCTCTGTTCTTCTAACATCTTCTCCATCTGTTCGGCCATTTCCTCTGATTCTTTCAAACCGGCTTCCGCTATCTCTTGCTTCAGCGCTGTTTCTGGATTATCTTCCTCTGCTTCATTGTCTTCTCCCTCTTCTTCGCTTTTGGAATTGGCTGCTTCCATATAATACTGATCCAGTAACTGAAGCTGGTTCACGCCGGCTGCCACCATCTGGCCGTCCCCGATAGAGGAACCGCCCTGAGGCAGTATACTGAAACTATGCTCCAAAGACTGTACCAAAGCTTCGAATTTGTCAGCATCCACCGAAGACATGGAGAACAGAAGAACGAAGAAACAAAGCAATAGATTCATCAAATCCGCGAAAGTATTCATCCAGTTGGCTGTTCCTCCTCCGCCGGAATCCTTTTTCCTCTTCTTTGCCACTATTCGTCACCTCCGCCTTGATCCGACATGCCTTCGCGCATCTTCGGAGACAGGAATGATTTTAATTTTTCTTCAATTACACGGGGGTTCTCACCTGCCTGAATGGACAGTAAGCCTTCCACTGTAATCTCTTTAATCCTGATTTCTTCATCATTATTTACTTTCAACTTAGCCGCTGTAGGGTTGCAGAGCCAGTTGGCAATCAGAGAACCATACAGCGTGGTAACCAACGCTACCGACATGGACGGTCCTACTGTAGAAGGGTCATCCAGCTTTGCCAGCATGTTAATCAAACCAATCAATGTTCCGATCATACCCCAGGCAGGACCCAAACCTTCCCAAGCTTTCCAGAATCCAATATTTACATTATGACGCTCTTCCACACTGAGCAGATCCGCTTCCATGATTCCTCTTACCAGTTCCGGATCTGTACCGTCAACTACAAGCATGACGCCTTTTTTCAAAAACTCATCTTCAATGCCGTTCGCGGCTTCTTCCAGTGCCAGAAGACCTTCTTTTCTCGCTATATTTGACAAATCAATAATATTCTTAATTACTTCACTTACATCTGCCTTTGTGTCTCTAAATGTCAGAGTGATGGATTTCAGACCATTAATGAAATCCGGAAGTTTATGGGATGCCAATGTACCTGCCATAGATCCTCCGATGGTGATGATAACGGAAGGAACATCCCAGAAGTCCCTCATCAAGTTACCCCCACCATTGATAACTCCAAACACAAACAACACAATTCCAAGTATAATACCCAATATAGACGCTATATCCACTTTAGCCACCTGCCCTTTTCATCCATGAAATATATTCTATCCGTAATTCATGCCTATGGAATGATATTTCATAAGCTATTCTTTCTCCAACCAGGGAAGACCGGTCGTCATTATTTCTCTCTTGTATAATATTACTAAATTTTTTATCTCTTGTCTACTTTCTTTTACAATTAATTTCTTCCCAGTTACAAAAGAAAGGACAGTATCCGGTGTTTCCTCCACGCTTTCAATCAATTCCGCATTGATAAGCACCGTCGAACCATTTAGTTTCGTAACTTCTATCATGGAGCTCACCTCACAGTAGATTGGGGAACTATATGATACAGTTCCCCAATATTATTTTATGCCGATTCCTTCCCGGCGTCTCAATTCCGACGCCGTTCGTTATCCTGGCATCTCAATTCTGATGACTGCTCACTTGCTTACAGCCTCAATTACCGTTTCAGGTTCACCAGTTCTTCCAACAAGGTATCGGAAGTTGTGATAATTCTGGAATTTGCCTGGAATCCTCTCTGTGTGGTAATCATTTCTGTAAACTCTGTGGAGAGGTCTACGTTGGACATTTCCAGAACGCCGCTGTCCATCTTGCCGCCGTCTGCGGTGATATCCTGGCCGATGCCGTCGAACTCGCCGGAATTCAGCGTGGTGCGGTAGCAGTTGTCTCCCAGTTTCTCCAGACCGGAAGGATTGGCAAACACTGCCACTGCGATCTGTCCCAGCAATACGGTATTGCCGTTGTCATAGCTTCCGAAAATCTGCCCGTCCTGACGAACCTGCAGGCCGGTCAGGTCTCCCAGCTTCTTGCCGGTGCCGGTGGTCTTATCTGTCGCTCCCTTTAACAAGTCCATGGTACAGCTTCCTGCATTATCGTAACATGTTGTCTGAGTAAAATCAACATTGATATTCTGGAATTGTGTGCCAAGGGCTGCCATATTAAAGGATACGCTGTTGTTTCCAGCAGTACCGATATAGCTGAAAGTACCGGCATTGGTTCCGCCTGAATTAAAGGCAAGCTCGTAGCCTACAACATTCTCTGTATAGGTATATTCTGCTGAAGTGCCTACCTGGGTAATATTTCCCGGATTAAAGCCGTTTAACTGGCTTCCGCTAAGCCCAAATACATCTGTAACGGAATAAGTGATGGAGCCACTGGCATTCTTATAGGTGCCGCTGGCAGTATCATAAGTCAAATCATTACCATCCTTATCCCGAAGGGTATTGGGGTTCACACAGGTAAATCCTGCCTGCAGCTTAAAGGTTCTGTTAACTGGTGTGCCTGTTCCTCCTGCGGCTGCATCTCCAAACAATGCTGCCTTAGCTTCTTGCAAACTTCCCTGATGATACTGCGCTGCGTACTCATTCAAAATAGAACGGTTGCTGGCATCTACAATGTCTGACAATTCCACCGAATATGTCTTTGCGTCTGGATCAATGGTTTTTACAGAAAATTTAGCTGTATAGTTATATCCCAACGCATCGTAGAAATTTAAAGATAATACATATCCACCGTCAGAATTCGCCTGTGTGTTGGTAGAATCCAAAACACCGCTGCAAGTCGCCTGTGTAGTTGCCTCAGGCGGTGAAGTCATATTCTCTTCTGTCATAATCTTTAAAGCTGATACGGTATCCTTGCGGATCGTACCGGTAGCCGGATCCACCTGCCATCCCATAACGGTATAGCCGTTTGCCTTGGTGGCCAGATTGCCGGCTCCGTCAATATAGAAAGAACCCGCTTTTGTAAAGAGATTCTCGGAACCGTTATTTACAATAAAGAAACTGTCTCCGGTAATCTTCAAGTCCCAGCCGTCCCCGGTGGTCTGTGTAGCTCCGGGGGAACTGATATTTATTGATGTGGAACCTGTGGTAACGCCAAGACCGATCTGCTTGGCGTTGACGCCGCCCTTCGTCGCGGTCGCCCCAGACGCTCCGGACATGTTCTGATACATAATCTCACTGAATGTGGTAGTGGATGATTTAAAAGCAACGGTATTTACGTTTGCAATATTATTACCAATTACATCCATCTTCTGCTGATGTGTTTTCAAACCTGACACACCAGAATACAATGCTCTCATCATAACGAAATGACCTCCTGATTCTTGACTGCCGCAGGACCCCTTCTGTCATTCCAGGGCCTTCTGCCTCCTTCTCGGTCCGGCTAGATAATTACGGCTCCGTCGATATTTGTGTAAACATTTTCTTCAGATTCTGTCTGATCCATCGCTGTAACTACTGTCTTATTGGGCACATTCACAATAAAGGAATAGGAATCTACAATTACGAGGGATTCCCTCATCCCCTTGGCTTCTGCCTTTTCCGCCCCTGTCTCTAAGCGCTCTTTCTGCTCTGTGGAAAGTGTAATGTTCCTGCTCTGCAAACGCATGGAAGCGTGCTTGGAAAATTTCAGCGCAGAACTGTTGCTTGCCGACTGTTTCTGTTTTAATATTTCATCAAAGGACAATTCTCCTTCCGGAGCCGTCAATCCCTGACTGCTTTTTTTCAGGTACTGTTCCGCAACCTGTTCAATGGAAGAGAATTGATTTGAAATTTTATTCATAATATCTCTCCGTTCTTAAGCCTCCCTGCCGTCCTTTGCGCTGCCTGATAGAATTCAGGCAATGGTTTGCCGCGTTTCCTGCAGCCGGACATACTGTCTTGTTATTTCGTGCTGCCGCTGCTCTCTGTGCCTCCAGTTTCGCCTTCTGTGCTTCCGGAACCGCCCTCTGTGCCTCCGGTTCCCTCGGTAGTTGTGTCATCCTTATCTCCGGAACCGTCTGGTTTATTTGTTTCCGGCGGACTCAGTTCGTTCATTTTTTCAACCAAACTCTTGAATTTCTCATAAGCATCCTTGCAGTAACGCTTAATATGCTCCTGCTGATAAGCGGTAAGACTGTTATACGCCGCAGTAATCGCAGCCAGCTTTTCTTTATCAGAAATAAGCAGTTTGCTGGGATCCGGCATTTTGCCGATTTCTTCTTCAAAATTTTCTCCAATCAGCGTTGCCTCCAGATATTCATCATCCACTACGGTGTCCAAGTCATCAATATTGTACCAGGAATCATCAATAGAGAGATAGATTTTGCTTCCTTCTTTCCGAACCTGATCCACTCTGCCGGAAATATATTTTGTCTCACCGTTGACGTCAATTCCCATAATTACCGTTTTGCCCACCAGATTCGTGGCCTGATTTGCCTCCAGGGAAGACCGCATATTCTGCATTTCCTCTAAGGATGAGAATGTTGCAAGTTGAGAAATATACTCGGTATTGGAAGTCGGCTCCAATGGATCCTGGTATTTCATCTGCGCTACCAAAAGCTGCAGAAACGCTTCTTTGCCTAACGCGCCGCCGCTTCGCTCTTTCTGGGCTTCCTCGGCTTCTTTCTTGGGATCGTAACCGTTTACGATTTCACCGTTTTGTACCGGTACTGTAACTGCCATAGAAATCTCCTTTCTGAAAATTAATTTCTGATTTAATTATTTCCTGATTTAATTGCTTCATATCCAGACATATTGCCCCGGGATAAGCATTCTGCTTGATTAAGCGGTCAAGTCCATACTGTTGCCCTGCTCCGCCATAATCCTTGCCGCAAGGTTTTCTTCCTCAGAAAATTCCCCTTCTAATTCTTCCGGGTGGTTGAGATTGATATTTCTTCTGGAAGATTTCTGAGAACCTGCTTCCTGCTGTTCTCCGGGCATATTCTGCTGGTTCTGCTCCAAGTTGCGTTCAAACTCGTGGCTTGCAATGGTAACCTCAATGGCTTCCACTTTCATGCCCTGCTGATTCATGTTTTCTTTTAATATGGCAACCTGACTTTCCAGAGCTTCTTTCACTGCTTCATTCTGAGCAGCAATCTGGGCTGTAATCACCCCTTCTCTGGAAACTACCTGCAAATAAACTTTCCCCAGATTCGCTGGATTCAGCTGCATCTCAATAGAAGATTCTGCCTGGCTGACCATCACCCGTGTCATCTGGCTGACCTGACGCATAATATCCTCCACGTCTATTCTGGTCTGGACTACAGTCTGGGTTACTTCCAGTGCCTGTCCCTGATTCACCGTCTGAGTGGTAGTCTGGTATGTGACATGGTGCTGGGGACTGTCTGATTTCTCTGCCGTTTTCGAACCCTGAGCCGTTTCTGACAAGGACTTCTCAGAAGAATTTTCCTGCCCATACTCTTCGGAATCTGTCTGATCCTGTGTTTCCATTTTCTGGATCTGCTGCTCCTGCTCTGGTTCTGTTTCTTCTGCAGTATTTGTCTCCATGGCATGTTCCTGCCCAGCCGTCTCTCTCACTTTCTGATCGGACACTGCAGCCTCAACAGGCGTATTCTGCAATACCTCCCCGCTGGTTTCTTCCGTTTTCTCCGCCGTTTCTGTTACCTCTGCTTCCAATTCCGGCTGCAGGGGCTGTTCCGGCAATTCTTCCGGCAGTTCTTCCTGATTTGCAGTAATCATTGTCTCTAACTGTTCCATGAACTGAGGCAGTTCCTCCGGCGAAAGGTCTAATTGTGCTGCCAACTCCTGGGTTAACTCCTTGATTTCCCCGAAAATCTGCTGAAAATCTTCGCTTAACAGCAGAGAACCGATATCCTCGCTCCCTGTCAGTTCCATCACCAAATCTGCCAATTTGGACGGATCTGTCAAATCCAGTACCGTCATTCCCATGGTTTCCATGGCTTCTTTGACTTCCTCTTCTGTCACGCCCAGTTCCTCAGCCACAGTTTCCGTGACCTTTTCTTCAAAAGCCTCCAGCTTTTCCTGGGTATCCTCCGGCAATTTGTCCTGGATATCTCCGGTATTGCTGCTGGCAATTGGATTCTCCTTAAAACTGCTGCCGGTTGTTTCTTTCACAAAGGCTTCCTGGTTGTTCCATCCTGCCTTTGGCGGCTGAATGACATTCCCATTCCAGGCACTCGCGTCCTTTTTCCCGCCGGAAGTCTGGCTTAACAAGGCTCCGAATACAGGGCTGTTCTCCTGCTGCGGATTCTTCTGCGCGCCTGTCAGTTCCGAAGCCCGCATCAATGCCGCTATCTGGGATATTTTGCTGCTTGTCATTCCTTTTCCTCCTTTCTTCTCAGATTATTTATTATATGATTCCTATGGGAACCCTATAACCACAGTATAGATGTCTATGAAGCAAAATCTACGGCTCCATCATCTTGGTAATTCTGGCCGCGACTTCGGCGTTCATTGCCGCAAGAATATCGCTTCTGGCGTCTGTTTCCATATTTTCCAGAATCTTCACCACCAGTTTCAGATTATCTTGCATGGCCTCCATAATTGCCGCCGCCTGCTTGGGCTTCATCTCAGAGTAAGTCTTGGCATATTCTTCGATTTCAGCATCCGCCTCCTGCTGCTGCACTACCTGCTTGTAAAGCACTTCCGCATTGGCCGGATCGATGCTCTCATAATATGCTTTATATTCAGATATATCGGGCGCATTTTCATTGAACACAACCTCTTTGTAAAAATTCGTCTTTTCCTCTTCAAAAGCGGACTGTTCATTCTCAAATTCCCGCAGTCTTGCCACTTCAGCTTCTAACTGGGCCACATAATCAGAATTGCCCTGGGACTGGGACTGGCTGTTAGAAAGTTCCACTTCCAGTTCCTTAATCCGCGCAATTGCCTCATCTAATGTGGTGTATGGATACTGGGCGTCCACAACCGGCTCTTCTTCTGTCTCCGGCAAAATTTTATTGATGACAGGAACGTCCTTTAAAATCGGCTGAAGCACTGTGGAACCGAATCCGCCGATATCCATTTTAATGATCAGGGCTAGAATTGCCAGCCAGATGGCAATGAACACAATTGTGGCAAGAATCACTGCGATCTTACTTCCGCTGCTCTCTTCCTCATCCGGTGATTCCTCTTCCTGCATCTGCTTTTTTTCCGCTTTTCTCTGCTTCTTCTCTTCTTTTTTCCGGGCTCTCTCCGCTTTCTTCTGGGCCTTCTTATCTAAAGCGCTGTTTTCTTCACCTGCCTGGTCTAAGATATCTTCTGCCATACTGTCCACCACCTTATTTTTCCTCGGCATGATTGTGGGTAAAACTTACCAGTTCATCCACTGCCTTGCTCTCTTCTTTTTCCAGTTCCTTTTTAAATTCCTCAAAGGCTTTATCTTTGAGAATCTCATGGGTTTTCCGTTCCGTCATCACATTCTGCAGCTTCTTTCTCGCGCTTTCTAAATTGCGCTCCGCCACATGGACTGCAACCACCTGATTCTGAATGGCCCCTTTCATCGTCTCAATGGCAACGCGGTTTACCTTGATTTCCTGGAAATCCAGCCGATCCGATACAAGCTCTCTGGCACGGTTCTCATAAGCGCTTCTGCGCTGCCGCAGCATATCTAACTTTTCTTCTTCCTGATTCAGCCTGGAAGCGGCCAGGGAAAAAGAAGTTTTTGCCTGTGTTTCCAACTTATATTTCACATTCAGAATATTCTGCATCTTATATGTAAACTTTGCCATAGCTTAGAACAATCCTTCCATCATACTCATAATTTCTTCGAAAGAAAACTTATCATGGGTTTCCTGAAGCAGAAACTCATTTACCGCGTCAATCTTCTCTATGGCATAGTCAATATTCTTATTGGAACCGGATTTGTAAGCTCCGATATTTATCAAATCTTCTGCTTCCTGATAGGTCGCCATTACATTCTTCAATTTCCCGGCAGCCTCTTTGTGTTTGCTGTCTGCAATGGAACTCATAACACGGGAGATGCTCTGCAATACATCAATGGCCGGATAGTGGTTCTTATGGGCCAGTTTTCGGTCTAACATAATATGTCCGTCCAGAATACTTCTTGCAGTATCCGTAATAGGCTCGTTAAAATCGTCTCCGTCCACCAAAACCGTATACAGCCCGGTGATGGAGCCTTTGTCCGAATTGCCGGCCCGCTCTAAGAGCTTGGGCATCTCCGAATACACACTGGGCGGATAACCTCTGGTTACCGGCGGCTCTCCGGAAGCCAATCCGATTTCCCGCTGGGCCATAGAGAAACGTGTCAGGGAATCCATCATCAGCAGCACATCCTTGCCCTGATCCCTGAAATATTCCGCAATGGCAGTGGCAGTTTTTGCCGCGTTCCTCCGAAGCAGCGCTGGTCTGTCAGAAGTGGCTACAATTACAACAGATCTGCGCATTCCTTCTTCTCCCATATCCCGTTCAATAAATTCCCGGACTTCTCTGCCCCGCTCTCCGATCAGCGCAATCACATTGATATCTGCTTTGGTATTCCTTGCAAACATTCCAAGCAGCGTACTCTTCCCCACGCCGGAACCGGCAAAAATACCGATTCTCTGTCCTTTTCCCACGGTAATCAGGCCGTCCACCGCCTTCACGCCAAGAGGAAGCACTTCGCTGATAATCACACGTTCCATAGGATCCGGAGGAGGAGCGTCTACCGGATACTCTTCCCGAAGGGACAATTCTTCGATATCCGTAGGCCGTCCCATACCGTCTAAGGTATGGCCCAGCATTTCATCTCCTACACAAACAGACAAAGGATGTCCCGTATTCTCTACGATACATCCCACGCCTAATCCCTCTACACTTTCATAAGGCATTAGAAGCAGTCTCTTATCCCGAAAACCAACCACTTCCGCCATAATTGAAATATTCCTGTTCTTATCAATAATGATTCTGCACAAGTCATTCAGTTTGGCGTTCGGTCCCACAGACTCGATCGTAAGTCCTACAATTTTAACCACTTTACCCAGATGTCTGTAATAATTTCTGTCGGCTAATTGATAATATTTATCTAAATTATATGTCACAGTATTTCTTCCTCACAAACTTAATGACCGCAGCGCTTTGATCAGGTGATCCAGCTGTACGTCCAAACCGCAGTCAAAGATACCCGAATCTGTTTCAATCATGCACTGACGCTCGCTTAAACTTGCGTCCGCCATGATTTCCACATGTACGGCCCCTCCGACCCGTTCTGTAATCTCATTCTTATGAGTTTCCATAAATTCATAATCTTTCAGACTCACTCTTACCTGGAAGTCTTTCGTTCCTTCCGTGCTTAAAATTGTCTGCTGGATCAGATAAATCAAAATTTCCTTCTTATCGTCAAACTGTACATGGAATACTTTTTCAAATACATCTGCAACAATATCTACAAGATAAGGCTCCAATTCCTCAATCTTCTGCCGGTATTCCTCTTCCATCCGCCGCTGTTCTTCTTCCATCCGGCTTCTCTGGAGGGACAATTCAGCGGCTGCTTTCTCATTTCCTTCCTGAAGGCCGCTGCTATACCCGGTTTCATAGCCGCTTTCCTCCGCCTGTTTCCGGATGGAAACTGCCTGTTCATTGGCCTGGGCAAGCACTGCTTCCGCCCGGCCGCGTGCTTCCGCAAGAATTTCTTCCGCTTCCTGCCTGGCATTTTCCAATAGTTCCTCCGGACTGATTTCCTCTTCCTTCGGAACTGCGTCCACCAGTTCCATGGGCAGCCCTTCCACAAAGCCGTCGGCAGACTGCCCTTCGGCCACCAATTTCTTGGCCATTTCTCTTCTCAGTTCCTGCATCCGTTCCTCTACACGGGCATTGGAATTGATAATTCTTGCATTATTGTCATTGGCAACGATATACCGCTGCTTATACAAATTAGACAACGATCTCGTCACCTCCGCCTCTGGAGATTACAATTTCTGCAGAATCTTCCAGTTTACGTATAATACCCACAATCTTCTGCTGCGCTTCTTCCACGTCCTTCATACGCACCGGACCCATGAATTCCATATCTTCCTTAATCATGGTTGCCAGACGTTTGGACATATTCTTGAAGATTACATTCTGTACATCTTCATTGGCTGCCTTCAAAGCAATGCCCAAATCATTGTTGTCTACGTCACGAAGCACACGCTGGATGGCGCGGTCGTCCAGAAGAAGGATATCCTCGAATACGAACATCTTCTTACGGATTTCATCTGCCAATTCAGGCTCTTCAATTTCAAGAGTTTCCATAATATGCTTCTCGGTAGAACGGTCTACTGTGTTTAAGATAGCAACAATGGCGTCCACGCCGCCTACAATTGTATAATCCTGATTTACCAAAGTAGAAAGTTTTCGTTCCAACACGCGCTCCACTTCCTTAATAACATCCGGTGAAGTCCGATCCATCATGGCAATACGCTTGGCAACATCCGCCTGTTTCTCCGGAACCAGAGAGCCGATAATCATGGCTGACTGGCCGGCAGAAAGATAGGACAGAATCATCGCGATTGTCTGAGGATGCTCATCCTGAATAAAGTTCAGCAGCTGGGCCGGATCCGTCTTACGCACAAACTCAAAAGGACGTACCTGAAGAGACGCGGTAAGTTTGGAGATAACTCCCTGGGCCTTTTCTTCTCCCAGAGCCTTCTCCAGCAATTCTTTCGCATAGCCGATGCCGCCTTCCGCAATATACTGCTGAGCCAGACAAACCTGATAAAATTCATTCAATACATCTTCCTTTGTCTGGGGAGAGATACTTCTGGTATTGGCAATTTCCAGAGTCAGTTCCTCAATTTCTTCTTCTTTCAGATGCTTGAATATAGAAGCTGATTTTTCCGGCCCCAGCGCAATCAGCAAGATTGCCGCTTTCTGGACGCCATTGTATTCTTCTGAATTTGCCATAACTCTATTCCCACTCCTCGTTTAACCAGTTACGCAGCAAAGAAGCCACTGCCTCTGGGTTCTCATCAACAAATTTCTCTATCAGGATTCGTGTCTCTGATTTATCAGAGAATCCGATATCTTCCAGAGAGTCCTCTTCTGCTTCTTTGGTAGACGCCAGAAGGGATTCTACGGAAAGCTCCGGCTCCACTTCTGCAGCCTGCTGTTCCCTTCTGGTGCTGCGGAATACCACATACCCCAGCATTGCCATGATAATCAGCGCAATTGCCACAGGCAGGTAGTCCATCACGCCCCGGCCGCTGTTGTCTGAATATTCAAAAAACGGCACTTCATATCCCACAACCATGACGTTTTCTTCCGGAAATCCTGTGGCTCTCGCCACCATCTGGACAAACTCCGGATCCAAATCCATCCGCACTCTGTCGCGGTTTGCAGCAACAAATTCATCGAAGGTCATGTCATCCAGCTGGCCGCTGGCCCTAAGGGCGTCTTCATTGTAATTCCGGTACTGGCTGGCCACCACCGTGATGGAAGAATTTGCGTAATCCACTTCTCCCACGCCGCCGGTAATCTCCCGAATTAATTCGTTGGTATTATATTGTTCATTTAACTCTGCTGTGGTCTGATTGGAAGTCGCCCCATCCTGCAGCATATAGCCGGTATCATCATCATTGGTATCTGTTCCAGGGACTCCTTCCACGCCGCCGGTAGTCTCTGATTCAAAAGTCCTTCTGCTGGCCACCGGTCCGTGATCCTCCCCCTCCGGCACAGAATACTCATGGCTGGTCTCTTTGGTTTCTGAAAAACTTACATCCAGATTTAATCCAACGGAAACGTTGTTGAACATATTGGTTCCCATCATGATATCTTTTATCTGGCTCTTCACTGCGCTCTCGGCCTTGTTCTTATAGGAAAGCTGTGTATTGGCAGCCCCCATGGCCGTCGCGGAATCTCCGCCGGAAAACAGCATATTCCCGGTACTGTCCATAATGGAAATATCATCTGTCCCCTTATTGCCGATTGCCGTTGCAATCCACCTTGCCAGCCCTGCCGCCGTATCTTCGTCCATCTCCCCGGATAAGGACAAGGTAACTGCCGCATAAGAATCTTCCTGAAGCGCCAGCACCGTGCCGTCGTCCACCGGCATGCTCAGATTCACAGTGGCGGAATTCACACTGTCTAATCCCTGCAAATCCTCTTCTAACTGTTTCTCCAAATAAAGCTGATAACGCTTGGACTTATCGGCCTCTGTCGTACTGAAGCCGCCTTCAAATACATTGTTCAAATCATAAGAAGAAGCCGGTATTCCATTCTCTCCCAGTAAAATGGAAGCATTGGCTCTGTCCTCTGCTTTCACCTGGAATTCAAGTCCGTCGTCTGAGACTTCATAATATATCTGCTCTCCTTCCAGCAATTCCTTGACCTGAGCCGCTTCTTTCGTATCCGCACAGCTTCTGATCGGCACCATCGTAGGCGTTGTCAAGACTTTGGTGACAATAATCAATCCTACAATCACCGCAACTGCGATACTCGCAATCAAAGTCTTCTGTTTGACAGAAAACTTATTCCACCATTCGAGGACCCTTTGGGGAACCTCTCTAATTCTTTCCTGCATGTGACTCTCCACCTATCCCGTTCATATGATATTCATTTGTTTACATAAAATGTTAGATCTGCATATTCATAATCTCTTTGTAGGCTTCAAGCATTTTATCTCTGACCGCTGTGGTATAATTCAAAGCTATGTCTGCTTTCTCCTGTATTGCCGTCAATTCATGGGTATTCGTGGCATATCCCAGCATAAACTGCATCTCTGCCTCTTCTACTTTATTCTGGGCATTGTTTGCCTCATTGACCATATCCATGGCTGACTGAAACACGCTTTCAAATCCTTTGTCCCCAACGGTAATCTGTTCATTCTTTAACGCTGCGTTCTTTATGTACTCTGACCCTACATTATTCAATACTGATATGTCCATAATTAAAAAGCCTCCCTGACCCTGTTTCTTATCTTTCGGCGTAACCCATCACCTGTATACTCTGCCGGACAGCAGAAAAAAAGAATGATTAAGTTACTTGCCCAGCTCCAAACCCTTTAACGCAATTGCCTTGCTGGTCTCAAACGCTGTTAAATTCGCTTCATAAGACCGGCTGGCGTCTATCATATTTGTCATCTCTGTGATGATATTAACATTGGGATAAGATACATATCCATTCTCATCTGCGTCCGGATGGGAAGGATCGTATTTCATCACGTATTCACTGTCTGTATCCTCAGAAACTCTGGACACCTTCACCCCGTTGCCCAGATAAGCGGCCTGGGTGTTGCTTAACACCTTGCTGAAAGGCGTTACTTTCTTCTCCCGGAATGTTACAATCTTACGGGTATAAGGCGTTCCGTCTTCGGTTCTGGTGGTTGTAACATTCGCGACGTTCTCGGAAATCACATCCATACGGAACCGCTGCGCAGTCAATGCTGATGTATTGATATCAAATGACTGAAATAATGACATTTCCATTCCTCCAATCTTTTTTATTTTTCATCCTACTTGATAACGCTCTTAATTCGCTGAAATTCTTTGGTCATGCTGTCAATCAGCGCGTTGTACTGAATTCTCGTAGACGCGAGTTCCGCGTATTCCTGTTCCGGATCGACGCTGTTGGTGTCTAAGCGGTACGAATAATTCTCAATATCGGTATAAATTTCCGCATCCAGGTGATCCATATGGCCCTTGTTGATCTCACTGACTTTCTCATCTAACGAGACATATTTCATCTTCCCGATTTCCCGCTGGAGAAGTCCTTCAAAATTCACATCCTGCCGCTTATACCCCGGCGTGTCTCCATTGGCAATATTCTGGCTGATGGCAGTTTCCCGCAGCCAGGAAGCGTCTGCCGCTTTATTCATAATATCAATGTAATCATATATACCGCTGGTAATCATTCTCTGTGGCTCCTTTCTTTTGAGATTTCCCTACTCCCCCATGCTGATATAAAATCCTATTCTTCTATATTATAAATTATCCTACTGATAATGCAAGTATTTTTTTGCAGTTTTTTGTGATTTTTCCCCTATCTTGTGTCATACCGCCGATGTACCCACTATTACTTCCAATTTTCTTACATACAAAAGGGGACTTATGTCCACAGTCTACGCTTATAGCTGCAGCCTACAAATCCCTTTTGCAATCAAATAACCAAATCCGTTTAGTTATGTTTCGTATTCTCTTTTTTAATCTTATCCAATTCGTCAAATACCACGTCGTTCAATACCTTTATGTAAGTGCCCTTCATCCCTGAAGAGCGGGATTCAATTACCCCGGCGCTTTCAAATTTCCTCAAAGCATTGACAATCACGCTTCTGGTAATCCCTACCCGATCCGCAATCTTGCTTGCCACCAGAATGCCTTCCCTGCCTTCCATTTCGTCAAAAATATGCGTAATCGCTTCCAATTCGGAAAAGGAAAGTGTGCCGATAGCGGACTTGACAATCTGAACCTTCCGGTTCTCCTCCGCGTTTTCCTCATTGACGGAGCGCATCATCTCCAGCCCCACTACGGTTGTTCCGTATTCACTTAAAATAATATCGTCAATGTCATACTGCTGTTCCAGACGGTATACAAACAAGGTTCCCAGCCTCTCTCCCGCAATGTCTATGGGAGTAATAATCGCCCGGTACCTGCGCACATCCTCGGAAACAAATCCAAGGGTCTCGAGATTGACATTCTCTTTGGTGGATAAAATGCCCAGCAAACGTTCATTCAACAGCGGATCAATAAAACCTCCCACTTCGTCTGCAATCAGCTCTTTGATTTCCTCCGTGTCCTCGCTGCGGCTGGTTCCAAGCACCTTGCCTTTCTTGCTGATTACAAGAATGTTGGAATCCAAAATCTCCGTCAAAACTTCGCAAATATCGCTGAAGACAACTTTCGAGGAATTATTGTTATGAAGTAATTTATTGATTTTTCTTGTCTTATCTAACAACTGGACACCCATAAAACTCCTCCCGCGTTAAAATTTAAACACCTGCTGTATTATTTTGAATTCTACCATGCTTTCCGACAAATTTCAATAACTTTCTGACATTTTTCATATTTTCTTTGGCAGAAATTAATATTTTCTAACTATTCCAACTCACTGATTTTGTTCCTCTTTTTGCCTTTCCTTTACAAATCCGCACTGTTTTTCTGCGCAGACCAGCTTATTGCCCTTTTCCACCATATAGCTGCCGCATTCCGGACATTTTTCAGAAGAGGGTCTCTGCCAGCTCATAAAATCACATTCGGGATTGTCTTCGCACCCGTAATATTTTCTTCCCTTTTTCGTCTTTTTGAGAACGACTTCTTTTCCGCACTGGGGACAGGCCACGCCGATTTTCTCCAGATAAGGCTTGGTGTTGCGGCATTCCGGGAATCCTGGGCAGGCCAGAAATTTCCCGTGAGGGCCGTATTTCACCACCATATTCCGGCCGCAGAGATCACAGATCACATCTGTGACTTCATCTTCAATCTGAATCTTCTCCAGTTCCTGCTCCGCAGCCTGCACTGCTTCTTCCAAATCCGGATAGAAATTGCTGACCACGGCTTTCCATCCGATGGCGCCCTCCGCCACTTTATCCAGCAGGGATTCCATATTTGCTGTGAAATTCTCATCCACAATGGTGGGAAAGGCTTCCAGCATAATGGAATTCACCGCTTCTCCCAGTTCTGTAATATACAGGTTCTTATTTTCTTTGACCACATACCTTCTGCCCAGCAGCGTAGTGATGGTGGGCGCATAAGTGCTGGGGCGCCCGATGCCCTGTTCTTCTAATGCCTTTACCAGGGACGCTTCTGTAAAATGAGCCGGCGGCTGGGTAAAATGCTGCTTCTCTTCCAGTTCTTTTAATTTCAGTTCCGTGTCCTTCTCCAGCGATTTCAGCAGAACATTATTCTCCCCTTTTTCATCTTCTTCACTGGTGTAAACAGACATAAAACCTTCAAACACGACTCTGGAGGCAGACACATGGAACCGGAATTCCCCTGCACCGATTTGAATGGAAGTGGTCTCGTATACAGCGCTGCTCATGCGGCTTGCTGTAAACCGTTTCCAAATCAATTGATACAGGCGGAACTGATCCCGGCTTAAGGATTCCTTAATCATAACCGGCGTTCTTGTAATATCAGAAGGACGGATTGCCTCATGGGCGTCCTGGATCTTGCCGGAGCCTTTCCGCTCCTGACCGCCTTTGGCCACGTAATTCTCACCGTAAGAGGACTTGATATACTCCCTGGCCGCCTGATCCGCCTCTTCAGAAACCCGGACAGAGTCTGTTCTCAGATAGGTGATAATACCTACGGTTCCCTGGCCCTTAATGTCTACGCCTTCATAGAGCTGCTGAGCCAGGCGCATAGTTTTCTGAGTGGAAAAATTCAGTGTCTTGGCTGCTTCCTGCTGAAGCGTGCTGGTGGTAAAGGGCAGCGGGGCCTTTCTGGTCCGCTCTCCTTTCTTTACATCCAGCACCCGATAATTCTCTTTTTCCAGCTTCTTTAAGACCCGATCCATCTCTTCTCTGGAACTTATGGTCAGCTTCCCCTTTTCGTCTCCGTAAAATTTGGCGGAAAGGGCTTTTTTCTCTCCGGGAACCGCAAGCTGCGCATCCAGCGTCCAGTATTCTTCCGGAATAAAGGCATTGATCTCCTCTTCTCTGTCGCAGATAATCCTAAGGGCCACAGACTGAACCCGCCCTGCGCTTAAGCCCCGTTTGACCTTTGCCCACAGCAAGGGGCTGATCCGGTAGCCCACCATGCGGTCCAGCATGCGCCTGGCCTGCTGGGCGTCCACCAGGTTCATGTCGATTTCCCTGGCCTGTTTCAAAGAAGTCTTCACCGCGTTTTTGGTGATCTCGTTGAAGCTGATCCGGTATACGTGCTTATCTTCCAATTTCAGCGCTTTGGACAAATGCCAGGAGATGGCTTCTCCCTCCCGGTCAGGGTCCGTTGCCAGATATACTTTCTCTGCTTTTTTTACTTCCTTCCGAAGATTGGCAAGAATGTCTCCTTTTCCCCGTATGGTGATATATTTGGGTTCATAATCATGTTCCACGTCTATTCCAAGCTGGCTCTTGGGTAAATCCCTCACATGTCCGTTGGAAGCCGCCACTTCATAATTCTTTCCAAGAAATTTTTTGATTGTCTTCACCTTTGCCGGTGATTCCACGATTACAAGATATTTTGCCATGTGCCTGCTCCTTTAATTATCCTTTATGGGAAGTCAGAAAGTTCTGACCTGATATAATAATTATGATATACTTCCAGTATACATCCTTTCTTCCTCAGAGATTCCAGATTTTCCATAAGCTCCGGGAAAGAAAACATGGTTTCCGCTAAAAGCATGTCCAGATTTTTTGGACTTAAATCCAGACAACTATACACCAACCTTTCTGATTTTTCAAGTGATAATTTCGGTTTTTTATCAGAAGCTTCTATAAAAGCTGTAAAAATATCCATTTCTTTCAAAAAGTCTTCCACCGACAAAAAAATTCCTGCGCCCTGGCGGAGCAGCCGGTTTGTGCCCTGGCTCAGCGAATCTGAAATCCTTCCGGGCACTCCGTAGACTTCTTTTCCCTGCTCCAGGGCAAAATCTGCCGTTATCAGCGCACCGCTTTTCTCCCTGGCCTCCACCACAATCACGCCGTCGGAAAGGCCGCTGATAATCCGGTTCCTCTGGGGGAAAAACATAGCCCTTGGGCTTACGCCCGGCGGATATTCAGAAATCACGCCTCCCTGTCTTATCAATTCCTCATATAATTCCCTGTGGCCGGCGGGATAACAGATATCCGCGCCGCAGCCCAGAATTCCGTAAGTCCTTCCTGTACGGCGTCCCTCTGAGTTCTGTTCCGCGTCTTTTGTTCCGCCGGCTCTCAGTGCCCGAAGGGCGCCCCGATGGCCCGCGCCGTCAATCCCTAAGGCCATTCCGCTGATCACAGATACTCCGCGCTCTGCCAATTGCATGCCGATCCGTTCCGCTGTCCTTGTCCCGTAGACAGAACAATTTCTGGCTCCTATTACTGCAACAGCGGGAGCTGACTCCCTGGGAAGACCGCCTCTGACATACAGGCTGTAGGGAGGATTATAGATGTGCCTTAGCCGGCTGGGATACTCCCTGTCCTCAAAACATATCAGATTAATGCCTTTTTGTATACAATCCGCCATGTTTTCATCCAATTCAGCCGCTGTCAATTTCTGGCCTTCCGACAAAACAGCCTTCTCTTTGTCCGTTAATCCGCATCTTTTCTGCAGTTCTTTCGGATTCCTTCGGTAAATCTCTTCCGCCTCCGGAAATATGCCCTTCATATGGATTTTCTTTCTGCCGGAGATGGAAGGAAGGGCGCAAAACCAGAACTCATAACGGTTCCTCATAGTTCCCACAGCTTTCTGTCCATTTCCCGGTAAATCAGGCTTTCCATAATATGTCTGCGGCAAATTTTTTCCGAATGCTCCAGATCCGCTATTGTTCTGGCCACCCGGATAGTCCGGTAATATCCCCGGGCGCTCATTTCCAGCCGTTCGAAGGCCTCCTGCAGCGTTTGGCCTGCTTCCGGTTCCAGGGGGCAGAATTCCCCGATACAGGACACTGGTATCTGGCTGTTATAGAAGATGCCGCTGCCCCCAAAACGGCGGCTCTGCACCTTCTGGGCCTGCCAGACCCGTTCCCGTACCGCTTCGGAGGTTTCCTCCGGTTCTTTGGAAAGAATCTCGGAAAGGGGCAGCCGTTTCACCTCTACGGTAAGATCCACCCGATCCAGCAGCGGACGGCTCAGCTTATTTAAGTGACGCTCAATCACCGCTGCAGAGCAGGTGCACCGGTCCCGGTCGGGATAATGGCCGCAGCCGCAGGGATTCATGGCTCCAATCAGCATAATATCCGCCGGATAGCAATAGACGCCGCTGCTCCTTACTAACCGGATGATTTTCTCTTCTAAAGGCTGGCGCAGCGCTTCCAGCACTTCTCGTTTAAATTCTGTCAGCTCGTCCAGAAATAATATGCCCTTGTGGGCCAGGCTCAGCTCTCCGGGCTTGGGCACTGCGCCGCCGCCGGCAAGCCCCGCCACGCTGATGGTATGATGGGGGCTGCAAAAAGGCCTTGTCCTGAAATTATTTTCCCGCTGCCCGAATCTTCCGCTGACGCTGTAAATCTTGGCCAATTCCAACGCTTCCTCTTCCGTCATAGGCGGCAAAATGGTTGCGGCAGCCCGGGCCGCCATGGTCTTTCCGGATCCCGGCGCCCCTATCATCAGCATATGGTGCCTGCCTGCCGCAGCTATTTCACAGGCGCGCTTTAACACTTTCTGTCCATGGATTCCCGCAAAGTCCGAATCCGAACATGAAATATCCTGCCCTGTTTCTTCTATAATATTACTCTTTTGAAACTGCTCCGGCGATCTGGCAAATTCTTCTAACATGCCGATGACCTGATTCAGGCTGTCTGCCGGCAGGATGGTCATCCCCTTTACGATTTTGGCTTCCTTTACATTTTCTCTGGGAACACAGACGGTCTGTTTCCCTTCCTCTTTGGCGGCAAGCGCCATAGGGAGAATTCCGCTGGCAGCGCGGACTTCCCCGTTCAGGCTGATTTCTCCCGCAAATAAAATGTCCTCCAGGCATTCCTGAGGAATCCTGCCGTGAGCCGCCAGCACGGCAAGGGCAATGGGCAGGTCAAAACTGGTTCCCGTTTTGCGGATATCTGCCGGGTACAGGTTTACCGTAACCTTTTTGGGTGCCAGACGAATCCCGCTGTTTCTCACTGCCGCTTTTACCCGCTCTCTGGCCTCTTTTACCTCAGAGGACAATACGCCCACCATTTCAAATGCGGGCATTCCATCGCACACGTCTGCTTCCACCTGAATCAGTACGCTCTGAATTCCGCAGACGATGGCCGTCGACACAATACTGTACAAAATACCTCCCTTTGTGCTGGTTGGGAATCCGGGCAGATACGCCCTTTGAAAAAAGATAAGCCTAGCATAACACGTTTCTTTTGCTTCTGCAAGAGATTTTGGATCTTTTACTCATTTCTTTTATTCAAAGCACGATTTTAACTTTTCCAGCGCCCGTTTTTCTATCCGGCTCACATAGGAACGGGAAATCCCCAGTTTATCCGCGATTTCCCGCTGCGTCACCGGCTTGCGGTTATACAGGCCGTACCGCCACTCGATAATTTCCCGCTCTCTGCCATTTAATACCTTCGGAATCATTTCATAAACTTTTCTCGTATTCCCTTTCAGCTCAATCACTTCAAAGATGTCCCGATCCATACTCTCTACCACATCCAGTAAATTAATCTGATTTCCTTCTTTGTCTGTCCCGATTGGCTCATACAAGGACACTTCCCGGGAAGTTTTTTTCTTCCCCCTGAAATACATCAAAAGTTCATTGTCGATGCAGCGGGCGGCATAGGTGGCAAGCCGGTTGCCCCGCTCGTAATTGAAGGTGGAGATGGCTTTGATCAGTCCGATGGTTCCGATGGAAATCAAATCTTCCATATCCTCATCCCCATTTTGGTATTTTCTGGATATATGCGCCACCAGTCTTAAGTTTCGTTCGATCAGGGTATTTCTAGCTTCAAGGCTGCCCTCTTTCATTTCTTCCAGATAATATTTTTCTTCCTCGGCATTCAGCGGCATCAAAAATGTTTTCAAAAAAAGCACCTCTAAGCTGATTTATTACATTCTATGAAAAATCAAGCTTTGAAGTGCCTTTCCAATCGGAAAATAGTATGGTAAGATGTTAGTGCGTGTCTTAAAATTCATTTATTTCAGGAGGTGAACATCATGAATCTGCCCAAAGATCCGGTGATTTTACTGAGTTTTGTCAATACAAAGCTCAGGGATCAGTACCCTTCTCTGGAAGAATTCTGCAAAAGCTGCAGTATTTCCCAGGAAGAGCTGACCGCTTCCCTTTCTGCCATTGGTTATTATTACCAGCGGGAAACAAATCAGTTTTTATGATTTTCTGCCGTAATCTTTTCGCTTTAACACCACTTTTTTAATGTAGCGGAAGGTGTAATCTTCTCCGTGCTCCGCCAGCATACGCAGCAGCCGCTCCAACAGGATTCTGGTATCCGGGTGGAGCATATGGAATGACTTGCCGTTCTCGTAGTATTCCAGCGGACTGCTGTCTGTATAATTTTCTTTCTGGTAATTCTTAGAAGCGGACATCCGGTCAATAAACATTTCCACCACATATTTGATGGGCATCTTCATGCCCGTCATACCCTTTTTCTCTCCGATGCCGTAATCGATCCAGTATTCCATATGATGTTTGTTTCTGCCCTTGTGGTGCAGCCATGCGGAAGAATATCCCCGTTCCTTCCGTTCCATGTTATTGGGGCTTAAATTGCCCTGGAAATACTTACAGCCCACCAAGAACTCTGTAGGCGTATATTTTGATAAATCATGCAGCAGCCCCTGCCGGTACAGACCCACCTTAAAACAGCCTTTCATTACCAGCATCTTATGATGATTGATGGTCTTGAAATGCTCCCATGCCTTCATTTTCTCACACTCCTGTCACAAATTAATACATGATTCTACATATCAGCCAAAGGATCAGCAAATGCAGCGGATAAAATACATAGAAGAAATATTTCATAGACGGCCCCCGCTTTCCGTTATAGAGCAGCATGGGCAGTGCCGCCAGTCCTGCATACGCCTGTACGCTGGTTCCGTACATCAGGAAATTGGCCGCCGCAAAGACAGCCTGTTTTCCTGTCTTATATTGGTATAAGAGATAAAATAACACTATAAAGACAATTCCGGCTGCGCTATAATCTGTATGCATAACCTCCGAAAGAACCATGGCTGCAATAAAAATTAAAAATGAACTTAATTTCTGCCTGCGTTTCTGGTACTGTTCCACCACCACCAGGCCTAAAAACAGCGTAAAGAATACGTTCTGGTGCCGGAAATCCACTCTGGTATAAAAGGCCAGATCAAAGGGCAGCTCTGACGCCAAAGCAAACAGCAGCAGCCGTATCTCATATTTGCGGATATCGCTGGTATGCACGGCTCCCTCCACCAGCAGAAAGCAGTAGATGGGAAAAGCCAGCCTTCCAATCATACGCATCTGAATATATTGGGGAAACAGCACGGCGCCGGTATGATCAATCAGCATACTGATCATGGCTATCCACTTCAGGGCAAAGCCGCTGAGGCCAAATTTACGTTCCTCCATTGCTTTTCTCCTTTCGCGCCTTCTGCAGATTCTGCTGTTTTCTTTCTTCTCGGGCATTTTCTGCAGGTTCTGCCGCCTTTTTTCTCCTTCTGCGCGGCTTCTCTTCTGAAAACGCCTCTCCCCGCAGCAGACAGACAGAATGTTCTTCGACTTGAAATTCCCGGATATGCCCCAGTTCTTCCGGCTGTTCTAATACTGCCGGCTCTGCCGCCGTATTCAGCAGAAGCTTCCATTTCATTCCGCCCGGAAGAGCGAATTTCTGGGAAACTGTCTGAAAATTCCAGGCCACATACAGATTCTCTTTCTTCCCTGCATAGGCGCCGAAATAGTACATGCCGAGAAACCCCCGGTTCATGCTAAAGTCCATCTTCCATGCCCCGTCGCTGTGATAAGACAGATCCGGGCAGCCCTGATTGCCGTAGTCCTGAAGCTGAAAGGGATGAGGACTGCGCAGCATGGGATACTCCCGTCTGAGCCCGGAAAGCTTCTCCACATAGGAAATCAGCTGACGGCTTGCGGCTGTCCGTCTCCAGTCCTTCCAGCCGATTGCATTATCCTGGCAGTATGCGTTGTTATTTCCATTCTGACTGTTGCCGCATTCATCTCCCATCCAGAGCATGGGAATTCCCTGGGCCAGAAAAATGACGGCAAGAGCGTTCTTCACCTGACGCTTGCGCAGTTCATTCACCTGACGCCTGCGGCTGATTCCTTCCTGCCCGCAGTTGGAACTGCAGTTCCAGTCATTTCCGTCCCTGTTTTCTTCCCGGTTCTGCTCATTGTGCTTGTGTTCATAGGAAAACACATCCCAAAGGGTAAATCCATTGTTCTCCGCAATAAAATTCACATAGCCCTGGCATTCCTGCTGCCTGCGCATCTGACAGGCAAACTCATAAATGCTGCCGCCCTGATGGTTTAAGATTTTGCGCGTCTCGTAGAGAAATTCTTCATTATAAGTGAACAGTTCCGGTCCGAACCGCTGGTTATCCCCGGCCAGTTCCTCTGAAAATCCGTCAAAAAACAGCTTGCAGCCGCTCAGTCTGCTGTCCTGGGCCAATAATTCCGCCGCCGGCGGACAGCCCAACAGCCGAAATCCGTCTGCATGATATTCTTTGCGCCAATAACGCAATACATCAATAATTAAATGAGGATTTATTTTTTTGGGAAAATAAAACTCCAAGATGCACTCCATTTGTTTTTCATGCATCTTCTGAATCAGCCGTTTCAGATTATCCGGATTATTTCCTTTGCCCAGATAGGAAGCTTTCGGCGCAAAATAGCTTCCCACTGTGTACCCCCAACAGTTAATCAAATCTTTTGGCTGAGTCTGCTGTTTGCTTTTATCCAGCAAAAGGATTTCCTCAAATTCATACATTGGCATAAACAGAAGCGTTGTAATTCCAAGCCCCTTGAGATAATCCAGCTTCCGCTCCACTGCTTCCACCGTTCCCCGCCGGCTGCTGTTTCCCTGCATTCCCATGGAAAACCCGCGGACATGGAGCTTATAAATTACCATATCTTCTTTTTTAACCCCTTGATACGCCTTATCTTTCCATTTAAAATCCGAAAAGTAAAATGAGCCTTTTACTTTTCCCAGACGATTTTCTTCTTGCTTTCTCTTCTCTGCCAGAATACCTTTCCCCTGCAGCTGTTCCAGCTTCCGCTTTTCTTTCTGCGGAACAAACGGTTCGCTGTTTTGTTCTTTCGGTCTGCGGGCTTCATCCCCCCAGACCTCCCTCCCTGTAATTTTACGGGCATAAAGATCCGTTACTTCTTCTCCGTTTATTTCAAAATTGTAGTCATAATTCTTCCAGTCTAATCCCTGAATTCCAACTGTGTACACTGTATCACAATTTCCCTGGGTTTTCATAGGAATCTTCAGAGCCGGACTGTTATCTTTGGGATATAGCAGCAGATAGCAGATAGAATTTCTCGCCGCCTGTCTGGAAAATGAAATGATGTCCTTCTTCTTAGTTACGCCTATTTCTTCCTGATTTCCGGAACAGATTTGAAAATTCATATATGCCTCCCTTGATGTCTCTTTCTCTTTCTGTAACGTCCTGTCTCTTTCCCGTCCCGTCTAAAAACTTGCTGTACGGAAACGGGTTTTCGAACAATTTCTATGCTTCTTTTTCATTATAGCAATTTCTAAGGATTTTGGAAAGATATTTTTCCAGGAGTTTTTATTTTCTGCGCTGTTTATGTTACAATTGTCTTTACAAATATTCTGAGAATTCTTTCATGATATCAGAAACATGTTCCATATTCTCTGCCCGCCATGCATTGGCACCGCAGAATACCAGGCCATGTTCTGTATTTCCTTTAACCGCATTGATCAATGCGTCTGTGATACAATAGGGAATTTCGCTGGGATTGCACTTTTCCAGGCATTGATGGCATTTCCGGTTATGCGGCGCGCCGGAAATTGCCTCTTCCTTTTGGACTGCCTGCTCCTCCATTTTCCGGATAAAGGAATTGCGGATGGCCCGCCCCGGCATGCCCACCGGACTTTTTACAATTTGAATCTCATCTTTTCCTGCCCGAAGATAGGCGTCTTTGTATGCCTGGCTGGCGTCGCATTCCCAGGTCGTCACAAAGCGGGTAGCCACCTGAACGCCGTCCGCGCCCAGTTCCAGCATATGTTTCATATCCTTCCCGTCATATATCCCGCCGGCCACAACCACCGGAATATGGTACTGATACTTCTTGCTGTACTGACCCACCAGTTCTATGATCTCTTTGATCTCCGTCTCATAGTCCTCTTCCTGAATACGCCCCAATTCCTCCAGAGAAAAACCCAGATGGCCGCCGGCCTTGGGCCCTTCAATGACGACAAGATCCGGGCACCGGCTGTATTTCCGGTCCCACAGCCTGCAGACGACTGACGCTGACTTCAGGGAAGATACAATAGGCGCTATCTTTGCCCCAGAGGATCCGATGAACCCAGGAAGGCTGACAGGCAGGCCCGCGCCGGAGATAATCAGGTCCGCGCCGGCTTCGGCAGCGGCCCGGACATAATCCTCGTACCGTTTCGTGGCCACCATAATATTCACTCCCACAATTCCGCCTTCCGCTATCTCTTTGGCGCGGCTGATCTGGGTTTTGATAGCCTTTAGATTGGACTCAATGGGATGCTGATCAAATTCCGGATCCTGATACCCAATTTGGGCCGTGGAAATAATCCCTATCCCGCCGCATTTTGCCACAGCTCCGGCCAGCCCGGCTAAACTGACCCCTACGCCCATGCCTCCCTGTATGACAGGAATCTCTGCCTTTAAATCTCTGATTATCAATGATCTGCTCATGATTTCCTCCTGTTTGACTAAATCTGTTCCGTGATTTTTCAAAAGTTTTTTCAGCTCAGGTTTTGCCAAATTGATGTCACATATTCCGGAACCGTTCATACCGCTGCTTTGCCAGCGTCTCTCCCTCTATGGGCAGATACTGATGGAGAAATCTGCGGATTTCCTCCTGCATAGTCCCTGCAATCTTTGCCGCATTCTGGGAATTTGCCGGTTGCGGCTCTGGAATTACCTTTTCAATAATTCCCAATTCCTTTAGATCCTGCGCTGTCACCCGCATCTGTTCAGCCGCCTCCGGCGCCCGGGACGCGTCTTTCCACATAATGGAAGCAAATCCTTCCGGAGAGAGAATGGTATAGGTGGAATTCTCCATCATCCACACCTCATTCCCTACTGCAAGGGCAAGGGCGCCGCCGCTGCCGCCTTCTCCGATGACAATGCTTAAGACAGGAACTGTCAGATCCGACATTTCAAAAAGGTTTCTCGCAATGGCTTCCCCCTGTCCCCGCTCTTCTGCTTCCATGCCGCAGAAAGCTCCCGGCGTGTCCACAAAACAGATAATGGGGCGGCGGAACTTTTCCGCCTGTTTCATCAGACGCAGCGCTTTCCGGTATCCTTCCGGAGAGGGCATCCCGAAATTTCTGGTAATGTTTTCTCTGGTGTTTTTGCCCTTCTGCTGCCCAATCACTGTCACCGGGCAGCCGTCCAGATATCCGATTCCGCCCACCACGGCCCCGTCGTCCGCAAAGTGGCGATCCCCGTGAAGTTCTGTAAAATCAGTAAAAATCTCCTGAATATATTGAAGGGCCCCTGGTCTGTCCTGGGCCCTTGCGCGCAAAACCCGTTCCCAGGCGGAGGTTTTGTCATAACGTTTCAGGCTGTCAATTTCCCTGGCGTGTTTTCTGCGGTTTGGAATCAACGCCTCTTTCGGCTCCACCCGCCTGTGCATCACAATCAGCTTTGCCAGAGTTTCTTTCAAATCTTCCCGCTCTACAATATTGTCAATCAATCCATGCTCTAGCAGAAATTCCGCCCGCTGAAACCCTTCCGGCAGTTTCTGGCGTATGGTCTGCTCAATTACCCTGGGGCCTGCAAATCCTACCAGCGCCCCAGGTTCTGCCAGAATAATGTCTCCCAGCATGGCAAAGCTGGCGGTAACCCCTCCGGTGGTGGGATCTGTGAGAACCGAAACATAGAGAAGCCCTGCCTTAGAGTGACGTTTCAGCGCGGCAGAGGTCTTAGCCATCTGCATCAGGGAAATCATTCCCTCCTGCATTCTGGCTCCGCCGGAGCAGGTAAAAATAATGACTGGCAGATATTCTTCAGTGGCCCGTTCCACGGCCCTGGTAATTTTCTCCCCTACCACATAGCCCATGCTTCCCATCAAAAAACGTCCGTCGCAGACGCAGACTACAGCCGGCTCTCCGTGAATGGTGCATTTGCCGCAGGTCACAGCCTCATCAATCCGGTAACGCTCTTTCAGAGAAGTTATTTTCTCCTGATATTCCGGATAATTCAGGGGATCATTATTTTCAATCCCTTCCTCCCATTTCTCATAAGTGCCTTTATCCGCCACCATGCGCAGACGTTTCTTCGTGCTGACACGGAAATATTTTCCGCATTTATAACAAACATAATGGTTCTGCCGTACATCCTCCTTGTAGAGAAGCTCTCCGCAGCCTTCGCATTTGATCCATAATCCTTCCGGCACGGAGGGTTCTTTTGCAGAGGTAAACACAGAACCGGTCTTCTTAAACTTCAGCATCTATTTCCCTACTTTCCTGTGATTCATAATATTCCGGAATAAAATTTGTATTGATATTCCCTGACAAAAATACCGGATGACTTAACATATCATATTGGAAATCCAGATTGGTGGTGATTCCGTCCACTACCACTTCCCCCAGCGCGCTGCGCATTTTCCGGATGGCGTCCGCCCGATCCTCGCCGTGGACAATCACTTTGGCCACCATGGAGTCGTAAAAAGGCGGGATCGTATATCCGTTATACAAAGCGGATTCAATGCGTACTCCGTTTCCTCCCGGAAAATGCAGATCCTTTACCGTTCCCGGACAAGGCATAAAATTCCGTTCGGGATCTTCCGCATTGATCCGGCATTCAATGGCATGGCCCTTAAGCGCGATATCTTCCTGGCGCAGATGAAGCGGCTCTCCCGCCGCAATTCGGATCTGTTCCTTCACCAGGTCAATTCCCGTTACCATCTCAGTCACCGGGTGCTCCACCTGTATTCTGGTATTCATCTCCATAAAATAAAAATTCTTGTGTTTATCCAGTAAAAATTCTATGGTCCCCGCATTCTCATAATGAGCGGCTTTTGCTGCCAGAGCCGCTGTCTCGCCCATGCGCCGGCGCAGTTCTTCTGTCATAATGGCGCAGGGGGATTCTTCTAACATCTTCTGATGCCGCCTCTGAATGGAACAGTCCCGCTCTCCTAACCAGAGCACAGTCCCGAATTTATCCGCAAGAATCTGTATCTCAATATGCCTGGGCTCCTGGATATATTTTTCAATATACATGGTATTGTCCCCAAAGGCATTGATGGATTCCTGCTGGGCCAGCCGAAAATGATTCTCAAATTCCGAAAGGTCCGCAGCAATCCGCATTCCTTTTCCGCCGCCTCCGGAGGAAGCTTTAATCATCACCGGAAATCCAATCTCTTTCGCAAGCTCCAAGCCCCGCTCCCAGTCATATACCGGCTCCTTTGTCCCCGGAACTACCGGAACTCCCGCTTCCATCATGGTCAGCCTTGCCTGTGATTTGTTCCCCATCTTTCCGATGATATCGCCGGAGGGCCCGATAAATGCAATGCCGCAGCTTTCACACATGGCTGCAAAATGTTCATTTTCTGACAAAAATCCAAATCCCGGATGGATTGCCTGGGCTTTGGTGGCAATGGCCGCGCTTAAGACGCGCTCCATATTCAGATAGCTGTCTGCCACCGGAGCTTTTCCGATACAGACTGCTTCGTCCGCAAGCTGTGTATGCAGCGATTCCCGATCTGCCTCTGAATAGACCGCGACGGAAAGGATTCCCATCTCCCTGCAGGCACGGATAATCCGCACGGCGATTTCTCCCCGGTTGGCAATCAATATTTTCTGAAACATATGAAATGCTCCTTTAACTTTTCATTTTTATATAGCCTACGCTTTTCACAGGCAGTCCTTAAGCCAATGAAAATTCGGGCTAATCCTGGCAAAGGCTAATTCACGGCAAAGGTAAGTTCTGCAGTTACGGCCACTTTCCCGTCTACCATCGCCTTTGCGCTTCCCATGCCTACCGGCCCTTTTTGCTTTACGATTTCCAGCTCCAGCGTCAGCACATCTCCCGGGACTACCTTCTGCTTAAATCGGGCATTGTTGATGGCTCCGAAATAGGCAGTCTTCCCCTTAAAATCCGGCTGGCTCAAAATGGCAACCGCTCCGGTCTGGGCCAGCGCTTCTACAATCAGCACGCCCGGCATAACCGGTTCCCCCGGAAAATGGCCGGCAAAAAACGGTTCGTTATAGGTAACGCATTTCTTTCCGACCGCCCGCTTCCCCGGTTCTAACTCTTCTATGGTATCGATCAGCAAAAACGGCTGGCGATGAGGAATAATTTCCATAATCTCCCTGGTTCCCATCAATGACATAACAGTCCCTCCTGATTTCATATATGATCTGATTTTCCTGAAATGAAAAGCTATCCAATGACGAACAGCGGCTGGCCGTATTCAATCACATCTTCATTAGAGACCAGAATCTGCCTGACGATTCCGTCGTAATCACTCTCAATCTCATTCATCAGTTTCATCGCTTCCACAATTCCAAGCACCTGGCCTTTGGACACAGGATCTCCCACCTTCACAAAGGGCTCGGATTCCGGATCAGGGGCGCTGTAGAAGGTGCCCACCAGGGGAGATTTTACAATATTTCCTTCTGCCTGGCCGCTGATATCGGCGTTTCCCGCCGGCGCTTCTGCCGCTGTAAGAACCGGAAGTCCGCTGCCCGCTGTTTCCGCCACATTATTGATGGTGACCAGCTTCTGCTTCTTATCCTTTTTCATGGAAATGGAAACCCCGTTTTCTTCGTAAGAGAATCGGGTCAGTTCAGATTCGGAAACTGCCTGTATTAATTTCACAAGATTATCAAATTCCATATCGTTACTCCTGTTCTTCAAACTTTTTCAAAAGGAGGCTGGCATTATGCCCGCCAAATCCCAGTGAATTTGTTAAAGCATAATTAAATTTTTTGTCTATTCCATTTCCTTTCATATAATCCAGATCTAATTCTTCTTCAGATTCCTGCAGTCCCACAGTTGCGTGGATATAGTCATGCTGCATCTGCAGAATGCAGGCGATGACTTCCACTGCGCCGGCTGCTCCCAGCAGATGCCCGATCATGGATTTGGTGGAATTGATTTTCATCTGATACGCATGTTCCCCAAAGGCCAGTTTGATGGCTCTTGTCTCAAACAGATCGTTGTGGTGGGTGCTGGTTCCATGGGCATTGATATATTCTATTTCTTCCGGCGACACTCCTGCGTCCCTGACAGCATTCTTCATGGCCACAGCCGCCCCCATGCCGTCTTCTGCCGGAGAAGTAATGTGATAAGCGTCGCTGGTGGCTCCGTATCCTGCCAGTTCCGCCAGAATATGAGCGCCCCGCTTTCTGGCATGTTCTAATTCTTCCAATACCACAATGCCGGCTCCCTCTCCCATCACAAATCCACTGCGGTCTTTGTCAAAGGGAATGGAACATCGGTTCACATCATTGCTGGAAGATAATGCGGTCAATGCCGTAAATCCGCCGATTCCAATGGGAGTGATGGAACTTTCCGTCCCGCCGGCCACCATCACGTCCGCATCTCCTGCCTGAATGGTGCGGAACGCCTCTCCGATGGAGTGGGTGCCGGTGGCGCAGGCGGTTACCACATTCAGGCTTTTTCCTTTTAATCCAAATTGGATGGAGACATTGCCTGCCGCCATATTGGTAATCATCAAAGGAACCAGCAGAGGATTGATTCTGCCCGGCCCCCGATCCAGCAATTTTTTGTGCTCCCGTTCTAAAGCCTGCAGACTTCCCACGCCGGAACCGATGGCGCAGCCTACCCGGTAAGGATCTTCCTGCTCCATCTGAATGCCGGACTGCTCCAATGCTTCTTTTGCCGCCGCAACGGCGTACTGGCAGAACAATTCCATACGTTTGGCTGATTTCACATCCATATAATTTTTTCCTTCAAAGCCTTTAACGCTTGCCGCCACTTTTACTTTGAACTCGGCAGTGTCAAACTGGGTGATCTCGCCAAATCCTGTTTTCCCTTCCCTCAAGCTTTCCCAAAACTCTTCTGTATTTAATCCAATGGGCGTAATGGCGCCCATGCCGGTAACTACAACTCTCTTCATTCTCTCTCCTTCCCTGGCCGCCGCCTGTCCGCAATACCGCATCTTCCCGGAATCTGGTCATTGCTGCAGCCCTACATTCCCATGCCGCCGTCTACCTGCAATACCTGGCCGGTAATATAAGAAGCTTCCTCAGAAACCAAAAAGCAAACCGCCTCCGCCACCTCTTGGGCTTTGCCGAACCGTCCGAAAGGAATCTGGGCTTTGCCGGCCTCCAGGGCTGAATCCGGCAGCTTCTCTGTCATCTCTGTCTCAATAAAACCGGGCGCCACCGCGTTGACGCGGATTTCCCTGGAGGCCAGCTCCCTGGCCAAAGACTTGGTAAATCCGATGACTCCTGCCTTGGAAGCGGCATAATTGGTCTGGCCCGGATTGCCCAAAATACCGGAAATGGAGGAAATATTTACGATACATCCTGATTTCTGCTTTAACATCTGTCTTGCCGCATGTTTGGAGGTATGGAATACGCCCTTTAAATTCGTATCCAACACTGCGTCAAATTCTTCTTCTTTCATTTTAAGAATCAGGTTATCTCTGGTAATTCCGGCATTGTTCACCAAAATATCCAGACGCTTGCGCTCTGAGATAATCTGCTTCATCATAGCTTCCACCGCCTGGGGATCCGACACGCTGCACCCAAAGACTTCCGCTTTGCCGCCCTTTTCCATGATTTCGGCCGCCACCTGCTGGGCTGCCTCTTTGGAACCGTTATAATTCACAATTACCATAGCTCCCTCTTGGGCCAGCTTCAAGGCGATGGCCTTGCCGATGCCTCGGGAAGCTCCGGTAACCAAAGCTGTCTTTCCTTCTAACCTCATACAAATTCCAGCCTCCCTATTTCACATCTGTTTTCAGTATTTCCAGAAGCTTCTCCATATCTTCCACAGTTTCCACATGATAGCTGTCAAGCTGGGGCACAATTTTTTTCAGAAAACCGGACAGTGTTTTCTTCGGCCCGATCTCAATAAAGGTATCCACGCCTTCTGCCGCCATCAATTCTATGCTCTGCTGCCAGCGTACCGGAGAAGAAATCTGCCGCTGCAGCAGTCCCTTCACTTCTTCCCGATCCAGCACATATTCTGCTGTCACGTTGGAGATATAAGGGGCAGTAAGCTCTCCCACCGCCACATGCTCTAATTCCTCTGCCAGTTTCTTTCCGGCTTCTTCCAGCATACTGGTGTGGAAAGGCCCGCTGACTTTTAAGGGCATGCAGCGTTTTGCGCCGGCTTCTTTCATCTTCTCTGCCGCCTGGCCGACAGCCTTTTCTTCTCCGCTGATTACAATCTGTCCCGGACAGTTGTAATTTGCCACAGATACGATTCCTTTTGTCTCTTCGCAAATCCGCTCCACTGTCTCTGCTTCAAGGCCCATCACGGCCGTCATGGCTCCGCCTGCGGGAACCGCTTCCTGCATAAACTTTCCGCGCTTTACCACAAGTTCCAGAGCATCGCGGATACTCAATCCGCCGGAAGCTGTCAATGCCGCGTATTCTCCTAAACTTAAACCTGCATTTACAAAAGAGGTCACGCCTTTTTCTTCCAGTACTCTTAAAATGGCAAGTTCCACTGTCAGCATTGCAATCTGTGTATATTTTGTAATATGAAGATCTTCGTTTTCCCGGAAAATCAGTTCCTCCATGGATCTGCCGGATACTTTCCCTGCAATGGCAAAAACTTCTTTTGCCCTGTCAAAATTCTCATAAAAATCTCTTCCCATGCCAGTGTACTGAGCCCCCTGGCCTGGAAAAATAAACGCAATTTTTCTCATCTTATACTCCTTGCATCAAATTCTGTGCTTCTCTCACAATTTCTTCTACAATCTCCTGACAGGTCTGCTCTTTCTTGATCATTCCCGCAATCTGCCCTGCCATCACAGTTCCGTGTTTCACATCTCCCTCTATCACCGCATTGCGCAGGGAACCTACCGTTAAAAGCTCCAGTTCCTCAAAGGGGACGCCTTCCTGTTCTTTCTGTATGTATTCCTTTGTCATCTGGTTGCGGAGCTGACGGATGGGATGCCCATGGCTTCTCCCTGTCACTGCGGAATCAATATCTTTGGCCTTAATAATCCGCTCTTTATAATTCGGATGACAGATCGATTCTTTGGCCACCACAAACCTGGTTCCAAGCTGCACTGCCTCAGCTCCAAGCATAAAGGCCGCTGCCATGCCGCGTCCGTCGCCGATTCCGCCGGCTGCTATCACCGGCACTGTAACTGCGTCCGCAACCTGGGGCACCAACGTCATGGTAGTGGCAGCGCCGATATGGCCGCCGGATTCCGTTCCTTCCGCTATCACTGCGTCCGCGCCGCCGCGCTCCATCATCCTTGCCAGCGCCACGCTTGCCACTACTGGAATCACTTTCGCTCCGGCTGCTTTCCACATTTCCATATATTTACCGGGATTTCCTGCCCCTGTGGTAATCACCGGAACTCTCTCTTCCACAAGCACCTTAGCCACTTCCTCTGCATAGGGGCTTAAAAGCATGACATTTACTCCGATTGGTTTCTCTGTCAGTTCTCTTGCCTTACGGATTTCGTCTCTTACCCAGTCTGCAGGGGCATTGGCAGCGCCGATAATTCCAAGGCCGCCGGCGGCAGATACCGCTGCTGCCAGATGATGCTCTGCCACCCATGCCATTCCTCCCTGAATCACAGGAACTTCTATCTGCAAGAGATCTGTAATTCTTGTTTTAAACTGCGCCATCTCTTATTCCACACCTTTTTCTTTCAAATATTCTACCACATCTCCCACGGTTGCAAGCTTCTCCAGATCTTCGGAAGGGATTTCCACAGAATACTCATCTTCCAATGCCATTACCAGTTCAAACAAATCCAGGGAGTCTGCGCCCAGGTCATCCTTAAAGGAGGTTTCCAGGGTAATTCCATCTGCCTCTGCGCTTAACTGCTCTGCAATAATTTCTTTCATTCTTTCAAACATTTCTATAATCTCCTTTTAATTCTCAAATATTTTGATAATCAAAGTATATCACAAAAAAAGCCTTTGTCAATCAAAAATTATGAATTTTTTTATCTCACAGTAGAAATTTTTCTCAGCATATGATATGCTATTTCTAATGGAATCAGATATTATATGACAGGGCTCTTCAAACGGGAATCTGCTGCTGTCACAATAAAGGGGGAAACCATAATGATAAAAACAGCTACAAAAGATCTGTCCGCAGGAATGGTGACTGCCGAACCCGTGTACAGTAAGACAGGGCAGCTTCTCTTCCCTGCAAACACCGTACTGACTTCCCAGCAAATTACTTATCTGGAATTTTATGGCGTGGAAAGCATTACGGTTATTCCAGAAAAGGATATCAACGACGATTCGCTGGACAACGACTCTTCCGCACCGGAAGCAGAACAGGAAACTTATGCCCAGAAAGTAAAGAAAAGCCGGAAATTCCATGAATTTAAAGTGGATTATGACAAGAAAACCACTATGCTGAAGGATTGTTACAAGCAAGTAATCGATAAGAAAGAACCTTTGGATCCCGATGCGCTTCTTAATCAGGTCAGCAGTCTCTATTCCAATCATCTGACATCTCTTTCTGTTTTTGACATGCTGCACAATATGCGCCAAATTGACGACACTACCTATGCCCACTGCATCAATGTGGCCATTATCTCCCGGATGTTGGGAGAATGGGTAGATATCACCGGCGAAGATCTGGAAGCTCTGACTCTGGCAGGGCTGCTCCATGATATCGGAAAATGCCTGATTGATCCCAAAATCCTTACGAAGCCGGAGCCTTTAACAGAGGAAGAGTACCGGTATGTAAAGGAACATCCCAATCTTGGACTGAAGATTCTGACTGACAGCAACAGCCCGGTAGATAAACGGATCCGCTCTGCTGTCCTTATGCACCATGAGCGCTGCGACGGTTCCGGTTATCCTGCCGGACGGAAAGGGGATACTATTTCAGACTTCGCCAAAATCGTTGCCATCGCCGATGTCTATGACGCAATGACCAGCAACCGCTGCTATCGGAAGGGTATCTGCCCCTTTGAAGTCATCGCCACGTTCGAGCGGAAAGGGTTTGATCGGTACGAAACCAAATATCTGCTGCCTTTCCTGCATCATATTATTGATACGTATATCGGCAACTCCGTGCTGTTAAACGACGGTTCTTCCGGAAAGATTATTATGATCAACCGGCAGTTTCTTTCCCGCCCTGTAGTCAGCACCGCCGCTGTTACCTATCTGGATCTGTCCACACATCCTGAACTCTATATTCAGGCTATTATATAGGAAAGGAGACACTGCATGAGCAACAAGCCAAATACCCGGCCATTACAGGAAGCCTTAGAGGCAGACGACGACGGTGATGAAATCCGCGTCACATTATCCATGGACGATGATTCCGAAGTGGAATGCCGGATCTTGACAATCTTTGAAATGGAGGATCAGGATTACATTGTGCTGCTTCCGCTGGATGAAGAGGGCAATGACAATGAAGAGGGGGAAGTCTTTATCTATCGTTATTTTGAAGATGACGACGGCAATCCTTCTCTGGAAAATATTGAGGATGAAGAAGAATTTGAGGCGGTTTCCGACTGCTTTGATGAACTTTTGGATGAGGCGGAATGGGACGCCTTGCTGGAAGATGATGAATAATCAATGAGCTGCGTTGTCCCCAAGGAATGTTTTATTTTGGACGGACAAAACTGCGGGCCTGCCCTTTCGCACAAACTGGGCAAGCCTGCAGTTTTTGTGTATCGAAATATACAAGGTTCGCTGCAGCTTGCGCCGGCACATATTTCAGACATGTTTTGGAGCAGGATTCCTCTGCATTTCTTCTACAAAACGTGAGACGTCCACTTCTCTTCCATTGTATTTCTTGACGCTGTGGATGTAGAGATTTTCTTTGGCTCTGGTAACGCCTACGTAAAACATCCGGCGTTCCTCCTGCAAATCAGCGTCCAGGACGGCTTTTTTGTAGGGCATCAGTTCTTCATTCACATCCAGGATGTGGACGGTTTTATATTCCAGCCCTTTTGCGCTGTGAAGGGTGGCAAGGGAAAGGCATTCCGCAAGCATTTCCTGCTGTTTTTTCTGGCGCTGCAGTTCTTTCGTGTATGCTTCCATGTGGGCGAACCATTCATCATAGGCGCGGAACTCTCTGGCTTGTTCCTGCAGTTCGTCCAGTACCTCTATCAGGTTATCCTCACTGATTCTGCGGTATTCGGCATAATTTCTCAGATATTCCTCATAGCCGATTCCCATGCGGATATAATTGATGGCGGCATAGGGCCCCGTTCTGCTCAGTACCCGCAGATCTCCCTCTAACTGTTCAATCCGCTCTGCCACCCAATGCTGCTTTTTATCATAGAAAAACTCTGCCCAGACGTCAAAGGCAACGGTATCGTATTCCAGACTGTCTCTGGTAATATAGCGGTTGGGACGGTTCATGATCTGCAGAAAATCTTTCCGGCTGCGGCTTCCCTGCGCCAGCCGTATGTAGGTTAGAATGTCCCTGGCAATCCAGTGCTCATAGAGATTGGGAATATTGTCTTTGGTGCGGAAAGGAATATTATACGCCATAAGCTGGGACATAAACTGCCTTGGCTGGGTGTTGGTGCGAAACAGCACCGCACAGTCATTGTAGCTTCCCCCTGCCCTGCAGTCCGCCAGTATCTGCTCAATGATGGCTTTGCTTTCTTCCTTCTGGCTCTCCCAAAGAAAATATTTCACTCCCTGTTTCGCTTTCCGGCCCATCTGGCAGTTCCCCGGCTGTATTTTTTTGTCAAACCGCTCCGTATTGTGGGAAATCAGCCGCAGGGAAGATTCTACCACAGAGGGGCAGGAACGGTAATTGACATCCAAAAGCACCCGTTTGGCTGTGGGGTATGACTTTTCAAATCCCAGCATCAGTTCCGGTTTCGCGCCCCGGAACCGGTAAATAGACTGATCATCGTCTCCCACCACAAAGAGGTTATTCTCCGGCAGCGCCATCATTTTTACTATATCAAACTGCAAGCGGTTAATATCCTGAAATTCGTCAATCAGAATATACTGATACTTCTTCTGCCAGGCCGAGAGGATGTCTTTGCGCTGATCAAACAGTTCATAGCAGTACACCAGCATATCGTCAAAATCGATCAGACGGCTTTTCTTCATTCTGCTGTCATAGCTTTGGTAAATCTGTTCAAAAATCTCTTTGCCGCAGTTTTTGGAATAGTAATGTTCCAGAGACGCCCCCGTATTTTTCATCAGAGAAATTTCCCCCAGCAAATCTCCGGCAAATTCATTTTCATCTTCGTATTCCAGGCGCATTTTCTGGATAATTTCTTTCATAAACTGAAACCGCTGCTCTTCCCGGATAATATTGCCTCCGTGAAATCCATAGGCATGTTTCAGAATATGGAAAAAAACGGCATGAAAGGTGCCGAAGGTAACCGGATAAGTCTTCGGCCCCATCAGGCGGTGAAAACGCTCCTTCATCTCTGACGCGGCAGCTTTGGTAAATGTAATCACAAGAATACGGGATGGATCAATCCCCTGACTGGCAATCAAATGTTTGGTCCGTTGTGTGATGACAGTGGTTTTCCCAGACCCCGGGCCCGCTAATACAAGCATGGGCCCGCCGGCATGTTGGATCGCTTCTGTCTGAGATTTGTTTAAGCTCATAAATTACAGTTCCTTCTCCAGTTTTGCAATGGCAGCTTTCAGCCTTGCCAGGGATTCTTCTTTGCCCAGCACCTCCATCAGCTCCGTAGCTCCGCCCGGCGTCATCTGTTTGCCGGAAACCGCCGTGCGCACCGGCCACATGGCATAGCCGTTCTTGCATCCCTTTTCCTTGACGTAATTGCAGAGGGTCTCATAGAGCGCGTCATTGGAATAATCCTCCTGAGCCTCAAAGATCGGAAGAAGTTCTCTCAATACCTCAAGAGAAGATTCCGGCGTGGTTTTCATCTTCTTATGGGCATACATGGAACTGTCATACTCCGGCACTGCCTCAAAGAAATCCACATGTTCCGCAATATCCGGAAAAATCTCGATTCTTGTCTTCACCATAGCCGCAATCTTCTTCAGGTCGTAGTCTTTTTTTACAAAATCTTTTAAATAAGGCTCTGCCATCTCATAAAATCGGTCAAAATCCATGGCTTTTAAATATTCGCCGTTCATCCATTTTAATTTCACCATGTCAAACACAGCAGGGGATTTGCTGATTCTGCGGTAGTCAAACTCCTGTATCAGCTCGTCCAAAGAAAAGATCTCCCGGTTTTCCTCCGGACTCCAGCCCAAAAGAGCGATAAAGTTCACCACTGCCTCTGTCACAAATCCCTGTTCCAGCAAATCCTCAAAGGAAGCATGGCCGCTCCGTTTGGAAAGTTTTTTATGATTCTCATCGGTAATCAGGGGCAAATGGATATAAACCGGCGACTCCCAGCCGAAAGCATCATACAGACGCTGATATTTGGGCGAAGAGGACAGATATTCATTTCCCCGGACCACATGGGTGATATTCATGGTATGGTCGTCCACCACATTGGCAAAATTATAAGTGGGATATCCGTCAGATTTGATCAGAATCATATCGTCCAATTCCGCATTTTCCACCGTAATATCCCCGTACAATTCATCATGGAACGTAGTGGTTCCCTCCTTGGGAATGTTCTGGCGGATAACGAAAGGCTTCCCTGCCGCCAGATTCGCCTCCACTTCTTCATTGGACAGGGACAGGCAGTGTTTGTCATACATCATAATTTCCTTGCCTTCCACAATCTCAGTTTTCAGAGACTCCAGGCGCTCCTTATCACAGAAACAATAATAAGCCTCTCCCTTTTCCACTAATTCTTTGGCATATTTCATATAGATTCCGGTCTGCATCCGTTCACTCTGCACATAAGGGCCGAATCCCCCGTCTTTGTCGGGGCCTTCGTCATGCTTTAATCCGGCCTTATCCAATGTGCGGTAAATAATCTCCGTGGCTCCCTCCACAAAACGCTCCTGATCGGTATCTTCGATCCGCAGCATAAAATCTCCGCCCTCATGCTTTGCAATTAAAAACTCATACAATGCGGAACGCAAGTTTCCCACATGCATCTTTCCCGTGGGGCTTGGCGCGTATCTTGTTCTGACTTTACTCATCTATCTTCTCCTTTACCTGGAATTTCCCTTCGCAGTTTTATATTTCAACATTAAAAAAATCCAACATATATGTGATCTCCGACAAACTGATGGCTGCATCATGAATGGCGCCTAAATCTTTTTTCTGGAAGCCTTCTTCTAATTTCTGTCTGGAAACTTCAAACATTTCCTTCAGATCTTCTTCTCTGATATCCATATCCATGATCGAATTCTCCTTTCTTTCGCCTGCTGCATGAAACTTTGCGCTACGATATCCTATTATACAACTATTTTCCCATAATAAAAAGGGGTTCCTGCAAGAAAAATAAAAAATTAGTAAAGTTCAGCCGAAAAAGCCAGGAACAGAAAAAGGGGCTGTCAGGAAATAAAAATTTCATTTCCTGACAGCCTGAAAGCCTGAAAGTAAAGCCGCTGACTCCCATAATAGGACTGCCATGCGGCCCGCCGGACGGCAGGCCGTGCATGGCAGGATTTATTATGGGTTCTGTATTTATTTAATCGGAATGTATTTCCTCTCTTCCACTGCGGGGAGCTCTTTCTTTGGAACGGTGAGTTTCAATATGCCGTTCTCAAAGCTGGCGTGAATGTCCTCCTGCCGCACATCTTTCCCTACGAAAAAGCTTCTCTGGCAGCTTCCCATGTAGCGCTCCCGGCGTACAAATTTACCTTTTTCATCTTTCTCTTCTTTATTGATATTGCGCTCCGCAGAGATGGTCAGATAGCCGTCCTTCAAATCTGCTTTCAAATCATTCTTCTCATATCCCGGCAGTTCCACTTCCAGCTGGTATTTATCTCCCAAATCCTGAATATCGGTGGACATATAGGATGCGCTGTTCATGCTGCCGAAAGGGGAACGGAACGCGTCCCGGAACATCTGGTCAAAAGAATCATTGAAAAAATCATTGCTGAGATTGGCGTTGAAAATACTTGGTACTAACATAGTTCTTTCCTCCTTGTAAATGCTTCTATTATTATGCGCTATTTGCGTATCCTTGATTCCAAAACAAAATCCATAGAGTAAATGACTTTTGTTTTGTTCTAGTTGTAATATAGCACATATTATTAGCACTGTCAAGAGGTGAGTGCTAAAATTGTGTGAAAATTTTCATCTACCTTCTTCATCAAAGCACCCCAAACAATCCCAGGATATCTTCATCCGCAATAATCCTGTCACTGGCCTTTCCTTCATTGGCCAGCATCTCTTCCACCTTGCTGGCCAATGTTACGTCAATAAACCGTTCCACGTTAATTCCCCGCAGTTCGAAAAACAAAAGAGGCTGTTCATCTAAGCGAACCCCTACGCCGTACAAAGCAGCCGCCACATGTTTGCACATCAGCGCCCAGTCCGGGCAGCTGCAGCTGAAACTGATTTCCCTGGGCGTGGGAAACAAGCCGTCCTTTCCCTGAAATAATTCCTGCATATCCAAGGGAAAATTGCCTGCTAACAATTCTTCCATATTCTCCATCTTCCTGCCGCATTTTTGTATCACATTCTGACACTTTTCTTCTGACAGGGGACTGATCCGGATTTCCACTTTATAAGGTACCTTGCGGGTGCCCTGCACTCTGGCAAGAATTTTGCCCTTTTGAATTTTCAAATCAACGACAGAACCGTTGCGCACATAGCGCTTGCCCCGATCCAGGCGGTTCTCATAATCCGCGTACTGTTCCAGGTTCTGACACCATGCCTTGCCCCACCAGTTTGTGACGATATTTCTTCCATGCACGGTTACAGGTTCTAAGACATTTCCCTTCTTTTTCTCTTTCTTCCTGGTGGCCGCCGCATTCTTCTGCAATTCCTTTGCGGCAGGCTGTTCATAATGGGAGGTATTCCAATATTTACTCATTTGCGGCTCCTTTTCTTATCGGGCAGCTCCAGGCGGAGCACAGACATCAGCTCTTTATCATTCAGTTCTGTAATCCATTTTTCTCCGCCTGCGCCTACCACATTTTCTGCCAGTTCTTTCTTGGACTCAATCATGGCGTCGATTTTCTCCTCTATGGTTCCCTCGCACACCAGCTTGTGCACCACCACGTCTTTCTTCTGCCCAATCCGAAAAGCCCGGTCTGTGGCCTGATTTTCCACAGCCGGATTCCACCAGCGGTCAAAATGAATCACATGATTTGCTTTGGTCAGATTCAGTCCGGTTCCCCCTGCTTTCACAGAAACTACAAGGAAGGGAACATAATCCTCCCCCTGGAATTCCTCTACAATTCTGCCACGTTTCTTTACCGGCGTTTGGCCGTGAAGGACATATCCTTTGACGCCGAAAATTCCAGAGAGAAAGTCCGCAAGGTATTCCGTTATTTCCTTAAACTGGGTAAATACAATGACGCGTTCTCTTTTTTCGTAAATGGTCTCGCAAATTTCCTTTAACATCAGCAATTTTCCGCTCTCCTCCATGGAGTATCCGCTCTGGCCCAGATACTGGTCGGGGTGATTGCAGATCTGTTTTAATTTCATAATGGTGGTAAGGATAATTCCGCTGCGCTGAATCCCTTCTGTCTCCGCAATTACCTTCTCCATATCGGAAACGGCCTTCCGGTAAAGCACAATCTGTTTCTTGCTCAAGGGCACATAATCCACCATTTCCAGCTTCTCCGGCAAATCTTTGATAATGCTTTTATCTGTTTTCAGCCGCCGGAGCATAAAGGGAGCCACCATCGTTTTCAGCCTCATATAGCCCTCCGGCCGCTCATCCAGCCCTTTGCAGTATTCATGAAATTCTTTGGCCGTGCCAAGCAATCCTTTATTTAAAAAATCAAACAATGACCAGAGATTCATCAACTCATTTTCAATAGGCGTTCCCGTCATGACGATCCGCATTCTGGCATTGAGTTTCTTTATTTCCCGGGTCTGCTTTGTTCCGGGATTCTTGATGGCCTGGGCTTCGTCCAGAATCAGGCAGTCCCAGGAAATCTCCTTCAGGCCTTTGATTCTGGATACCATTCCATAGGTTGTGATTGCAAGAAAGGCCGGCTGTTCCGTTAATTCCTGCTCCAAAGCGGCAGCTGCCTTCCCATGGAGCACCTGCAAATCCATGTCCGGAACAAATTTCTCCGCTTCCTTCTGCCAGTTCCCCAGAAGGGACGCTGGGAGTATCAATAAGGCTCTGGCGGTTTTGTCTGTTTTCCGCAGCCGTTCCAGATAGGCCAATACCTGAACGGTTTTTCCAAGCCCCATATCATCTGCCAGGCATGCGCCGAATCCCAGATCGTCCATATAATTCAGCCAGGTGTATCCGTTTTTCTGATAGGGCCTTAAATTAGCCTGAAAACTCTTGGGAAGGGGCTTTTTGCGGATGGTTCCGGGCTTCCTTAAATGCATTAAGAGCTCTGACAGCCATTCACCGTTGGAAATTCCCGCGTCTTCCAGGAATCCCTGTCCACCCTGGCCCAATTCCATCTGCATGGCTTCCCGGAGCGTGACTTCTGCCGGAAGCCCTTCCATCTGCGCCAGCAGTTGTTTCAGCCTTTCATGATCTACCTCTATCCATTTTCCTTTCAGCATCGCCAGCCCCTCCGTCTGCGCCAGAAGCTGCCGGATCTCCTCCTGAGTGAGAGCCATGCCGTCTGCCACCAATTTGGGCTGAACGGAAATTAATGTGTCAAAGCCAAGCATCGCCGGCCTTTCATCCCCCAGACTCACCTCCAGGGAAACGGAGGACAATTTACGTTTCCACCAGTTTGGAATCCGGCAGAGGATTCCGGTCTTTTCAATGGCTTCTATTTCTTTCAAAAACGTATAAGCCTCCTGGGAAGTCAGCCTGAGGGGATGGAACATTTCTCCGTTTTCCATAAAGCTTCCAATCAGCGGGGACACTTCCGCCGCCCGGTTTAAGCAGGCCAGAAGAGTCATCAGCTTTTCCCGTTCATTCTTATATTCTGTCAGCGCGTATTTCAGCGGAACATGCTTTACCCTGCCATCCCCGCCCTTAGTGGCGTAAGTTGCCAAAAAAGCAAAAGGGAAATCCTCATTCCGGTACTCCACCAGATGAAAAAAAATGCGTTCCGGCACATGGAGATGCTGATTTTTCTCCGTCAGATACATTTCCACGGTTCCCGGATAAGCTGCAATTTCACTGGAAAAGATTGCCGTCAGCTTCTGAAACACTGTCCGAATCCAGCTCTCTGTCACATATTCCGCCCCAATGGCGAAGGGCACTGCCTTTAATAAGGATTCCGTCAGTTCTCCTGACAGTTCCGGCTTAATATGTTCCCTTGCCACTTCCAGTTCCGGCAGGCTGGTCAGCATATCAAAAAAAGAGCTGGACAAGAGATGAAGGAATCTTCCGGTGGCTGTAAGGTTCTCCGGCAGTTCTGACAACCCCATCTGATACAGGGCAAGATACCGGTCACTTAGGAATTCTTTTTCCAAACCCTGGGCTTTTCCGCTCTGCGCGTCCAGCCGGAAATCTTTTTCTGTAAAAATAAATTGAAGTTTTTTTTCTTTTTGTTCCATAAGTTTTCCTCTTTTGCCTGTTATTTTATACTCGAAAGTATACTTATTTGCCAAAAGGCTGCTGCTTTCCTTGAAAAACGAGGCTCTACTGGCAAATCCTTCGGCCAAACGGGTATATGTCCTCATTATAGCAGATTTGCCAATATTTTCAATCATGGGTTCGCGCTCCGAAATGTTAAAAAAGGCAGGAATCGTTCCAAACAACGACTCATGCCTTTTCCAGAGCAATCCTTATAACTGTAATTCCCGAATTTCTTGTTCCAATGCGTCCGCAAGCTGCCGGTGGCCTTCCTCCGTAAGATGCATAAAATCAATATCATTGGGTTTCGCCGTAATCACCTGATTTCCATCCAGATAATGGCATCCCGCCAGTTCCGCAATTTTCCGGAACTCTTCCGCCAGCAATTCTGATTTTTCCGCGCAGCCCCGGCCCATGGTAGCGCCCACTTCTGTATCCTCATATTTGGGATCGATATTCTGGGGCGTCACAATCAGTATATTCGCCCTTTTGCCTGCCCAGCAGTCTTTGGTGGCAATGGCTTTGTCCACCAGCCGCTTCAGCCCCAGGGCAATGCACGCGGCAGAAGAAGCAAAACGTTCCTTGGTATCGTTGGTGCCCAGCATAATCACCAGCAAATCCACCGGTTCATGGCTCATCAGACAGGAATAAATTGCGTCCAGGCCGGAACGCCCTTCAAAAAAAGGATCGGAAAAACAGGCGGTGCGCCCGCTGAGTCCCTCTTCGATCACAAGATAGCCGTCGCCTAATTTTTCCTGCAAAAGGCAGGTCCAGCGCTGCTTTTCATCAAAACGTCCTCCGGTCTTTGCGCAGTATCCATGGGTATTGGAATCTCCAAAACAAACGATGTGCTTTTTCATAGATGAATTACCTGCTTTCCACTGCCTTGATAAAACGCTGGGCGATTTCTAAGGGCCTTGTAATAGCTCCGCCCACCACCACTGCGAATGCTCCTGCTTCCAGCATTTCCACTGCCTGCTGTGGACTGTGAACTCTGCCTTCCCCAATCACAGGAACATCTATGGTCTCTGATAATCTCTTTACTAACTCGTAATCCGGGCCGTCTGTTTTCGGCGTATACGGGGTATAGCCGCTCATGGTGGTTCCCACCAAATCCATCCCCAGTTTCCAGGCGTTTACGCCTTCTTCATAGGTGGAAATATCTGCCATAAGAACAGCATCCGGATATTTTTCACGGACTTCCGTGATAAATTCGCTGACTGTTTTTCCATCCCCCCGCTTCTGGTTCGTACAGTCCAGCGCAATGACATCTGAACCTGCCTGCACCAAATCGTCCACTTCTTTCATGGTAGGGGTAATATAGCTCTCAAAGCCCTCATACTGAATCTTCACCAATCCGATAACCGGAAGTCCTGTTTCCTCTTTGATCGCAATCACATCCCGGATGCTGCTAGTGCGGATGGCAGGAGTCCCCGCCTGCTTTGCAGCCCGGGCCATCAGATACATGATGGACTTCTCCTCCACATACAGGGGCTCTCCCTTCACTGCCTGGCAGGATACAATAACCTTCCCTTTGATTTTCTCAAATAATTCTTCTTTTTTCATGGCTCCTCCTTATGAAAATTAAGACACGCTCTAGTATTTTGCAATCTTATCATATAGACAGTCCATTGTTTTGTCAATAGATTTTTGAAAATATTTTTCATTATATTTTATTTTTGAAAATTTATAACATAGTGATTGAAAGAATTACTATTTTATGGTACTATTTCCATATAGCTGTCAAACAATTTTTCAAACGTTTAAGGAGGATTCTATGAAAATCTATAAGACAAAGGATTACAACGACATGAGCCGCAAAGCTGCCAGCATCATCTCTTCACAGGTGATTCTCAAACCAAACTGCGTATTGGGCCTTGCCACCGGCTCCAGCCCCATCGGCACCTACAAAAACCTGGTAGAATGGTATCAGCAGGGGGATCTTGATTTTTCAGAAGTAACCACTGTAAACCTGGATGAGTACAAAGGGCTTCCCAGGGACAATGATCAGAGTTATTATTACTTTATGAATGAACATCTGTTTAGCAAAGTAAATATCAACAAAGATCGGACATTCCTGCCAGACGGAACAGAAAGCGACAGCGACGCTGCCTGCCGAAAATACAACGAGACCATCCATTCTGTTGGCGGCGTGGATCTGCAGCTTTTGGGCCTCGGCCATAACGGTCACATCGGCTTCAATGAACCTGCAGACACCTTTGAAAAAGAAACCCATTGCGTGACCTTATCTGAACGGACGATTCAGGCCAACACCAGATTCTTTGCTTCGGAAAAAGACGTTCCCCGTCAGGCTTACACTATGGGCATCCAAACCATTATGTCCGCCCGCAGAATTCTTGTGGTTGTCTCCGGCGAAGATAAAGCCGACGCTGTCAAAGCTGCGTTTTTCGGCCCGGTAACCCCTAAGGTGCCCGGCTCTATCCTGCAGTTCCACCAAGATGTGATTTTAGTAGCGGACGAAGCTGCTTTGTCAAAATGTTCTGAACTTATGGCATAGAAAGGCGGTATCCCATGACCAAAAAACACCGGATTATTCACGGACTGATCTTTCAGGAGCGGGGAGATTTTGTTCCGGGAACCGTTTATCTTTGCAATGACAGAATTGTATCAGAAGCAGCATATCAGAATGAGGAAGGAGAAGAAACGGTCACTGACGCCCGGGAACAATATGTAATTCCAGGCCTGACAGACATTCATTTCCATGGGTGTATGGGAAGCGACTGCTGCGACGGCACCCCGGAAGCTTTCCGCGTCATTGCGGAATATCAATTGAAACAGGGAGTCACTTCCATTACCCCCGCCACCATGACAATGCCGGAAGAGGTTTTATCTGATATCTGCCAAACGGCCAGGGATTTCACCTGTCCAACCGGAGCAGACTTCTGCGGCCTGTATATGGAAGGGCCTTTTATCAGCCTGGAAAAGAAAGGCGCTCAGAACGAGTCTTACATCCGTCCCGCCGACACGGCCATGCTGAAACGCCTGCAGGATATTTCCGGCGGTAAAATCCGCACGGTTGTGGTGGCTCCGGAAACCGAAGGCGCCATGGAATTTATTCAGGAAAACCAGGGAACCATTAATATTTCTCTGGCGCATACCACGGCAGATTATGACACGGCCAAAAAGGCCCTTTCTCTGGGAGCCTCCCAGCTAACCCATATGTACAATGCCATGCCGCCCTTCAGCCATCGGGCGCCCGGGCCCATCGGCGCTGCCGCTGAAACAGAACACTGCATGGCGGAATTAATCTGCGACGGCGTCCATATTCACCCTTCGGTGGTGCGGGCGTCCCTGAAACTGTTCGGCGACGACAGAATTATCTTTATCAGCGACAGTATGCGGGCTGCCGGCATGGAAGACGGAACATATGATCTGGGAGGACAGGCCGTAACGGTAAAAGGAAACCTGGCTGTCCTTTCCGACGGCACAATCGCGGGTTCCGCCACAAATCTGATGGACTGCATGCGCACCGCTGTTTTAAAAATGGATATTCCTCTCACAAGCGCAGTGAAATGCGCCGCTGTCAACCCGGTAAAGGCCATCGGACTTTGGAAGGACTACGGAAGCCTGACGCCGGGCAAATACGCGAATCTTGTAATTTTAAACAAAGATCTGGGACTGGAAACTGTATTTCACCGGGGAACCCCTATCCGGTAAAAGGAGGCTAATTATGGCAACTATGGTACTTGACATCGGCGGAACCGCCATTAAATCAGGGCTTTATGAAAACGGATCTTTATCTGAGATCAGAGAAACCGCCACAGAAGCCAGTCAGGGCGGTCCTCATGTGGTAGCCAAAGCCAAAGAAATTATTGCCGGCTACAGGGATATCTGTCCCTTTGAGCGAATCGGCATCAGCACCGCCGGGCAGGTGGATCCTGCCCGGGGCTGCATCATTTACGCCAATGAAAATATTCCCGGCTATACGGGAACCAGGTTAAAAGAAATTATGGAACAGGAATTTCAGGTTCCCGCTGCGGTACAGAATGATGTCAATGCCGCTGCCATCGGAGAAGCTGTCTTCGGAGCCGGCAAAGATCAGCAGGATTTTGTCTGCCTGACTTACGGAACCGGCGTGGGCGGCGCAATTTTTACCGGCGGAAAACTGTATACCGGAAGCAGTTATTCTGCCGGCGAATTCGGCGGCATTGTAATTCATCCAGAAGAGCGTAATTTAGAGTCGGACATGTTTTCCGGCTGCTATGAGCGGTATGCCTCCACTACAGCCCTTGTTCAGAAGGCAAAAGAACAGAATCCCGCTTTTTCCAACGGCAGGATTCTGTTTGAACACCTTCAGGAACCGGAGGTGAAACAATTAATCGACCAGTGGATTATGGAAATCGTATATGGACTGATTACCATTATTCACATGACGAATCCCGCCTGCGCTATCTTAGGCGGCGGAATCATGGAACAGCCTTACGTGCTGGAACAAATACAGGAACAGCTTTATCCCAACCTGATTCCAAGTTTCCGTCATGTGCAGATCAAAAAGGCGGAGCTTGGCAATCAGGCCGGCATGTTAGGAGCCGCTGTTTTGGACAGATTCTCCTATTAAACATCCAAAGACCCGAATCATACAGATACCCGTGAGCCAAATGCGTATGCGCCATCCGAGAAAGAAGGTAAAGATTTTTGAACGGCAATATTCTAGAATACATCACAGAACAATATCATTCTCTCACCCGCTCCGGTAAGAAGCTGGCAGACTACATTTTTGCCAATGCTTCCACGACTCAATATCTGTCTATTTCCTCACTGGCAGAACGCAGCGGCGTTTCCGAGGCTTCTATCACAAGGTTCTGCCACGGATTGGGCCTGTCCGGGTATCATGATTTCAAACTGGCACTGGCAAAGGCGGATTATGTCACTGATTTAGGCGATCCTTTTGACACTCCGGAAACTATCACTTCAGACGACACGCTAAGCAGTATCTTCCAAAAGCTTTACGCTTCCAACATACTCTCGCTGAATGAAACCTTGGAACTTCTGAGCGAAGAAAATGTGGAGAAAGCCGTAGACTTACTCTCCGCCGCCGATCGGGTCTTCTGTTTCGGCCAGGGAGGAAGCATGGTAATGGCGATGGAGGCATGGGCCCGCTTTTCCACTGCCTCCTCCCGTTTTATCCATATTGAGGATTCCCATATGCAGGCCATGAGCATTTCACTGGCCACCTCTAAGGATGTGATTCTGTTTTTCTCCTATTCCGGCTCCACCAAGGATATGGAAGACATTATGAACATTGCCAAAAAGCAGGGCATCCCCATTATCCTGGTTACCCACTTTTCCAAATCCCGGGCCGCAGGGTTCGCGGATGTGGTTTTGCTCTGCGGCTACAATGAAAGCCCCCTCCAATCCGGTTCTGTGGCAGCTAAGGTGGGGCAGCTTTTTCTGATCGAATGCCTGTTTTATGTTTTCTGCAAGCGCAATCCGGAGCTATTTGCGGCAGCCCGATCTGCCACAGCGGAAGCCATTGCGCAGAAGCTGCTGTAGGCTTCCGCTGCGATATCTGCCAACCTTGGGACAGAAAAAACTGTGAAAGCGGGCATTCCAGATTTTATTCTGTCTCTTGTCCTTTTATTTGGAAAACATCACTTTCTCACTGTTAAACATCTTGGTCAGAACCACTACCCCAATGCCGGCATAGCAGACATTGGAAACAACTGTCACCGCAATATTCACCATATTCATATTCAGAGAAAAGATGCCGTTCATGCACTGAACGCTGTTGTACAGCGGAATCAGAAACCATGCCGGCTCTGTTTTGCAGAGGCTTTCCACCATGGAAGTCACTCCCAGAAGCATGGAAACTACCATAATCGGCGTTACCCATCCAGTGGCCTCTTTTACATTTTTGGCAAAAGCGGACACAATGGAAACCACAGCCACTATCACCAGGACGGTAGACAGAATCACCAGAAGCAGCATCAGATAATCCGAAAGGCCGTACACATTGGTCTTAATCACATCCCCGCCTCCCATTAGCTTGGGAAGGGACAGCATCATGCCCAGGAAGCTGGAAAGGCCGCTTAAAATGGCAATAAGGCTTAAGCTTATGACTTTTCCCAACGCCAGATGGCTTCGCTTCATTGGGGTAACCAGCAAAGTTGCAATGGTTCCCCGCTCTTTTTCCCCTGCGATGGATTCCGGAGCAATGGCCATACAGCCGCTGAACAAAAATGCCATCATCAGCATGGGCACGATCATGGAAAATACCTGGGCTGACAAATCTTCCTCGGAAGCCAGATCATACTGACTGCCCTCCGGATTGATATCAAACTTATTGGCAAGGGCGGATTCATAGCTGTCCAGCATGTTTTTCATCATGGTATAAGCGGACTGAGAATCCGTATCGCTGGAATTGTAATAAATCTCCACTGCCGGCGCAGGCTGCCCGGAGGAAACCTGATAGTCCGCAATCTCCGCGTCAAAATTTTCCGGGAAAGAAATCACCAGATGGTACGCTCCCTCTCCTTCCGCCAGAACTTCCAATGCTTCTTCCTTCTCATCCGTTCCTGACAGTTCCTCATATTCTAAGGGAACATCCTGATCCCACATCATTTTTATGCTTTCCGGCAAATGCTCTGCCTGCACCTTCGCCTTAAAGTCCTCAGAATCTTCATACTGGGAAGAAAATCCCTGGCCCATCAGGGAATACAGGAGATAAATCATAAGTCCGGGCATCAGCAGCGTGGTAAGCACCATGCGCCGATCGGTAAAAAAACGGGTCAATTCTTTCCGGATTACTGTCATCATATTACTTTTCATAGGACTCACCTGCTCTTTCTGCATAGATATCGAAAAATTTCTCTTCCAGTGATTTTTCTTCCGTCATGTGTTCCAGGGTATCGCAAACCACCATGGTTCCGTCTATGATAATGCCCACCCGGTCACAGATTTTCTCAATCAGGCTGAAAATATGGGTGGATACCACGATGGTTTTGCCCTGAGCCTTCAGCTCCAGCAGAAAATCTGTCACCACTTTTGCTGTCAATACATCCAGGCCGTTGGTAGGTTCGTCAAAAATAATAATATCCGGATTATGCACTATGGAAACCACCAGCGATACTTTCTGTTTCATGCCGGTGGAAAGGTTCGCCACTTTCACCTCCGCAAATTCTGAGATCTGGAATTTGTCAAATAATTCCTGTTTCCGCTTTGCGGCAGTTTCCTTTTCCACGCCGTGCAGATCAGCGAAAAAGTCAAAAAGGTAATTGGGGGTAAAAAATTCCTCCAATTTCAGTTCACTGGTCAAAAACCCAATCTTTCTGCGCACTTCTTCCGGGTTCTTCACTACGCTGGTTCCATCCACCAGCACATCCCCGGCATCCGGCGTAATCAGAGAAGCGATCATGCGTAATGTGGTAGTTTTCCCTGCGCCGTTGGAGCCAAGGAGTCCGAAGACTTCTCCCTGGTATGCCGTAAAGGTTAAGTGATTCACCGCAACCTTGATTCTCTCTTTTGTCTTTTGGATTTTCTGCTGTTTTGCGGAAATCTTAAAGGTTTTCTTCAAATCCCGCACTTGTAGTAATTCTTTCATATCCAATCCTTTCTCAATTTTATGTATTATTGTACTATTCATATGATACAATAAAATAGATTATAGAATCTGTCAAGTGAAATATTTATCCTGTTTTTAGCCGTAAGGAACTGTAGAAAAATATCTTCTTCTGTAACAAAAAAGCACAAAGCCGCGAAATTTCTCCGCAGCCTTGTGCTTTTCACTGATTATGATACGCATTCCCCCGTTTGGGAACCCTTTTTTCATATTGCCAAAATCCCGGCGTTCTCTCTTATTCTCCCGTTTTGGGACTCTTTTTCCATATCGCCAAAAGCCCGGCGTTTTCTCTTATTCTCCCGTTTTGGGACTCTTCTTTTTCGCAGAGTCCGCGTCTTCCTTCTCTGTTTGGGCAGAATCTGCAGTCAAATTGTTTTCATTTTTCCGAATGCTTATCGTCTCCTCCCCAGTCTTGCTGCTGCCGGAATTTTTCTCCTTTTCATTATCAGGAACTGTTTTTGCCGTATTCTCATTGGTTCCCGAAGCATTGCTCCTGCCATTGCCTTCGGTTCCTGAATCACTTTGGCTTCCGCCGTTTGTTTCGGTCTGTCCGCTGCCATTGGCTGCTCCGGGCTGATTGGTCTGTCCGCTGCCATTGGCTGCTCCGGGCTGATTGGTCTGTCCGCCGCCATTGGCCGTTCCAGGCTGATTGGTCTGTCCATTTCCGCTTCCGCTGGCCTCTCCGCCTCCGGCATTTTCTTCCCCTTTCTCATCCGGCTGCGACTTTCCGTCAATGACAACCACATAATCCGAGGCATGGGAGAAGGAAAGGCTTGTGGTTCCGTCTGCTCCAATCTGTCCGGCATTCATGAATTTCAGTTTGCCCTCACTGTCATAGTAATACAGGCTTCCGGTGCCGCCGCTGTTCTCACTTCCCAGATTCAGAATCAAATCCGCGCGGAATCCAAAATTGCCGTTATGGGTTAAGGAGAGCTGAGTGGTGGGCTTTCCTTCCGCAATGGACGCCACAAGCTGTGAAGGCACTGCATCGGCTCCGATTGTTACTTCCAGATCAATGTCCGTTAATTCTGACGCAAATACCTCATCGCCGCCGATGGACCAGCGATATCCGCCCAAATCAAGGACAATATCTATGGGTTTTCCCTGGATCGCTTCCAGAACCTCCTTGGGCACTACGGTAGCTTTCTTCATGTCAACTGTGATAACAGCCCCTGTGCCTGCATTTTCAACTTCTTCGATAATCTTTGCAATCTCATCCTCTGAAAGCTTTTCCGCCTTGGGCTCTTCCCCGGCAGTTTCTTTTAATTTGGCGTCTGCCGCAAGAAACTCCTGATCCTCTGCAATCACAACCGTTTCTCCCTTGCCGAAACCTTCCCAGAGAATATCTTCATATTTCTCACTTTCCAAGGGCAGCTGGTAGTCTGCTCCCCTGTCTGTCACCACATACTGGCAGCTGCCGTCGGGATACTTTAAGGTCACCACGCAGTTTTGATACAGCGCCTGAAAACTTATTTTCTTATATTTTCCCAAACCCTGCTGAATTGCGCCTGTCCATTCAGACAGTCTTAATCCCTCGAAATGCTCCGCGTCTTTGAAAGCGTCTGTGGCCGCTCCCTGAATCTCCGAATCCGAGAGGTCTTCCCCTTCCAGCAGCAGTATTTTATCTCTGTATACGATGGTTCCATCTTCTCCCCGGTAAGAATAGGATACTTCTGCAGTAGTCTTTCCCCGATACACTGCCGCCGCTTCTATGGACGTCACCGGCTGAGATAAAATTTCTTCTGCATCCGCGCCTGTAAGAACCCAGCCTTCCCAATCCATTCCTGCTGCTTCTCTGGGCCCATCCAATTGAGCCAGCGCGTCACTTACCCTGGTTCCTTCCGGATAAGACTTGGTGATAATTTCAGTGACTTCCATGCCGTTTTGATCCGGATATTTTGTATTCCAAATCACCTGACAATTGTTGTATTCCGCTTCTGCAGACAGATATGCCATTTCCCCTACCGCAAGGCTTCCGTCATAGCCATCCCGCAGCCGAAATCCTGCAAAATCTTCTGTTTTGGCATCCTCCGGCAATTCTAAAAGTTCCACAACTTCCTGACAGGTAGTCTCTTTTTCCACAAATACCGGAAGCATGATTTCTTTGACTCCGCTCTCTTCTGACAGATACGTCAGGTTTACATTGGCGCAGCCCTTATCATAGCTGGCATAAAAATTGCAGCTCATATCTTCCGTACTGCTGAATAACAGTTCTGTATCCCCGTCTATTTCCCAGTCGTGCCATTCATATCTCCAGACAGCAGGAGCCCCGTCAATGGGTTCCGGAAAAACGCCAAGCTCATTCAGCGTTGCTCTTCTTCCTACATTCTCAACTGTTTCAGAGGAAATCAGCGTATTGGGCTGATAACTGCCGTCCTCTGACTGTGCGTAACCATAGAAATGAAATGTCACGTTTTTAAAATCTTCCCGGTATGTATTTTTGGATTTTACTTTGTAATACCAGGGATAGGTATACTCCCAATCCGGCCGATAACTGCTCAGATTGGCACTATACCCCAGCGTGTCCCAAAGCTCCAGGCCGGTAAGCTCCCACTCACAGGGATAAGTGTCCTCTGTAATAGAAATCCTGCCCGTATATTCCTGCGTTTCCGGATTATAGCTCAAGGGGACGCTCTCATAGACAGACACATTGGTCACCTGGGGCCGGAAATATACGATTCCCGAGGATGAGGGATGTTTTTCCTTCACCTTTATGCTTATGTTGACAGTATCCCCCGCACTGACCCATTGGCCGTTTTTATCTATGGAAATGTCCTCAATCACCGGACCTTCCGCGTCATACCCCTCCGGATCCACTGTAAAATACCAGGGCCCTTCTGCCAAAACCTCTTCACACTCTGACAGATATGTATAATTCCCATTTCTATCCCAGATAGCAAGTTCTGCAAGCTCCCACCGCACCGGATTCGTAGATTCGGTGATCTCTATCGTTCCCAGATACTTACGAAGGCCGCTGCTGTAGTCCACGTAAGCATAGATGGGCGCACTCGATGAGGAATCATCCACAGGATCAAACCGCAGCTGCGCATAATAGCCTGGGTTGCTCTCTTCTGCCTCTACCTCTATGGAAATTCTGTCTCCCGCTCTTACCGACTGTCCGTTTTTATCCAGCCAGATGCGCTTAATCACAGGTCCGACTGTGTCATAAGTATCCGGTGATACATTATAATGCCAGGAAACATCCGGGTGTTCCGCCTCATAGTCACTCAAATACGCATAATTCCCATAAGTATCACTCACCGACAGTGAAGTGAGCCTCCATTTTCCTGGATAAGTGGAAGCCGTAATTTCAATGATTCCCTGGTATTCCCCGGTTTCTTTACAATATCTCAGGTTAACATGCTCCGTTTTTGTCCGGTCTGATTCCTCCAGACTGACATCTGCGCCTGCACCGTCTGAGGGATGCTCTTCCTGCACTTTTACCTTAATCTCAACGGTATCTCCAGCCTGAACCATCCGGCCGTTTTCCCCGATATCAATGCTTTCAATCACAGGCTTTGTCTCATCATAATCCTGTTCCACAACAAATGCTATTTCAGCATCCGGTTCCAATTCTTTTGGGTAAAACATCCGTATTTTCCCTGAACTTGTATCTATCCGTACGGCGTACAGTTCCCATTCTCCGGGATACGTTAACTCCGCAATCGGAAAGATAGCTGATACTTTGCCTGTTTCTGCGTGATAGGCGCCAGAAATATTCTTTTGCAGTGATTTGTCTTTGCAGATAATGTTCATTGATACATAGGTAATTACTTCATTCTCGCATTGAGCGTCAGCGCTGTAAGTGACACTGTCCCCCGCCTGTAAGGTCTCCCGTTCCCCCTGTACGGATTTTTCCAGCTGAAAGTTGGAGAGGGTCACCGTTCCTTCCTCCGCTTTGTTTGTTCTGGTAAACTGATAACGGTACTGGCCGTACTCATCCCATATGTTCCACTCGGCGTAATTGCTTTTCATATCCTCAACATAAACGCGCGTGATAGAATAACCGCCCTCTTCCAACTGACTGCAGAGAATGGAGGCAGTATACAGATTGCCTTCGCCGCTTTTTTCGAATGTCAGATTTCTGGAGCGGTAAGAATTGTTACAATATAATTCCACAGAAATAAGATTGATATCGCTGTCCGCGTCATACATCCACATGTTAAAATGAACTGTTTGCGTCTGATCCAATGTCTGCCCGTTTTCCACGAGTTCAAACTTCTCAATTACCGGACGATTGATGTCGTAAGAATCGTCTGTCCTTTCCTCCTGGATTTCATTGCCCGAATCCGCTGATTCCCGCATCAGCATCCTGTCTTCTTCGGCCAGTTCTTCCGTCAGTTCTTCCGTCACGTCATCCTCTGTGTCTGCCATTTTCTTTTGCTCTGGACTCTCAAGTTCGCTTTCACTTCTTCCAGACGCCTCTTCATACTCACTGCTGCCAATTTCGGCGGCAGTTCCCTGTATGGGCAGCGCCGCTGAAATTGTCATGGATACTGCCAATAAAATACCTAATAATTTTCTGCCTGCTTTCTTCATTAATTATCCCTCCTCTGTAAATTACATCGTAGACCCGCTGTCCTTTTGCACCGCTTCGATCAGAAGACGCCTGTCCTCCCGCCCGCTATAGCAGGTGGACAGCGTTAGAATCCTGCGTTCCGCTGATACCTCCATGTTTTCCCGAAAATTTCCGTCGCAGCTCTTCACATCCTCCAAATACTTCTGAACCTGGGAATTGTCGCTGAAATCATATTCATAGGGAATCAGCGCGTCAGAAAAATCTACCGCTGCAAAAATCTCATATGTAAAAGTGCCTTTTTGCGTATAAATATAAATCTGCTGATTTTCTTCAAAAAACTCTTTGTCCTCAAACTCATGAAGTTCGGTAAACATCTCCCCGTTTTTCATATTATGCCCGTAGAGAATGGTAACCAAGTCCATGAAATCCTTCTGATTCACCGGCTGGCTGTAGATTGCCCCCGGAAGCCCTTCTTCCAAATCCACTGTGTGCTCCAGATAGTAATTGTCATAGGGATCTTCCGCGCCGCTTTTCTGCAGTACAGGGTAGTCTATGTTGGTTCCAGGAACAGTGATCCACGCGTAAATATCAGGATTCCATTCCTTCAGCTTCTCAAAATCAACGGTTACATTTCCTGACTCGTCGGTATGTTTCACGCTTTCAGCAGCCGTATCCAGAGACAATTCCGCAGAAGCCGGAGCGTTTCCGGAAGAGCTGACGCTTCCGGCACGGAAACTTACCAGGGAAACCATTGCGGCGAATATTACAATAAGAACCACCGATAAAATACTCTTTTTTTCTAATTTCATATCTTTCCCCCTTTATTTGCTATTTTATTTCTTCATTTCCCGAGTTCTCCCCTCCTTTCCTCACAAATAGCAGTACCTTTTACCTATATAGTACATATTATACATTCTTTTTCAAAAAATGGAAGATTTTTCCTATATTTTTTTACTATTGTAAGACTGATTTTTTCAAATTTCGGCATTTTGCACAAATATTCAAAAAAACAGGCAGAATCTATGGTTTCATCCATAGATTCTGCCTGTCTCAATCTCATTCCTTCCAAGAACCGCAAATCCTATTCCCGATGCATGGAAAAGCTGTCCATCTTATAATGGTCTAAATTCTCATGAATTCCCCGACTGTCTGCCTGGGCAATCAGGGCGTCTCTGTTCTTCTTAGAGGAAATCTGATCGTTGAAAGCGCTGGGTCCTCCTACACAGCCGCCGTCACATATCATACCTTCTACAAAGTCCTCCGGCAGTTTTGCCGCCCTTAACAGAAGCAGCGCTTTCTTACACTCTGCCGCTCCGTTTGCCTTATAGACTTTCGGGTCTATCTCATGGCCGGACTCTTTCAAGCTCTGCAGTACAGCCCCAGTCACTCCGCCGGAGTTGGCAAACCGCTTGCCGTAAACAGAAGCAATCTGATCATCATTCTCGCAAGGCTGCAAAGTAATGTCTCTTGCCTTCATAATGGCGCGGATTTCACTGTAAGTCAGAACATAATCCGCATTGCCCGGGATTTTCTGATCCACCACTTCTGATTTCTTGGCAAGACAGGGCCCGATAAACACAGTCACAGCCTCAGGATCCTGCGCTTTAATCAGACGGGAAACTGCGCACATAGGAGAAACTGTGGTAGACACGCAGTCTGCCAGCTGCGGATAATGAAGGCGAACCATATTTACAAAGGCCGGACAGCAAGAAGTCACTTTCTTCTTGCCTTCGCCATAGGCTTCCGCCCATTCTTCCGCCTCATAAGCCGCTGTCATGTCGCCGCCCAATCCTACATCATAGAAGTCTTCAAATCCCAGCTCTTTCATGGCTTTCTTCCAGCTTGCGGTGGTAATGTCCGCGCCGAACTGGCCCTCTGTTGCCGGCGCCGCCATGGCGTATACTTTCTTTCCTGACTTCAATGCTTCCACCACATCCACAATAAAGGTTTTGGAACCGATAGCGCCGAAGGGGCAGCTGTGGATACATTTGCCGCAGCGGATGCATTTTTCCTTGTCGATAATGGAAATTCCATGCTCATCGTATGTAATTGCGTCTACCGGGCAGCTGAATTTGCAGGGGCGTTTCAGATGGGCGATAGCATTGTAGGGACAGGCCTGGGCGCATTTTCCGCACTCCTTACACTTAGAGGCGTCAATATGGGATCGATCCCTTCCCATCTCAATTGCGCCGAATTTGCAGGCATTGATACAAGCCTTGCCAATGCAGTTCTGGCAGTTTTCTGTCACGGTATAGCTGGAAATGGGGCAGTCCTCGCAGGCGGAGCTGATGACCTGAATAATATTCCCGTCGTCCACAGGTCCCGGAGCCTTGCCTTCCGCCAGACGAACCCTCTGGCGGATAATTTCACGTTCTTTGTAGATACAGCAGCGGAATTTGGGCGTGGGTCCCGGAATCAGTTCCAACGCGATGTGATCTCTTTTGGCGTCCAGCTCTCCGGCAAACGCCAGCTTTGCCACTTCGTAAAGTACATCATGTTTGATTCTAATCACATTTTCATCAGCATACATCGTATTTTACCTCTCTTTTTTAGTTTGTTAATAGTTTAACATGCATACAGCGGCTCTGCAAGAGGATTTTGCTTTGTTTCTCAGAAAATACTTTCCAGAAATGTTACAAAAACAGTGATCCAATCTGATACGTCAAAACTGCGGCAAACCAGGCAAGAATCATCTGAAAGGCCAGCATTTTCAATGTAAATTTCATGGAGCCTGTTTCTTTCTTAATGGTCCCGATAGTTGCCGCGCAGGGCACATAGAGCAGACAGAAAATCATCATGCTGTAGGCGTTCAGGGGACCGAAGCCAAATTCTGCCAGATTACTGGTCAATGAGGCCATTCCCGCCGCTGAATTTACGTTGCTGATGCCAAACAGCACACAGAAGCTGCTGACGACTACTTCTTTGGCGGAGATGCCGGAGATCAGCGCCACCCCAATCTGCCACTTGCCAAGTCCGGCCGGGGCGAGAATCGGTTCCATCCAATGCCCCAAAACCGCTCCAAAGCTTTCGGACACTTCCGTTACCATTCCATGGACGCCGAAATTCAAAAGAAACCAGATAATAATGGACGCAATGAAAATGGTAGTCCCCGCTTTTGTCAGATATCCCTTCACCTTTTCCCAGACATAGACGGCAATGGTTCTGGCATTGGGTGTTTTATATTCCGGCAGCTCGATCAGAAGGGTATGGTGTGATCGGTGAGTCTCTACCCGGTGAATAATCAAAGCCGCGATAATTGCCACTGCCATCCCGATAAAGTACATGGAAAGCGCTGCAAACATGGCATATTTTCCGAAAAACATGTCAGCAAAAAGCACGTAAATGGGAAGTCTTGCGGAACAGGACATAAAGGGGGTAATCAATATGGTGCGCCTTCGGTCAGACTCTTTCTCCAATGCCCGGGTGGCCATCACCGCCGGAACGGTACATCCGAATCCCAGGACCATGGGCAGAAATGCTTTGCCGGACAAGCCCAGATGCCCCATCAGCCCATCCATCACATAAGCCACCCTTGCCATATAGCCGCTGTCCTCCAAAATGGCAAGGGCCAGAAACAAGATAAAGATATTGGGAAGAAAGGTCAGAATTCCTCCCACCCCCGCCAGAATGCCGTCCACAACCAGGGAAATCATCCAATCCGCCACATGGACACCCTCCAGCAAATGCAAAACGCCGCCAGAAACAGCGTCCAAAACCACTTCGAAACCGCCCTTTAACGTATCTCCCACAAAAAAGGTCAGAAAAAACACCACAGCCATGATTCCGAAAAAGATCGGCATTCCCCAGATGGGATGGGTCAGTATTTCGTCTACCCGATCAGTAAACGCGGCTTTCTCTGATTTATAAAATAGCGTGTCTTCCAACACTTCCTCTATGTAATCATATTTCTGATTGATGATATCTTTTTCATAACTTCGATCCAGCACTTGCGGCAAATCGATGGGATACAGCTCCGTAATCTCTGAATCCCGTTCCAGCAGTTTCAGCGCGTACCACCGGGGATTTTCCAAAATCTGATATTTCTCCTTCAATTCCGGTTCCAGCAGCCGAATCTTTTCTTCTATCTCATCCTGATAGGTGACAATTTCCGGCCGGTGCTTTTCCTCATAATGATGCACCACTGCGTGAAGCAGCACATCCAGCCCGGTTCTTTTTCTTGCGGAAACAGGCACTACCGGAATTCCCCCCAGCATTTCCGGCAGGCGGTGGAGGTCAATCTCCATGCCCCGCTCTTCTACAATATCCATCATGTTTAACGCCAGAATAACCGGCTTCCCCAGTTCCAATAACTGCATGGTCAGATACAGGTTCCGCTCCAGCGCGGAGGCGTCTACCACATTCACAATCACGTCCACTTCATGTTTCATAATGCAGCGCCTGGAAACTTTTTCCTCAATGGAATAGGAAGTCAGGCTGTAAATGCCTGGCAAATCAATTAATTTCAGCTTCTGCCCTTTATAATTCGTCTCCCCTTCCACCTTCTCCACGGTAACCCCCGGCCAGTTTGCCACCTTCAGATTGGCTCCGGTATATGCATTAAACAACGTGGTTTTCCCGCAATTGGGATTTCCCACAAATCCAACTCTAATCACTTCCATTTGACATTTCCTCCTCTGCAGGCTGAACCAGAATCCCCACTGCAATATCTCTTCCGATTGCCCAGCGGGTTCCACGTACCTTGATAATAACTGTGCCGTTCCGCTTCCGGTTCATCAGCAGCAGTTTGGTGCCGCTGTTAATGCCCAGAGATTCCAGACGGCGCATAATATTCTCTTCCATAGAAATGTCAGTCACTGTGTACCCCTGATTGATTTTGCCATCCAGTATTGTCATATGATAACCTCGATTCTGTTCTGTATTCCTACCTGATCCTACCACAAATGATAATGGCTATCAATAGTAAAATAATACGATATTGATGAAATCAAGGAATAACAACCGTAAAAAATGGGACTGCCGGGAAATGACTAATTTCATTTTCCGACAGCCCCATTCTTTATTATGAAATTCTCCGCCCTAACAGAGCCACCCATACGGCCCTGTTTCCTTAATCGCTGATCAGCCTTGTCACGCAGATCGGAGAACGGTAAAACGCATTAGAAATCTTGATTCCCGTCCGGGAAGAACTTGCGTGCACTACCTGGCCGTTACCGATATACATGGCCACATGGTTAATTCCGCCACCGTTTCCGTAGAAGAACAGGTCGCCGGGTTTCGCTTCGCTAGGATCGATCCTTGTCCCATATCCAGACTGCGCGCTGGAGGAATGAGGCAGGTAAATGCCATATTTCTCATAGATCCGCATGGTAAATCCGGAACAGTCCACACCGTTGGTAAGGCTTGTGCCGCCCCAGACATATCTGTTTCCTACAAACTGGCAGGCATACTGAATCATATCCACACGGACATCAGAGATGCCTTCGCCGTAGCGAATCTCCGTCATGGTCATCGCCTTGGGAAGCTGTTCGGATAACTCTACATATTCCTTCGCCACATAGCACTCATCGCCGTCCACATCTACCTTCAGCCATTCGCCCTGATCCTCTAACATCGGCAGTTCTTCTCCCTCTGCAATCATGGTCCAGATCGAACAGTCTGTATTGGGTTCAACTCTGGCATTCAAAGTCTGTGTGGCAGAGATTGCGACAATGGACTTCACTTCATCTGCCCGGGCCGCTGCTTCCTGACCGGTCAGAAGATATTCGCCCTTCACATATCCAGTTACCTTGCCGGACTGAATCTGATACCATTCCCCTTCCTGGGATAAAATCTCACATCCGGCGTCCACCGGCAATTTTCCTACCAACTCATATTCTTCTCCGGCGCCTTCCCGGATATTTAAGTGATTCTCCACCTGGGCGATTCCAAGATTGGTATAACCGCATACGGTAGAGGGAACTTCCGGTTCCGCTTCTGCCTCATCCGCCCCGGCTGTAAGGCTCTGCCCTAACATGGCAGTGATTCCCGCCTCCACATTCCCGGCTGCCCTTACCGGCATCTGAACCGCTCCAAATACAACCGCTCCCGTCATACACGCTGCAATTACCCTTCTGATTTCACTTTTCTTCATCTTGACCTCCCAGACAATTCTGTATTTTCCGTTTTCTTAAGTTTAAAGTGTTTTACTAAAATGATTATGGGTTTTACTATTACGTGTAAATTATATCAACCGGAAATTACATTGTCAAGGAGGCCGTAATATTTATGTAATATTTGTACAAACTTCACAGTTCTTATCTGGATTTTTCCTTATGAAAATAGCAGTTATCCACAAAATATAGTGTTTTTTCTTCCAAAACATTCCCAAAACGGAAGTATTCCACAAGATATGGTATCTCTTCTAAAGCGTGTTTGAAAATTCCTTCCCCTCTTCCGGATCCTTATCCAAAATGGAAAACGCAATATTCGTGGCATGATCCGCCACGCGCTCCAGGCCGGTTACGATATCCGTAAAAACGATGCCTGACATGGGAGAACATTTCCCCTTTGCCATCCGCTTTACATGATTCTGGTGCAGTTCCCGTTCCATATGATCGATATCGTTCTCCAGTTCCAGCACGTCCGGCAGATTTTTTTCATCCAGCGATACAAACATCTCCATGGCCTTTTCCAGAATCACCATGGTTTTCTGGTGCATTTCCTGAATTTCCCTTGCGCCCTTTTTGGTAAAATCCAGATTTTCTTCCCGGCGCTTCACTGCGAAATCCGCAAAATTTTCTGCATGATCGCCGATCCGTTCAATGTCGCTTACCACATGGAACAGGCCGCCGATCCGGTTCGCGTCCACCACGGGAAGCTGCAGCTGGTTGATTTTGACCAGATAATTCGTCAACTCATGGCTTAAGAAATCAATCTGCTTCTCCGTCTCATAGACCTTGGAAATTTTCTCTTCGTTCCCGTCAAAAAACGCTTCCATGGAAAGCTTGAGATTTTCGCTTGCCAGAGTGGCCATCCGCTCGATTTCCTGAGTGGTTTCCACCACTGCAGTGGAGGGGGAGAAAATATTCTGTTTTCCGATATAGAGAAGCTGGTATCCTTCGCTCTGGGCGTCTTCCCCGGGAATCAGCTTCCTGGCCAGGGCGACAAACTGGGCCGACAGAGGCAGGAAGATAATGGTCTGGAATATCTTAAACAAAGAATCCGCATTGGCTACGCAGCGCCCCACATCCGCGCCGGAAATATGTAAAATAAAGCTTTCAAAATATCTCATTCCAAAGGCCAGAAGAATTCCGATAATCACCATGCCGAACACATTAAACATCACGTGAATCAAGGCCGCCCGCTTGGCGTCTTTCTTCGCGTCCAAACTGGCCAGAACCGCAGGCGTACAGGAACCGATATTACAGCCCAGAACCACATAAAAGCAGACGGAAAGATCCACCAGCCCCTGGCTTGCCATCAGCAGAAGAATGCTTACCGTAACGGAAGAACTCTGGACAATGACAGTGATAACCGTTCCCAGAAGGATCCCGAGAAATGGATTGTCCAGGCCTCCCAGAATATTCAGCACATTCTGGTATTCCCGCAGGCCGGACATGGAATCTTTCATCATGCTGATTCCCATAAACAGCGCGCCGAAGCCCAGAATCACCTCCCCCACCTTCTTCACCATGGGCCGTTTTCCGAACATCATAAATACGGCTCCCACAAATAGAATAAACGGCGCAATCCCGGTCAGATTAAATGCTACAAGCTGGGATGTAATGGTCGTACCGATATTTGCGCCGAAAATTATGCCTACTGACTGGGCCAGCGTCATAATGCCGGTATTTACAAAACTGACCACCATAACGGTGGTGGCTCCCGATGACTGGATAATCGCGGTAAACAACGCGCCGAACAAAACGGCTATGATTTTATTCTTCGTCATCGCCTCTAAGATTGTCCTGAGCTTTGCCCCCGCTGCTTTCTGCAGACCCTGGCTCATAAAATTCATTCCGAATAAAAACAGTCCAAGGCCCCCAAGCAATGTTAATATCAATTCCATGCTGTTCTCCCTTTATTCCTGCGAGCAAATATTATTTTGCGGCAGTCTTCTTCTGATTACAAGTTTTTTCAGGTGATCTGTCCTGATTCCTCTGTACTGTCAGCCTTTCCTGGCTGAATGATTTTCTATACTAAATCTTCCGTCTCATCTGCGCAATCAGCCCTTCCTGGCTGAATGAAAATAATCTTTTCCATATTGAATATCCTGTTTCATCTGCGCAATCAGCCCTTCCAGGTCCGGAAACTTGCGCTCTGCTCTCACCCGGGTCAGAAAACTTACCTTTACCTCTTCCCCGTACATTTCTTCCGTAACGTCAAAAAGATGGGTTTCCACGCCTATGGGATTCTCACCTTCAATCGTAGGTTTGCATCCCACATTGGTAATGCCCGGATACGTCTTTCCCTGATGTTTTGTCACCGTCACATATACTCCGAAAGGCGGCAGAAGCTTGTCCTTTGGCGGAATCAGATTAATGGTCGGAATCCCCAGTACTGCCCTGCCGATTTTTTTCCCGTGAAGAACCGTGCCCTCTACGAAAAATTCATAGCCCAGCAGCTCATTTGCTTTTTCCATATTCCCTGCGGCAATCTCTTCCCGCACAAAAGTGCTGCTGATGTCCCTGCCCTCTTCCTGCATTTTGTCCACCACTTTTACTTCATATCCGTAATGGCCGGCGTATTGCCGCAGCAAATGGTAATCGCCTCTGCGCTTGTGCCCGAATCGGAAATCCGTTCCCACCACCATATATTTCACATTGAGCTGAAGGGCTATCTTCTCTATAAAAGCCTCCGGCTCCATACACATGATTTCCCTGGTGAAGGGGCACTCAATCAGATAGTCAATCCCGATGCTTTCAAAAAGCTTCATTTTCTCCTGATTGGTGGTAAGCACCTGTACCGGAACATCAGAAAACTGTCCCCTGGGCGGTATATCGAAGGTGAAAATCACCGCTTTTAAATCTTTTCTCTCTTTTTTCTTCTCTGCCATGTATTCCATCAGCAGTTCATGTCCCCGGTGCAGCCCGTCAAATTTCCCCAAAGACAGCACCGTCGGTTCCTTAATTTCAAAGGTGATACTCTGCTTTATGTATTCCATTTTCCTGTCCTACCTTAAAATTTTAACCGGTCTGATATCCTTTCGCCTTTCGTCCCACTGGTAAATTCCAGTAAATATTCCCTGCTCATCATATGCCCGCAGAAGCGTTTCTCTGTATTCCTGCTTCCATGGACTGATCCACTCCGGCCTCAGGGGATTCCCGTTGAGGAGAAGCCTGCAAAACTCCGGCTTCACAGAGACTTTTGGATACTGCCGGAAGACGAAATCTGTACTCTTGACCAGATCCGGCAAATCTTCCGCCGTCAGTTCCCTTTGAATACGGTCAGCGCTTGAATGAACCAGTTCTTCAATTTCTCCCAATTTCCAGGCATCCTTTAACTCGAATCCCGCCGCCCTGGTGCGGATCAGGGATTTCATGCATCCGCCGCAGCCTAAGGATTCTCCAATGTCATGGCACAGCGTCCGGATGTAGGTGCCTTTGGAACAGTGGACTTCCATGCGCGCCCTGGGCAATGACATCTCCAGAATACGAATGGAATAAATTGTCACCGTCCTGGGCTTCCTTTCCACCTCAATTCCTGCCCTTGCCAGATCGCAGAGCTTCTTCCCGTTGACTTTCAGCGCGGAATACATGGGCGGAATCTGCTGATATTCGCCTATGAATGAGACGATGGCCTTCTCTGCCTCTTCTCTGGAGCAGGTTACCGGACATTCCGCCAGAACCGTTCCCGTGGAATCCTGGGTATCCGTAACGGTTCCAAGCAGCAGCTCTGCCTCATATACTTTATCTTTTTCCGTCAGCATATCGCAGACTCTGGCTGCCTTTCCAAGGCACACCGGGAGCACGCCTTCCGCTTCCGGATCCAGGGTTCCGGTATGGCCGATTTTTTTCTGTTTTAAAATTCCTCTCAATTTGGCCACAACGTCATGGGAGGTAAATCCTTTTTCTTTATATACGTTGATGATTCCATTAATCATTTCACAGACTCCTGCCGTTTTTGCTCTGATTTTGGGGATACTCCGAAAATCTGCGCTTCGGCGTCTTTGCAAAGTTCTGCAATAATTTCTTTCGAACTGCCCTCCATGGTGGCTCCGGCCGCCCTCTCATGGCCGCCGCCCTTGTATTTCATGGCCAATTGGGCCACATTGACTTTCCCGTTGGAACGCATGCTGACTTTCCAGGATTTATCTTCATTCTCGTAGAGGAAAACGGCCAGTTCCACATCCTTGGTTACCCGAAGCTGGCTGACAATTCCATCCAGATGCTTGGGCAGCGCCTGATACCGCTCCATTTCCTCTCTTGTGACCGCCGACGCAATCACCTTTCCTCCCAGAAAAAGTTCGCTGTTCAGCAATGCCTGCCCCAGGATTTTATTCTGGGCAAAGGTTTTGGTGTAGAAGGTGTCGTCTACAATTTTACTGAAATTAATGCCTTTTTCCATCAAAACCCCTGCGGCGTTCATGGTTTTTGCAGAAGTGCAGGAATATTGAAACACCCCGGTATCGTGAACCATTCCCACGTAAATGCATTCTGCAATCTCTTTTGTGATCTTCTCTTTCTCCAACAGTTCAAAAATCAGTTCTGAGGTGGAGCTTGCCTTCGGAAAAATATAATTTTCATCCGCAAAGCTGTCGTTGCTCACATGATGATCGATGCAGATCGTCTTCTTCGCCGTATGGAAATATTTCACGGCGTCTCCCAGACGGCCCGCGTCTCCGCAGTCCTGCACTATGCACAGGTCATATGCCTGATTGCTGCCGCAAGTGTTATGAATTTTATCCGCATTTGCCAAAAATTTAAAAATATTCGGAATTGGCTCCAGATAAACATCTGCCTGAATATCCGGAAACCAGGTCTTGATATAATTGTAAGTCGCCAGACAGGAGCCTGTGCAGTCGCCGTCCGGCCTTACGTGCCCGGCAATGGCGACCGTCCTCACCTGTGCCAGCTCAGACGCTAAATCTTTCATGCTCAATGCTCTCCCTGTCTGTTTCCATCGTCAGCCGGCTTTGTCGTCTCTTCGGCGTCTCCATCGTCAGCCGGCTTTGCCCTGCTTTGCTTATTTACATCATCAATCAATTTCGACATATTGACGCCGTATTCGATGGACTGATCCAGCACAAAGCGAATCTCCGGCGTATTTCTGAGATTGATATTTCTGGCAAGCTTGCTGCGGATATATCCTTCCGCGCTTTTTAAGCCTGCCAGTGTGGATTCCTGGGAGTCAACGTCTCCCAGCACGCTGATATACGCTTTACAGCTCTTTAAATCCGGCGCTACCTCCACTGCCACTACAGAAGTCATGGGATTAATCCTGGGATCTTTGATTTCCCCGCGGATAATATTGCTAAGCTCCCTCAGCACCTCTTCATTGACCCTTGTATTTTTAATGCTGTTTTTCCTCATATTCTGCCTTTCTTTTTAACGGGGCACTTCTTCCATAATGTAGGACTCTACGATATCCATCTCCTGAATATCACTGAATCCTTCGAATACCAGACCGCATTCATACCCCGCTCTTACTTCTTTTACATCATCCTTGAAACGCTTTAAGGATGCCAAATCGCCCTCAAAAATCTGCTCTCCTTCTCTGGAAATGCGAACCTTGCATCCTCTCTGGAACACGCCGTCCAGTACATAAGATCCCGCAATATTTCCAACGCCGGAGGATTTGAAAATCTGGCGCACTTCCGCGTGGCCCAGAACTTTTTCTTCAAAGATCGGATCCAGCATTCCTTTCATTGCGGCCTGCACATCTTCAATGGCATTGTAAATGACCTTATACAGCCGCATATCCACGCCTTCCCGCTCTGCCGTAGTCTTTGCCGTTGCGTCCGGGCGCACGTTAAATCCTATAATAATGGCGTTGGAGGCGGAAGCAAGGCTTACATCAGATTCATTGATGGCGCCTACGCCGCCGTGAATGACTTTCACTACCACTTCTTCATTGGACAGCTTCACCAGACTCTGTTTCACCGCTTCCACGGAACCCTGTACATCCGCTTTTACAATAATCGGAAGCTCCTTGATGTTTCCAGACTGAATCTGGGAGAACAGATCGTCCAGAGACATTCTGGATTTGGTTTCCTCCAGCATTCTCTCCCTGCCTTCGGAAATAAAGGTTTCCGCAAAGCTCTTGGCCTCTTTCTCCGAATCTGTACATACAAAGATTTCCCCGGCATTGGGCACATTATTCAAACCTAATATTTCCACCGGAGTGGAAGGTCCTGCCTCTTTGACTCTTCTGCCCTTATCGTCAATCATGGCTCTTACTTTTCCGTAGCAGCTTCCGCAGGCAACAGGCTGGCCCACCTTCAAGGTTCCCTTCTGAACCAGAATCGTAGCTACAGAGCCGCGGCCCTTGTCAAGCTGGGCTTCAATGACAAGCCCTCTCGCGTTCCGTTTGGGGTTGGCTTTCAGCTCGGAGATTTCCGCCGTCAGCAGTATCATTTCCAGCAGAGTATCAATTCCCTCATGGGAATGCGCGGATACCGGCACGAAAATGGTGCTTCCGCCCCAGTCTTCCGGAATCAGCTCATACTCTGCCAGTTCCTGTTTTACCCGCTCAATATTGGCGCTTGGCTTATCAATCTTATTGATGGCCACGATAATTTCCACTCCTGCCGCCTTGGCATGGCTGATGGCCTCTACGGTCTGGGGCATGACTCCGTCGTCTGCGGCAACCACAAGAATCGCAATGTCTGTGGCGTTCGCGCCCCGCATACGCATTGCCGTAAACGCCTCATGTCCCGGGGTATCCAGGAACGTGATTTTCTCCCCGTTGCATTCTACCATATAAGCGCCGATATGCTGAGTAATTCCACCTGCCTCCCGGTCGATGACATGGGTATCCCGGATGGCGTCCAGAAGGGAAGTTTTTCCATGGTCTACGTGGCCCATGACACAGACTACCGGCGGACGTTTTACCTGAACGGATACATCTTCCTCCTCTTCTTTCAGCAGTTCCGCAATGACATCCACCTTCTCTTCCTGTTCGCAGATGCAGTTATATTCCAATGCGATTTCTTCGGCTGCCGCAAAATCTATTTCACTGTTTACCGTCACCATGGTTCCCTGTAAAAACAGCTTCTTGATAATAACGGAAGCCTGAATTTTCATCCGGTCAGCCAGTTCCTTGATGGTCAATTTATCCGGAATGGTAATGGTCTTGATGGTTTCCTCTTCTTTCTGCTGGGGCTTCGGCTGCTGCTGGGGTTTCTTGCCTCTGGACTTCTTCTCTAAATTGTCAAAGCGTTCTTTCTTCTTGCCCATCAGCTCTTTCTCGTGACGCTGATTATTTCCCTTGCGGTTATCCCGCTCTCTGCTCTCTTTTCCTCTGGTTTCATCCATAGAACCGGAACCGCCGTTTTGATTCAGCTTATTAATCTCCTGCTCGAAACGGTTCTTCTGTCCGGGACGGCCGTTCTGGAAAGAGCGGTTATTTCTGTCGCCCTGAGGACGGCCGCTTCTGTCCCCTTGGGAGCGGTTATTTCTGTCGCCCTGAGGACGGCCGTTTCTGTCCCCTTGGGGACGGTTGTTTCTGTCGCCCTGGGAACGGTTATTTCTGTCGCCCTGGAAACGGTTGTTTCTGTCCCCTTGAGGACGGTTGTTTCTGTCGCCCTGAGAACGGTTATTCCTGTCGTTCCGATCATTTCTGTCATTCCGTTCGCTTCGTTCATTTCGCTCGTTTCGTTCTCCCTGTGGTCTTGGCTGGCGCTCTTCCTGGGCCTTAAGGACTCTGTCCGGCCTTGGCTGACGTTCTCCCTGAGGCCTGCTATTGTTTCTGTCGCCCTGGGAGCGGTTGTTTCTCTCTCCCTGAGAACGGTTATTTCTGTCGTTCCGATCATTTCTCTCCCCCTGAGAGCGGTTGTTTCTCTCTCCCCGATCATTTCTGTCCCCCTGGGATCTTGATTGGCGTCTGGGAGCTGTCTTGCTGTTCTGCGGATTATAGACCGCTGTAATACTGGATTTCTTCTTCGGGCGTTCCACTTCTTCTTTTCCGTCTTCTGAAGCCTTGGCTGCTTCTGTTTTGTGCCCTTTGACCGGCTGGGCTTCTGTTCTTGCCGCTTCTGTTTTCACCGGCTGCTGGCCTGCTTTTGCTTTTGCTGTTTCTGTTTTGGATGGCTGCCGGTCCGATTTTGCTGTTTCTGTTTTGGCCGGCTGCTGGCCTGCTTTTGCTGTCTGTTCTGATTCTGCTTTTACTGCTTCTGTTTTCACTG
>CAJUBP010000006.1:21588-28779 GCA_910584585.1 uncultured Lachnospiraceae bacterium | reverse complement strand
CGTAGCCGGAACCTTCTTCGTAGTCGTCATCTTCCTCGTAGCCGGAACCTTCTTCGTAGTCGTCATCTTCCTCGTAGCCGGAACCTTCTTCATAGTCGGAACCTTCTGCATAATCCGCATTTTCTTCGTAATCGGAACCTTCTTCATAATCCGGCTGCTCTTCAAAGTCCAGATCTTCCTCATACTCTTCATAATCATTCTCATAATCCATGAAATCTCCGGCTTCTCTTGCCTGAGTTTCACTCTTGATGTCAATTTTAAAACCGGTCAGTCTTGCGGCAAGCCTTGCGTTCTGTCCTTCTTTTCCAATTGCCAGGGATAGCTGATAGTCCGGCACTACCACTTTGGCGGTCTTTTCCTCTGCATCCGCGATTACGGAAATAACCTTTGCCGGGCTTAACGCGTTCTCGATCAGCATGGCCGCATTGTCGCTCCAGTTGATAATATCAATTTTCTCGCCCCTCAGTTCATTGACAATGGCATTCACTCTGGCCCCGTTTAAGCCCACACAGGCGCCTACCGGATCCACGTCCGGATCATTGCTCCATACCGCAATCTTGGTTCTGCTTCCGGCCTCTCTGGAAATGCTTTTAATTTCCACGATACCGTCCTTCACTTCTGTCACCTCGGATTCAAAGAGACGCTTCACCAATTCCGGATGCGTCCTGGACACCAGGATTTTCGGTCCCTTAGAAGTGGATTTTACTTCCAGGATATAGAGCTTAATCCGTTCGGTGGGCTGAAACACCTCGCTCTTTACCTGTTCATTCTCACTTAAAATGGCGTCTACTTTTCCCAGATTAATGCTGATGTTTTTCCCTACATACCGCTGCACAATTCCGGTTACCACATCTTTTTCCTTGCCGTAATACTGCTCAAACAGCACTTTCCGCTCTTCCTCCCGGATTTTCTGCAGAATCACATTCTTGGCGTTCTGAGTGGCAATCCGGCCGAACTCTTTCGACTTCACTTCAATGTTGACAATATCTCCCACTTCATACTTGGAATTGATCATTTTCGCATTGCCCACACTGATCTCCAAAACCGGGTCCTCCACCTCTTCCACTACGGTCTTTTCTGCGTATACATGGAATTCACAGGTTTCCGGGTTGATATTTACTTTAATATTGTCAGATTTGCCAAAATGGTTTTTACATGCGGTAATCAAGGAATTTTCAATGGCTTCCAGCAGCGTGTCTTTGCTGATGTCCTTTTCCTTTTCCAATATGGTTAACGCTTCCAATAACTCATTGTTCATTTTTTTATCCTCCTGAAAAGTGTTCTTCTTAATTTGACGCATTTATACCCGCAAGCATATTTACTTGCCAAATGATTTGCTGTTTCTCTTATAAAATACCGGAATCTGTTGCCGAATCATTTTGCTCACGGATCTAAAAATCAAAAGCCAGGCGAATCAACGCAATATCTTTTTTTGCAAATATCATTTCCTTGTCTTCTTCCATTTCTATTGTTACCGTAGTTTCATCATATGATTTTAAGATGCCGTAAAATTCTTTTTCTTTCTCTATGGCTTTATAAGTCCGGATTTCCACTTCCTTTCCCAGGCTCCGCTGATAATCCTTTTCCTTCTTTAACGGCCTGCCCAGTCCAGGGGAGCTTACCTCAAAAATATAGGACTCATCGATAAAGTCCTCTTCATCCAGCAAATCGCTCATCCTTCTGCTGACCAGTTCACAGTCATCTACCGTGATTCCGCCCTCTTTATCAATATAGGCTCTCAGATACCAGTTTCCGCCTTCCTTCACATATTCCACATCCACCAGTTCGAACTGGCACTCTTCTATCACCGGAAGCAGCAGCTCTTCGGTCCGCTGCTCATATATTTCTTTTCTAGACATGTTCTCCACCTTCTTTCTTCCTAATTCTATATCAGACCCTGCCGGCTTACATAAAATTGAGAGTGGGCTTTGCCCACTCTCAAGTCTGAGATTATCATGTTATCGTAACTATGATAGCACTTCACAATGGTAAATGCAAGGGAAATTGGAAATATTTTTACCCCAATACCGAAAAGAGAAAAATTTGTAAAATTTAAAAAATAATGCTTGACTTTTTAAAAGGGGGAAGATATAATGAATTTGTTGCTGAGTTGCAGCTACAGAATACGGCTCGTTGGTCAAGCGGTTAAGACGCCGCCCTCTCACGGCGGAAACAGGGGTTCGATTCCCCTACGAGCTGTTAGCTATAATTAAATAGCCCAACCCTGAAGTACTGGAATCGTTTGAAAGAAAGCGGTTCCAGTATTTTTATACTTCAGAGCGTGTTTAAATATCACTCCCCATCTACATCCCTGCTTTGCGGAATATTGTTGAGCCGCTGCAAAATCCTGCTTCCTTTCTTTCCAGGCATATGATATAGTAAACGAAGAATCATGCTCAATCTGCCCTCCGGCAGGCCGCATGTCCATCCTACTATGGAAGCTTTAGCTTTCATAGTAAACGAAGAATCATGAAAGGAGTAAGGCTGCCATGTTCGGCAGCCGGGTAACAATTAAAATGGAACGAGAAAAATTAGGTTCGCGGATGGGATTTATTTTACTGTCCGCAGGCTGCGCAATCGGAATCGGCAATGTCTGGAGATTTCCTTACATTGCCGGAATGTACGGGGGAGGAATCTTTGTGCTTTTCTATCTCTTCTTCCTGATTACGATGGGCGTCCCGGTAATGACGATGGAATTTGCCGTAGGCCGCTCCAGCAGAAAAAGCATTGTCAAAAGTTTTCAGGAATTGGAAAAACCAGGGCAGAAATGGCATCTGAACGGATACCTGGGCATGGCCGGCAATTATCTTCTGATGATGTTCTACACTACAGTAACCGGCTGGATGCTGTATTATTTCTATCAGATGCTCACCGGAAAATTCCAGGGAAAAACCACGGGACAAGTGGAGGAAATGTTTCAGTCCATGCTGTCCAGCCCCGGGATTCTGGCGGCGTCCATGATCATCATTGTCATTGCCGGAATTCTTGTCTGCTCTATGGGACTGCAGAACGGCGTGGAACGGATTACAAAGGTACTCATGACGCTGCTTCTCGCCATCATTGTAATTCTGGCCGTACATAGCTGTACCTTAAAGGGCGGCATGGAGGGACTGAAATTCTACCTGGTTCCTGATCTTCCGAGAATGAAGGAAGCCGGCGGCTGGGAAATTGTCACCGCAGCCATGAACCAGGCCTTTTTCACCCTGAGCCTGGGCATCGGCGCCATGGGAATCTTCGGCAGCTACATTGACAAAAGCCGCAGCCTGCTGGGAGAATCCGTAAACATCGCCATACTGGATACCTTTGTGGCCTTTGTTTCCGGCCTGATCATCTTTCCTGCGTGTTTTGCCTTCGGCATCAGTCCGGCGCAGGGCCCAGGACTTATTTTTATCACACTGCCCAACGTATTTAACGGAATGGCCGGCGGACGGATCTGGGGAACGCTGTTTTTCATCTTTATGACATTCGCGGCATTTTCCACCATAATCGCCGTATTTGAAAATATTATTTCCTGCGGCATGGATTTATTTCAGTGGAGCAGAAAAAAATCCTGTTTGATTAACCTTTTTGTCATTGCGGCGCTATCGCTGCCCTGCGTCTTCGGCTATAACCTGTGGTCCGCCTTTCAGCCCTTAGGCGCCGGCAGCACAGTTCTGGATCTGGAAGACTTTCTGGTCAGCAACCTGATCCTTCCTATCGGCTCCCTCTGTTATCTGTTGTTCTGCGTAACCCGCTTCGGCTGGGGATTTGAGAATTACCGGAACGAAGCCAACACCGGAAACGGGCCAAAAATTCCCGGATGGATCCGGGTCTATGTAACTTATCTTCTGCCGCTGCTGATCCTGTTTCTGATTGGGAAGGGCCTGCTTGGAAAATAGACCTCCATCAACTCATATGAAAGCCAAAGACTTTCATACAATCGTTTCGGACGGAAAGACCGGATTGCATTCCCGCGCTCTCACGGGGCAATCCGGTCTTTCCTGTATATTGAAACACAGATTTATTCCAACAGCAAAATATGTTCTTTCAGCATAGATACTGCTTTTCCTTTCACCAGCTTATTTTCCAGATGATGCTTCTCTCCCTCCTGCAGCAGGGCGGCCTTTACATACTCCCTGGTGTGTCCCAGGAAATATTTTTTTCCGCCGAAAGAGACTTCCTCTTCCATCAGAACTTCCAATTCCCGGCCCAGATGCCAGTTCAGATATTCCCGGTTCATAACAGAGAGATCCTCAAACAGGATATCACTTCTCTTTCCCTTGATTTCTTCAGGCACCTGAGGCTTTAATTCCGCCGCTTTGGTTCCTTTGCGCAGAGAATATTTAAAAATATGCATTTCAAAAAAATCAATCTCTTTCAAAAATCTTCTGGTAAGTTCGAATTCTTCTTCTGTCTCCCCTGGAAATCCCACAATCACATCGGTGGTAATGGCCGGATGGGCAAAATACTTTCGGAGCAGCCGGCAGCTCTCCCGGTACCCCCCGCAGGTATACTTCCGATTCATCCGCTTTAAGGTGGCGTCACAGCCGCTTTGGAGGGATAAATGAAAATGAGGACAGACTTTCGGCAGCTTTGACAGCGATTTCGCAAAATCTTCCGTGACAATTCCGGGCTCTAAGGAGCCAAGGCGGATGCGGTCAATCCCTTCTGTCTCATGAACCCTGCGGATCAAATCCAGCAGTCCCGCGGCTTCCCCGCGTTCCGATTTCAAATCTATGCCGTAGGAGCTTAAGTGAATTCCAGTCAGTACTATTTCACGATATCCTCTTTCGGCAAGGGTCTCCACTTCCCGGATCACGTCTGCCATTTTCCGGCTTCTCACTCTTCCCCTGGCGTAAGGGATAATGCAGTAACTGCAGAACTGGTTGCACCCGTCCTGTACTTTAAGAAAAGCCCTGGTATGTTCTCCTGTATGGCTGACACTCAGTTCCTCATATTCCTGTTCTTCTCCGATATCCGCCACAGAACCGCAGAACCCTTTTGATTCCAAAGCGCGGTTCTTAAAAAAATCCTCCAGCAGTTTCGGTAATTCATGTTTTCTGTTATTTCCAATTAATATATCTATAGCCGGATCAGCCTGTGCCTGTTCTTTCGAGGTCTGCACGTAACATCCCGCCGCCACTACCGCGCTGCCCGGATTTTTCTTTTTGGCCCGGTGCAGCATCTGCCTGGATTTGCGGTCCGCGATATTGGTGACGGAGCAGGTGTTGACCACATAAACATCTGCCGGGGAGTCAAAAGGCACAATCTCATATCCTGCCTGTTCTAACATCTGGCGCATACTGTCCGTCTCATATGCATTGACCTTGCATCCCAGATTGTGCAACGCTGCTTTTCTCATTTTCCAGTCCTTTCTCCCCCGTATTCCATGGCAAACTGCCAAAAAATTCCGAGGTTTTTTCCTTTAAATTGGTGATGGCGCCATTGACTTTTTCCATGAAAGAGGATAAGATATATAAAACAATTTGTTAAATATTTCAAGCAAAACCATTATTAACATATGAAGGAGGCTATTTACATGAAAACAGTACAGATTTCTTTAAATTCTATTGACAAGGTGAAATCTTTCGTAAACGCAATTACACAGTTTGACTATGATTTTGATTTGATTTCCGGCAGATACGTCATCGATGCCAAATCCATCATGGGTATCTTCAGCCTGGATCTTTCCAAACCGATTGATCTTGCCATCCATGTGGAAAATGACATCGACGAAATTCTGGAAGCATTGCAGCCATATCTTGTCTAATCGGCAGGCAGCGCTTCCCAAACTTACGCAAATGCAGCACTCTCCATTTACGGTTGGAGAGTGTTTTTTCTAGAACATCTCTTAAAATTCATTCCCTAATCTGCCGCCCCACTTTACACCAGATTTCATGCTGAATTTAGTCAATGCGCCCATCTACTATAATAGTTTCCGCCGTATCAATGGCCGTCTTCACCATCTCCCCGATGTTTTCCTCCAAATGAGTTTCCGAACGCCGGATGATCTTCAAGTTCGGCTTTGTCACCGGATGTTTTGCCACGAATATAGTGCAGCAATCCTCATAAGGCAGAATCGAAGTCTCATAGGTGCCGATTTTTTCGGAAAGGGCAATGATCTCCTGCTTATCAAATCCAATCAAGGGCCGGTACACCGGCAGTTCACACACCTCATTGGTGGCTGCTAAGGACTGCATGGTCTGGCTTGCCACCTGGCCGATGCTCTCCCCGGTAATCAGCCCCAGGGAATTGGTTTCCCTGGCAAAATGCTCCGCAATCCGCATCATATAGCGGCGCATAATAATGGTAAGCTCCTCATGAGGGCATTTCTCGTAAATATACATCTGAATGTCTGTAAAATTTACCACCTTAAGGTAAATGGGCCCGGAATATTTTGCGACAATCCCGGCCAGATCCACCACCTTTTGTTTGGCTCTCTCGCTGGTGTAGGGAGGCGCGTGAAAATAAACCGCGTCAATTTTCACTCCCCGCTTTGCAATCATATATCCGGCCACCGGGCTGTCAATTCCGCCGGATAACAGAAGCATTCCTTTCCCGTTGGTGCCTACGGGCATTCCGCCGGGTCCCGGCACAATCTCTGAATAAATGTTGATCTTTTTGCGGATCTCCACATGAATCCTAAGCTCTGGATGATGAACATCCACTTTCATCTCCGGAAAAGCCTCCAGAATACGCCCCCCCAGCGCGGCGCTTACTTCCATGGATGTCATGGGATAGCTTTTTTTCGCCCTTCTGGTGTCCACCTTAAAGGTCATGTTTCTTTCCGGATAGCGCTGTCTTAAGTATTCGATGACATCTTCTGCCAGCTGCTCAAATCCTTCCTCTTCTTTCAGAACTACCGGACAGATTCCCACAATGCCGAAAACACATTGCAGGTGTTCCATTGTCTCGTCATAATCATATTCCCCCAGGGCCTCAATGTAAATGCGGCCCTGTTCTTTGCTGATCAGAAATTCTCCCTCCACTGGCTTCAGGGCATATTTGATCTGATGCACCAGGGCGTCTTCAAAGAGATGCCGGTTCTTTCCTTTAATTCCGATTTCACCGTATTTTATCAAAAATGCTTTATACATAATTCCTCCTGCTAATGCCTGGTAAATTTCTGAAGCCTGGGCACCAGTTCCTTCAACGCATCCAGGCAGTAATTTACTTCTTCCAGGGTATTTTCCGGGCTAAAACTGATCCGTA
>CAJUBP010000006.1:19884-21488 GCA_910584585.1 uncultured Lachnospiraceae bacterium | reverse complement strand
TTCTGCTGTCCGCCGCCGTAAATCACCGGTTTCAATTTGGTCTTTTCTTTTACATAGAGAAATCCGCTGCCCTTAGGTCCGTGAATCTTATGGCCGCTGACTGACATCATGTCAACGCCAAGCTTTCCGGGATGTATCACATATTTTCCGTATGCCTGAATGGCGTCCACATGAAATAACGTCAGAGGGTTCTGGGTTTTGATTATTTTTGCGGCCTCCGCAATCGGCTCCACAGCCCCGATTTCATTATTGACATACATAATGGACACAAGAATTGTATCTTCTCTGACAGCCTCCCTCAGTTGTTCCAGGGAAATCAGTCCGTCCGAATCCACCTCCAGCCAGGTAACGGAAAATCCCTGTTCTTCCAGAAACCGCATGGGGGCAGCCACAGCCGGATGCTCGATCTCTGTGGTAATCAAATGCATGCCCTGCCTGCGGTTTGCCATGGCGGCGCCGATAATGGCCAGATTATTGGCTTCCGTTCCGCCGGAAGTAAAAAACAATTCAGTTTCATTTGCCTTTAAGGTTCGGCAGATATTTTTCCTGGCTTCTCTGATATAATTTTCCCCCTCCATGCCCTTTCGGTGCAGAGAGGAGGGATTGCCGTAATCTTCGGACAGTGCCCGCATCATCACTTCCCGGGCTCCGTCAGAGCAGCGGGTGGTCGCCGCATTGTCAAAATATGCTTCCATTTTAATCCTCCATCTCATAAATCAGCATGGCCAATGCCGCCAATCCTGCCGTTTCTGTGCGTAAAATCCGGTTTCCAAGGGAAATAATCTCCATCGTGTCTCTCAGCAATTCTATTTCTTCCGGAGCAAAACCGCCTTCCGGCCCGATAAAAATCCCAACGGAATCTCCTTTCTGAATCCTTCCCAACACTTCTCTGGTATAGGCCATGCCCCGGGCCTGCTCGTAAGGCAGCAGCCGCACATCCATTTGCCCGGCATATTCTGCCGCTTCTTTTAAGCTGCACACCGGCTTCACGTTGGGAATGACGCTCCGTTTCGACTGTTTGGCGCCGCTCTCGGCTATGGCCTGCCAGCGTGCCCGCTTATGCTCCGCCTTTTTTGCGTCCAGTTTCACCACGCAGTTTTTCATGGCTACCGGAACAATTTCACTGACGCCCAGTTCTGCGCTCTTTTGGATCACCAGTTCCATTTTATCTCCCTTGGGCAGCCCCTGAAACAACGTCACTTTCACCGGAAGTTCCGTTCCCCGGCAGGGTTCTATGATATTGAGAATAATTTGCTCCGGATGGATTTCTGTAATTTCACAGAGGAAATCTCCTCCTTGCTGATTGCTGACGCGGACTTGTCCGCCGCATTTCATCCGAAGGACGTTTCGGATATGATTTACGTCGCTGCCGGTAATCACTGCCTGATCCGCTGTGATCTGCTCCGGTTCTACAAAAAACTGAAACATGGCTTCCTCCATTTCTCCTTCGAAATCTCAGTCTTTTCTGGCTGTAATGCTGACCCACTCGCCCAAACGCTCCGTTTCCAGAACCGTAAATCCAGCCGCCTCAATGGCAGCCCTTACTGCCCTCTCCTTAAAATCAATGATGCCGCTGGTAATATAAACGCCGCCCTGTTTTAAAC
>CAJUBP010000006.1:15008-19784 GCA_910584585.1 uncultured Lachnospiraceae bacterium | reverse complement strand
CCGCTTCCGCAGCCTACGTCTAAGAGCCTGTCATTGGGTTTTAAGTATTTTCGAATCTGCTGAATGCACAGCCTGGTCGTCTCATGTTTTCCGGTGCCAAAGGAAGTGCCCGGGTCGATCTCAATGACGCACCGGTAAGTGCCCGGATCGGTTCTTTCCTCCCAAGTGGGTTTGATCAGGATATCCTCTATGGCAAAAGACTTAAAGTACTGTTTCCAATTGTTGATCCAGTCCTTATCTTCCGTCTCGCCTTTCGCGATAGTCCCCGCTCCAATTTCTGTAAACAGCCGCAATTCTTCCAGTTCTTCTTTCACCTGCGCAAGCAGCGGTTCCTGCTTCGCTTCTGCCTCCAGAAAGAAAGTGACAAAGGCAATTCCTTCATCTTCGGGAAGCTCTGGCAAAATATCAATATACATCTTTTCCTTATCCTCCGGGGACAAGGGCACATTGTCTTCAATCTGCACCCCTTCTATCCCAAGATCCGCCAGCATACTGCTGACGAAATCTTCTGCCTGGGTGGTGGTCTTTATGGTATATTTATTCCATTTCACAAAAATCACTCAATCCTTTCCCTATACGCAGCCGCAAACTGCAATCCATGCCTACCAGAGATCTTCTGCCAGCCGCGCGCTGAATATTTCCGCCTGCTGTGAGTTCATATGCCCCTCATAGTCGGTAAAAGCGTTCAGGCTGTAGTCAAAATCCGGAATATTTTTGTCAGAACGGTTGTAATTCCAGTACTCAATTCCCAGTTTATCCAGATATTCCTGGAAAAATCTGTCTGCCTCCTGAAACTCTTTCTGGTATTTTTCCAGCGTCTCCGCAGGAATCGGCGTTGTAACCACAATCAATTCTATCTTTTTTTCCCTGCAAAATGACGCAAGCTTCTCAAAGTACCGGAAAGAATCCTCATTCCTGTCTTCTTCTTTCCATACTTCCAGATTCGTTTCCTCTTTCATTCCGGGCACCGGAAAATTGCGCATAAAGCCATCCGCAAACTCCTGCCCTCCGCTGGAAAAGGCTTTTGCGCCGTAATTCTTATAATCTTCACTCTGTTTTACCGCCATAATCTCTTTGATATCCCGAAACTGTCCCCGGTAATAAAACCACGGAAACAGGGCTGCGCGGAAATCCAATTCCCGTTCTTTTGCAAAAAAATACTCGGCTTTCGTCCATGAGGCAGGCATCTCATAATAAATGCGGTTGAAATCTCCCCGCTGCCCCTCCGGAGTGCAAAAGTAGCCTGGATCTAACTCGTAAACCACCCGTTCCGGTTCCTTTTTTTCACAAACCTGTTTCAAAAGATAATAAGCGTCTCTGGGATATTCTCCGCCCAGACACAGATTAACGGCCTTCCTGCCTGTCTGTTCAGAAACGGCCTTTGGGCTGATTCCGTTCAGCCCATGGGACGTTCCAAGAAATACCGTATCGTACTCTTCTGTCTGAATCTGATGCATCATAATCCGCACATAACTGTAGGGAATCAAGGCATAGTTCAATCCAAGGTTTACTGCCCCAATTGCCGCAGCCAGCGCAATCGGCAGCAGAATTTTCTTAAAACTGCGCATAAATAAACCCTCCTGCCTCCCCGGAAGGCTGCCCCAGTGCAGGCAGCAGCAAAATCAGCCCTGCGTAAACAGTGGCTTTCACCAGCCAGTTCTGTCTGACAAATATCTCTGCCAAATCCTTCCCTCTCTCCTGGCAGATACTTACCAGAAACAGCAGGAGACATCCGCCCAATATCACCCCAATGGCAATCATGGTATAGGCAGTTCCGCTGGCCTCCCCGATTTCAATTCCGGGCTCTAAGATCTGGCGCAGATTGAATTTCGTCAATGTATTCTTCATCATAAGAAGCGCCGTTTTCACATCCCCGGCCCGGTCAAAATACCAGCTGATATTCACCAGAACAAACGTCCTAAAGATCTGAAACAAATGAAAGGCCTTGCTGTCATCGGAAATACGAAGGGCCTTTTTCCATTTTCGGTAAGAGGGAGCCATCAGTCCGCTGAAGGCAATAATTAATCCGTTGTAAAGACCGTAAACAATAAATTTCCAGGCCGCGCCGTGCCAGACGCCGACCACCAGAAATACAATCAGGTTGGCAAGGCAGATAGGCAGGGTCCTCCCGGTCTGTTTTCCAAAGGTTTTCTTGGCAAATTTAGAAAAACTTTTCATCCAGCCGGACAGAGACGCCGGATAAAACACATAATCTTTCATCCAGGTTCCCAGCGTAATGTGCCAGCGGTGCCAAAAATCCGTAATAGAAACCGCGAAATAAGGCCGTTTAAAGTTCTCATCCAACTGAATTCCGAATAATTCCGCAATGCCGATGACCACGTCCATTCCGCCGGAAAAATCACAGTAAAGCTGTATGCTATACGCTAACACGCCCACCAGTCCAAGTCCATCATAAATATCCGGATGGTCAAAAATTGCGTTCACAAAAATCACCGCATTGTCCGCAATAACCATTTTCTTAAAATATCCCCAGAGAATCCGCAGAAATCCGCCCTCTATTTTGTTTCTTTCGAAAGAATGGGGCACATAAAGCTGTTTGCCCAAACTGCCGAATCTGCCGATGGGCCCCTGCAGAATCTGCGGGAAAAAAGACACGAATAAAGCAAAACGGAACAGATTATGTTCCGCCTGACTCCTGCCCCAGTAGACATCCAGAAGATATCCCATAGACTGAAAGGTATAAAAAGAAATTCCAAGAGGAAGCAAAAGATTAAGAGGCTCAAACTCTCCTCCGATCATGCCGCTGATTGTGCCCAGCACAAAATTCGTATACTTCAGCACCCCCAGTACGCCGAAATTCAGGACAAGCGTTCCTGCCAATATCTGCCTCCTGCGCCTCTTTTCCGCCTTCTTATCTTGTGCGTCATGGGACGCCTGTTCGATCCACATTCCTGCCAGATACGTGGTAACTGTGGTAAACAGCAGAAAACAGGTGACGCGGATTCCTCCGCTGACATAATAAATGTAGCTGAACGCCAGCAGCCAGATCCACTGAAATCTGCGGGGAATCAGGTAATACCCCGTCACTGCCGCAAGCACGAAAAGCAAAAACTCCATGGAAATCAAAGACATAACGATTCCTCCGCGCCTACTCTGCCTGCAGTCTTTCTACCATTGCAAATAATGCTTTGGCGGAATTAAAGTTCTCCGGTATGATATCTGCCGGAGTAATGGTAATGCCGAATTCATCCTGAAGCTCACTGACAATGGACAAAATGGCAAAAGAATCTAAAATGCCGTCGTCAATCAGCGTTTCACATGTCTCATAGTCCGCGTCCGGCTGAATATCCTCCAAAATCTCAAGTAATTGTTCCATAATTTTTCATCCTTTCTCTGTTTCTTGTTATACTCACGAACCTTCTTATTCGCCAAATGATATGCTGCTTATCTTAAAACACTGGATTCTGTCGGCAAATCATTTGACTCACAGGCATATCTTGCGGCAGAATTGAAAGCGGCTGTCTCCTGTCTGTCCCGCGCCAGGCGAATTCCCTCTTTCTTGGAATAAAACAGGACTTTCGGTAAATCTCTGCTGAGAAAAAGGCTGATGCCCTCTGTCACAGAGTAAGCGCCTGTCCGCTCAAATACCAATACATCGCCCTCTTTTGCGTCCGTCAGCGGATATTGCTTCACAATCACATCCGCCGTGGTGCACAGAGAGCCGCAGATATTCCACTTTTCTTCCCTTTCTGTCAAAGCGCTCTCCTTCCCTGCGCCGGCTGACTCTGAGATATCCGCTTCTGTCAAAGCGCTCTCCTTCCCATGCCCCCGGATTTGCGCCGGATCCTCTGTATCTAATGCAGCGGCGCTGCTCTTTTCCACAGGAATATGTTGTATAAAAGGAAACTTCATGGCCATAGTCTGTCCGTAATAATTCAGCTGATGGATTCCTCCGTCCACAATCCCGTAAATCTGTCCGCCGTTTTCCTTCCGATCCACAATCCTGGTCAGATAACTTCCGCATTCCGCCGCCAGAAATCTTCCCATTTCCAGTGTAACCTTCCCTGAAAAATCCATCCGGCCAATCAGCCCTGCCAATTCCTCCAGAAGTTCTTCCAGATGCTCTTCAGGCTCCGACTGGAAATAGGGCACAAAAAGCCCTGGTCCGTATTCTAGCTCCGAAACCGCAACGCCCAGTTCTTCCTGCACTTCCCGGCAAAATCCATCCAGCATCTTAAGCTCCTGTTCCAGCACAGGCAATTTCTTCTTCTGGGTGCCGGAATAATACTGAATTCCCCGCAAAATAAGCTCCGGATAAGATTTCTGCTCCCGGAATATCTGTTTCGCCAGCTCATAATCCACGCCGAACTGATTGCCGCTTGTGAGGCGGACCAAAAGATTCAGCTTAACCTTTGCCTCTCTTGCGCATTCTGACAGCAAGCGAAACTGCTGCTTGGATTCCACGGTGAAAATTCCTCTGCCCTGATATTGCTCTATCATCCTTGAAATGTCTTTCCGCTCTTTGTTCACGCCGGAAATCACCAGACGTTCCATGGGAATTCCCTCACTCTCACAAATTCGGAATTCTCCCGGCGAACACACTTCAAACCGATCTGTCAAAGGCTCTAAGGCCCTGATCAGAAAAGGATTTGCTTTCATGGCGTAACACAGATCAATTCCTGCTTTCTTCAGACAGGCTAAAACGCGCCGCGCCCGCTGGGCCAACGCATCCAAATCAAATACGTAGGCCGGCGTCTGATATTCTCTCAGAATTAATTCCAACTCCTGCTGTTTCATTGCTGTTCCTCCTGATAA
>CAJUBP010000006.1:11065-14908 GCA_910584585.1 uncultured Lachnospiraceae bacterium | reverse complement strand
TCCTGATAAGACTTTTTCAGGGCGTTTCGGTCAATTTTGCCGTTTTTGGTAATAGGCAGCCGCTCTGTTTGGCAAAATACATTGGGGATCATAAAAGCCGGAATCAACTCCCGCAATTTTTTTACGATGGCTCTCTTTTCTGCCTCGCCTTCGTAAAAAGCAACAATTTTGCCAGAACTTTCATCAAAGATACAGCAAATGCGGCTGACCTGTTCCGCCTGTTCCATGGCCTTCTCAATTTCTCCCAATTCAATCCGGTGTCCCATATGCTTAATCTGAAAATCTTTGCGGGTGGCGTAGCACAGTTCTCCCTGTTCATTGTAATATCCAAGATCCCCGGTCCGGTAAATTGTTTCCGCATATTGATGATTCAGGGGATTTTGTACAAATGCTTTTTCTGTCTGCTCCCGGTTATTGTAATAGCCCAGGGAGAGGGCCGTGCCGCTGACACAGATTTCCCCGCGGCTCCCCGGTTCCTCCACCAGCCTGTCCGATTCATCTAAGAGGAACACCTTTTCATTCTGAAAGGGTCTGCCCACAGGAATCGTTTCTCCCGGCTCAAATTCTCGGTCAATGACATAGTACGTGCAGTTACAGGTAATTTCCGTGGGGCCGTAGAGATTTACATACATGGCGTCCGGCAAAAACTGCCGCCAAATGTTCAGGTGGCGCACCGGCATCACTTCTCCGCTGAACAGCACCTTGTCCACATTCTCCGGCACCCGGTAGGAAAATCCCTTTAACTCGCTTACCATGCAGAGAGCCGACACCGCCCAGATTAACGTGGTAACTTTTTTCTCACATAAAAAATCCAGAAGCTGCGTTGGAAAAGAAAACATCCGCTTGGGGATAATCTGTACGCTGGCCCCGGTTTTCAGCGCGCTGTAAATATCTTTCACTGACACATCAAAGTCAAAGGGCGCCTGATTTCCTATCACATCCCGGGCTGTAATGCCGAAATTTCCAGTAAAATAATTGATAAAATCTATGACAGAGCGGTGGCTGACCACCACTCCCTTGGGAACCCCGGTAGAACCAGAAGTGAAAATCCCATACAAAGGCGCTGTGTCCGTCTGGGCCTGCCGGATCTTCTGCAGAAGTTCCGGATCTTCCTGCTCTTTCACCAAAGCTTCATAGTCCAAAACCTGAAATCCCCTTTGAGGATCTCCCGCCTGATCTAACTTCTCCCTTTCTTTTCCCTGTTCCCCATCTGCGATTACAAGGGGCTGCTCCAGGGTATCCAGAATCTGGCGAATCCGCGCCAGCGGCTGCTTTTTATCCAGCATCACATAAAAGCAGCCGGAATATACAATTCCAAGAAAAGCAGCTACGGCGTTGACGCTCTTTTCCATCCACACAGCAACAGGCTGTTCCGGCTCAGTTCTGCGGGCAAGGGCGCTTCCGATCTTTTTAGCTCTTTCCTGCAATTCCCGCCAGGCGCAGGAAGTGTTCTCATCGGCAAAAGCCTCTTTTCCCGGGTATTTTCCTGCTGTTTCTTCTAAATATTCTAATACATTTGTCATATTGCTACCGCCTATGCTGAAAACTGTTTCTTTAACATATCATATGTCTTATTAATCATCTGAAGAGTTCCCGTATCACCCGAAAGGTTATCGGGATGATAAATCTTGATCAATTCTTTGTAACGCTTCTTTAAGGCAAGTTCACTGTCTACGCCGGAAAAAAACATGTCCGCATCCTGCTCCGAACCCGTAACGGTATAGGAACGCCCCCGATCCGTTCTCTGATAATACCACTCCTTTTCCTTGGCCACTTCCTGTTTCTCTTTGGCTAACTTCTGCAGCTCTTCCTCTAATATCTTCCACTTCATCTGGAACAAACGCTTCTCTTCTGTGAGGCGCTTCTCTTCCATCTTTTTGCGAAAATAGAAATCCTTCTTCTCCAGTTCAAAATTCCGTCTGTCTTCTTCTAATTTTCTCTGCTCTTTTCTTAAGCTTTTTCTCTGCTCTTCTTCTGTAACTGGTTTCGGAATCCACTCCATTACAGTTTCTTCCGGCTGACCCATTGCGCCGCCTCCTCTTTCTGTAATTCTCTTCAACGAATTATTATACCCGATCTCATTTTAAATAGCAATGGAAAATCAGGCCGCCCGCAGGATAAAAAAAGGATATTTCCACGAGATCCGCCGATTTCTATCTGTGGAAACATCCTTTTTCATAAAATATTAAGAATTTCTTTATCTGTTCCTAATCTTTCCTGTTACCAAAAAATCTTATGCATGCAGAGAATAGTTAAAAGCTCTGCATACACTGTCCGAACTTCTGTTTTGCTTCGTCTACCTTCTGCATTTCAGCGGAGGGCGTTGGATAATATCCCCTGTCGTGCATCATGGTAAAGACTTCGTTCTGGATATTGTGCTCTTTCTCAAGACAATCCAGAATCGCGTTTCTCACATTGTCATGAACGCATTCATTGGAAAATGTGTTGTACAATGTGGTTGCTGTTTTTTCCGCGGTCAGCGCGTCCGCGAACATCTCTTTTTCTGAATAAAATGACTGCTGCATAATTTCCTCCTGATTTCGCCTGTGATTTTCCTGGAACATACTGAAAGTATTCTAGCTTAACTGAGAATAAAGGGAGCGGAAATGCTCTTTGTGCTCGTTGGAAATTTCAGTGAATTTCGCCTTCATTTCCGCGTCGCCGCAGTTATCCGCCAGCACCTGAAACTTCTTAATCAACAGTTCCTCGCCGGAAAGCAAATCATTCAAAGCAGACAATTCTTTTTCTGATATCTGGTTCATGGGAATCTCCTTTCGCTTGTCTGTATCAGGCCTTACAATGCCTGTCAAGATTATCTTTCCGATTTTTCTAAAAAATATGCATGTCATTTTTTTAATTTCAGCGCTGAAAGCCTGTCAGATGCTGTATGGAGAAATTCCATACTGTCTGTTTTTCAGACTTTCGGGACGATAATGGAAAAATTTTCAAAAACACCGCACATCACTTCTTCTTCGAAAGCGTATTCTTCCACTGCGATTTGCTCAAAATTATAGACCATAACTCTGCTTCGTTCTGGATCCACCACCCAGTATTCCCGGACTCCCGCCCGTTCGTATTTCATTAATTTCCTGTAATAGTCCATGGTTCGGCTGGAAGGGGATACAATTTCAATCACCCAGTCCGGCGCGCCAATGCAGCCTTTTTCTGTCAGTTTGCTCCTGTCACATACAACGCTGATATCCGGCTCCAGATAATTCCTGTTATCTTTCGTCAGGAAAACAGCAAAGGGGGCCATATTCACTTCACATTTTCCATGATGAGCATCAATATAATCTGCTATTTTCCGGTACATAGCCCCAAGAATTTGCTGATGTGTTCTGCCGGGAGACGCCATGCCGTACATCTGCCCGTCAATCAGTTCCGCTCTCTGGCCTTCCGGCAGCGCGTAAATATCATCCACGGTATAAAATTCCAATTCTTCTGCAGTATTCATTTGATTCACCTTCCTTCCTGTCCTTATTATAAACCATTCTTTCTCTGATTACCAGAGCGTATTTGAAACGTATTTTCTTCAAACTGACGTGAAGGAGAACGGGGCTTATGGGAATAGATTTTGTAAATATACTGCGCAGCTCTTCCGCTAAACAAGCATCAGAACCGTCACCGCAAATGCCGCTGCCGTACTGATAAAAAACGCTGCTCCCGGCCGGTAAGTTCCTGTTTGGGCCATCATCTTCTTTACTCTGTGCTGCTCGTAGAACAGTTCCGTTACCGTCACCAAAAGAAACAGAAAGGCATAGCCCAGATACCCCGCTGCCTGAGGAGAATTATTTTCGATTTTGCCAAAGGTAAATTTTACAAAAGTCGCGGCTACAAAAATCA
>CAJUBP010000006.1:6502-10965 GCA_910584585.1 uncultured Lachnospiraceae bacterium | reverse complement strand
ATGATCATAATCACCACTGTTTCCACATACAGACGCCCGGTGAATCCTCCTGCCAAAAGATAGCCGGCAATTGCGAGGCCTGTGGCCGCCGCCAGTCTTCCCGCCGTTTTGGGCATAATGATTTCCGGCTCTTTCGTCCCTTCCACAAACTCATCTAGCGTCACGTCAAAGTACGCCGCCATCTGCTGCAAAGTATAGACATCCGGAAGCGTCTTGTCCCGTTCCCAATTGGAAACCGCCTGCCGGGTCACGGATAACTCTTCTGCCAGTTCTGACTGGGTAATTTGGCGCCGCTCCCGGAATTGCCGGATCCTCTTTCCCAGGCTTTGGCCGGAATCGGGATGCTGAATTGAATTAATATCACGTTGCTGGTCCATGCACTCACTCCTTTGCTCCTGTAGTTTTGCCTTGGGTGAATGTATGAAAGAACAGACACAGGTTCCGGCAAAACTGATTATGGCTTTTTCTTCTGCCATCCTATCACTTTTTCCGGAAATGCGCCAGCAATCATTTGTTGCGTCCTTGAATTCCGCAAGTTTTTCTCTATTTTTGTTTCAGGTAGGCTTCTACTCTGGTTTTTACATTTTCTCTCAGATTCTCATAATAGAAATCATAATCATGACCGTGCAGGCTCTCCGGCCCGAACAGCTCCGCGGGGGAATACTCCACGTCTCCTGCCGTGCAGATTACAACGCCCCGTTCTGTATCCACCTGCGCGTCCGCAATCCCTTTGATCACCTCATATTCCCCTGTCTCTTCATTCAAAACACGGCTGCCCAGATTTTCCTCAAAACCGGCATAGGCGTCATCCCGTTTCCAGTTCAGAGGGTTAATGCTTATGGCATTGGGTTCCACAACCAGGTTCTTTTGTCCTTTGTTCCCTTTTCCTTCAGTATTCCATGATACAATCACGCCTGTATCATCCGCGCCTTCGGCAAATTTCAGGTATGGATGGGCTTCCAGGAAATCTCTGGTGATGGAAAAACCGATGGGATATGCCGCAACCATTCGTTCGTAATATTCCGGATGAGCCTGCATATACTCCCCAAGAACAATTTTTGTCATAATGGAACCCTGGGAATGGCCCGCAAGAATAAACGGCCGGCCCTCATTATAATGCTCAAAGTAATAATCCAGCGCGGCGTAAATGTCTGTACGCTGCTCCTTATGCTGGTACTCTTCCAGTTCCTCATAATCCATGCCGGAAACCTGGTAAATATTGCTCTGCCGGTAATAGGGCGCAAATACATTGGTGGACTCTTCATACACCGTGCCCTGGTTTTCGTAGATATCCCTGGCTCTGGCCTGAACTTGTTGATTATCAATGTCGCAGATTGGCTTGGCGTCTTCCGAATCATCAAGATAACAGGTGGGATAAATATAAAAGGTATCTACTTCATGTCTAATCTCAGGTATCCTCATCCAGTTCTCCTGTTTGGAATAATCTGACGGCTCGCCCACCAATTCTGCAATTCCGCCTTCCAATTCTGCCTCTTTCGTTCCGGCTTCCCCGGTTCCGCTTTCCTTCTCTGCTTCCTCAGTTCCGGCTTCCCCGGTTCCACTTTCCTCTTCTGCTTCCTCAGTTCCGATTTCCTCTTCTGCTTCCTCAGCTCCGCTTTCTTCTCCCGTTTCTTCAACGCCGGCGTTCCCCTTTGTCTCTGCCGGCGGATTTTCATTCCCGCCGCAGGCTGAAACGCTGCACAGCGCAAGGCAGGCGATTAATATTACGAGCCACTTTCTTAACTTCATTCTTATTTTCCTCCTGATATAGAATAATAAATACTATATCATTTCCAAATGCAAGTTTCCATGATAAGGCATCCTTTGCAGGTTTTTCGGAACAAAGCGCTTTGAATTATTATTTGACAAAAACAGAAATTCAGGCTAAAATTTAACAGATATTCCATTTACATTAATATAGAAAGAAGGTAAGAATACAAATGAATGAAAATCCCCTTGGATGTGAAAAAATACCAGTGCTTTTACGGCAGTTTGCCATCCCTTCCATCATTGCAATGGTAGTCAGTTCCCTGTACAATATTGTGGATCAGATTTTTATCGGACAAGGCGTGGGATACCTTGGAAACGCGGCAACCAATGTGGCTTTTCCGATTACTACGATCTGCCTTGCCGCTGCCCTGCTGGTCGGCGTGGGCGGCGCAGCCAAATTTTCTCTGGAGCTAGGGGCCGGAAATGTCAAAGAAGCCCAGCAGTGCGTGGGGAATATGTTCTGGATGGCCGCCGCTTTCGGCCTTATCATTTTCGCTGTCACGGAAGCTTTTATTGATCCGCTGCTGTATGCTTTCGGCGCAACAGAAACCGTTCTGCCTTACGCCCACAGCTATGTGCGGATTATCGGCATGGGCGTTCCTTTTTTGCTTCTGACTAATGTTTTAAGCAACAGCATCCGCGCAGACGGAAGCCCCAAATATTCAATGGCCTGTATGGTAAGCGGAGCTGTGGTGAACACCATTTTAGATCCCATTTTTATCTTCGGCTTTCATATGGGCGTTGCCGGCGCAGCCTGGGCCACCACGATTTCCCAGGTAATTTCCTTTCTGGTAGCTTTCCGCTATTTATTTCACTTTAAAACCGTCAGCCTGGGCAAAGATTTTTTCCGTCTTTCCCCTGTGAAATGTGTGGAAATCGCTTCTCTGGGCATCAGCAACAGCTTAAATCAGCTTGCCATTACGCTGCTTCAGATTGTGCTGAATAATTCCCTGACACATTACGGCGGGCAGTCCATTTACGGCGCGGACATTCCCCTGTCCGGCGCAGGCATTGTCATGAAAGTAAATTCTATTGTCATCGGCGTATTTGTGGGACTTGCCCAGGGTTCTCAGCCAATTCTGGGATTTAATTACGGCGCAAAGCAGTACAGCCGGGTTAAGGCCCTGTACAAACTGGAAATCCAATGCTCCTTTGTGATGTCCATTCTGGCGTTCCTCACATTCCAGCTATTTCCAGAAGCGATTATTTCTCTGTTTGGCTCCGGGGATGAGCTGTACATGGAATTTACAGTCCGGTTTATGCGGACATTCCTGATGATGATCGCCATTAATAACGTTCAGATGCTCTCCGCCAGCTTCTTTTCCGCCATCGGAAAACCTATGAAAGGCGTGCTGCTGTCTCTCTCCCGGCAAGTGCTTCTGCTGATTCCCCTTATCCTGATTTTTCCGCTGTTCTGGGGATTAGACGGTATCCTGTATTCTGCTCCGGTGGCCGACGTGCTCGCGTTTTTCTTAAGCGTCGCTGTCGTGCGGAAAGAATTTGCGGATATGGGCAGGCTATAAAAGAGGCTTTCAGAATATGAAGTTTACAGAGAATAAATATTTTTATTCTCTTGCTTCTTTTCTGTACTGATTGGGGGTAAACCCAAACGCCGACTTAAATTCCCTGATAAAATAATTTGCGTCCTCATATCCACTTTGATACGCAATGTCATTGATATTATCATTGCTTACCAACAAGGCTCTGGCAGCCGTAGTCAGGCGGATTTCCCTCACATACTCCATGGGGGTTTTTCCCATATTAATTTTAAACAGGCTGCTGAACCTCTGTTTGCTGAGTCTTGCCATTTCCGCCATTTTCTGGGGCGTGTATTTCTCTTTGGGATGAAGAACAATATAATCCGCTACCATTTGAATCCTTGGATCCACCTGTTCTTTTTTCTTTACCTCTTTGTACTGAAGAGTCTTTTTCTCTTTCTTTGCCCCGCAGTCCCCCAGTCCCGCGTTTTCCTTGCCTCCGCGCATGGCCAGGGAACCAATTAAAAGATCCAGATATCCTCTTACAAAGCATTTTTTCACTGCGGATTCTTTTTTGACCCATTGGTAAATTTCTTTAAAGTACTGGTCCTCTCCCTGATTTTCCTGTACTCTTGGGATTCCATAGTATTCTTTCAGCACATCCTCCCCTTCATAAAATACCGATGTAGTAAACCGTATGCTGTAAAACTCAAAAGATTCGCTGAGAACATGGCAGGACATCCTGCACCCTGAGGGGATATACACAATTTGGTTCTCTTCCACAGGCACCACTTCGTCATCAATGCAGAATTCCGCCTTTCCTTTTACCACATATCTGAAAATATTGTAGGGAACATAAGTTTCCGGATACACCCAGGTCTTTCCCATGGAATAGAATTCTATGTACAAAAATGTAAAACGTATATTATCTATCACTGACATCGCATTTTCTCCTTTCTGCTTCTATTATAAAAAAGAAACACAGATCCCGATATGGAATACACGCTTATAAATAGCACAATACACTTATTTTATTTCTTTTTTTACTACTTTTCAATCACTTTTTTCTTTTATCCCACAAAAGATTTTTTCCATGGACTTTTCCGCGCCTATATGGTATACTGATTGAAATTATTGAAAGGAGGAATTGCATGACAGATACAGAATTGCTGCAGGCATTGTATAATGATATGCAGACTGTAAAACACAAAGTAA
>CAJUBP010000006.1:2777-6402 GCA_910584585.1 uncultured Lachnospiraceae bacterium | reverse complement strand
TCCATAGACGAACGGGTCTCTTCTTTGGAACAGGAAGTATCTAAGATTAATGTTACCTTAGAAAACGAAACAAACCGCAACATCAAAATCATTGCAGAAGGCCATCTCGATTTGTCCAGAAAATTAAACGAAGCGATCAGACTCAGCAGTGACATCAAAGCGAAACAGGAAATTCAGGACATCTACATCAATATGCACCAGAATCAATTAAGGGCTTTATAAGCACCATCTTTCAAACAAAACTACATACAGCTTACATAAAAACAGGGACACAGCATTCCCATTTTGCTGTATCCCTGTTTTTTACGCTCAAGTGCGCATTTATCTGAAAGGCACTCCATCAACCCTCATCCGGCAAAATTTATTCTTCCAGACAAATATAAATCTGGCAGGAATCATAATTCTCTACCGGCACCGGCAAAAGGATCCCGCTGTTCATCAAAGCAGCGCCGGAATAAGTTCCTGCTGGTTCTTTGTCTTTCCACATGGCATATTTTCCCTCCGGAAGGAGCCCCCGAAACTTCACGGACTGCGCCGCTGGATTTCCATGCAGGTCTGTATAAACAATGCCCATACATGCTTCCTTTCCCTCCTTATCCGCATATTCCCATGCGGTAAAATCCCGGTTCTCCAAAGGAGAGGTAATTCTGTAATAATTTCCAAACTGGAACAGGCGGTAACGCTCCTTAAAGGTGCGGATCTGTTCCCTGGCTTCCTCTTTCTCTTCCTCCGTCATCTTGCTTAAATCCAGTTCATAGCCGAAGGTTCCCTGCATCGCGCAGATTCCCCTTGTCTTAAACGGCGTAACCCTTCCATTCTGATGGTTGGGGCACACAGACACATGGGCTGACACAGAAGACATGGGATAACCGAAGGAAGTTCCATACTGAATGCTCAGCCGTTCGATGGCGTCTGTATTGTCGCTGCACCAAATCTGGGGAGCATAATAGAGCATCCCTGCATCATACCTGCCTCCTCCGCCGCTGCAGCCCTCTAAGAGCAAATCAGGATAGCGTTCCAGCATGGCTTCCATTACTTCATACAGTCCCAGAACATACCGGTGACGCAGCTCTCCCTGCCGCTCTCTGGGCAAAAGGGCACTGTAGGCAGCCGCCACAGAACGGTTCATATCCCATTTCACATACTGAATATTGGCAGAATCCAGAATTGCGAACAACCGCTCCTTAATGTAATGCCGCACATCTTCCCGGCTCATGTCCAAGACAAGCTGGGATCTTCCCCGGATTGGTTTCCTGCCCGGCACCACCATGGCCCACTCCGGATGAGCCCGGTACAAATCGCTGTCCTCAGAAATCATTTCCGGTTCAAACCACAGGCCGAACATCAGGCCCAGATCATTGACTTGATCCGCCAGTTCTTTCAGGGAACAGCCTAGTTTTTTCTCGTTCACATACCAGTCTCCCAATCCAGAATAATCGTCGTCTCTCTTTCCGAACCAGCCATCGTCCAAAACGAGCATGTCCAATTCCAGTTCCGCCGCTTCTCTTGCAATTTTAAGCAGCTTTTCGGCATTGAAATCAAAATAAGTAGCCTCCCAGTTATTCACCAGAATGGGCCGCCTCTTATCTTTCCAGCTGCTGCGGATTAAGTTCTTCTGATAACCATTGTGGTAGCAGTGAGACAACCTGGACAATCCATCCCCGCTGTAAGCCATGGCAAGCTCCGGCGCTGTAAAATGCTCTCCCGGCTGCAGACTCCAGGTGAATACGGAATCGTCGATTCCCATTACTAACCTGGTCTGATGGAACTGGTCCACCTCCGCATGCATATGGAATCCTCCGCTGTATAACAAGGAGAACCCAAAGCAGGAACCCATCTCCTCACTGGTGGTCTTATCCGCAAGGATCACAAAAGGATTGTGCTGATGGCTGGAAGTCCCCCGTGTGCTTCTAAGTTCTGTCACGCCATGAAACAGCGGTACCCGCTCCATTTCCCGCTCTCCGGCATGGCGTCCGAAGAAATGAACCATGTCCATGCCGTCATGGTCCATATCCAGGCAGGCGGACATAACCTTTGACAAACGAATCTCCCGATCTGTCCTGTTTTCTACCATTGCCGCTCTGGTAATGATATCGTGCTCTTCAAACACGCCGTAATAGAGGCGCACATAGAATTCTTCCTGACTGTCCTTTAAGGTTATCTCCAGGGTGTCAACAGCCTCATCTTTCGCCGCAAACATTGCCGGAAGCCCTTCCAGCTCATACTTTCCATGATACACCCGGTAACTGTGGAAAAACAGCAGGCAGTCCCTGACGCCGGTGCCCAAGTCTGCGTGCATGCAGCTAATCCGGTAATCTCCGCTTCCCCGCACCGGGAATTCCTGGGGAAGAAAATCAAGAGAATAGGTTCTGTCTTCCCTGGCTTCATAGATATTTCCGGAAAATCCCCGATCCGCCATGGAAATCATATAAGAATAATCCGTTTCATCCGTTTTCCTGCCGTAATAAGTGTGCAGAAGGACGCCTTTGCTGTCCGCCTTCATCTGGTATGTGCTGTTTTGGGTTTGAAGGGTAAATACGTTGTCTTTGATGATAATTGCCATAAATGTTTTCCTCTATAATTATATTTATTGTTTGTGGGTGGGGGAGGTGGCAGCAGCCTTCAGGTCTCCTCCCAACATACTACTTTTTGGATATTCTCATTTATCGTGTTGGGTCCCTCCTCAAGGCAAGTTCTAAACTAACCACAAATACTCATAGGGGCCCAGCTGAATTCGGTTGTCGTAGGAGCGGATATACCTTCCGGTAATCAGATCCTGCATTTCGCCGGGCAGGCCGAACCAGTCGAAGGCACTGGAATCCACCCACTGCTCCCGTTCGGAAAAGTTGGCAAGCACCAGCATCTTATCTGCCTTGTGGAAGCAGAATACCGCTTGATTCCCGGTGTCCACCGGAACAGCCCGGTAAGCGGAACTGAAAAACTCACTGGACTTCCGGATCTTTATCATATTCCGGATTTTCGTGAAAATCTGTCCCTGTACGGTACTTAAGTCATTCCGAGCTTCTGCAGCATCCCAGTCCATTCTGCCCCGGTGAAGCCAGCGGGAATCCGCCGCGTGTTCCGGCACCTGCTTATAGCCCCAGTCATTGAGCTGCCCGATTTCGTCGCCGCTGTACAAAAGCGGGATGCCTGTATAGGAAATCACCATTGCATGAAGCAGAAGAATCCGCTTTACGGCCAGTTCCGCCTTATACATGTGCTTCTCCTTAAGGGCCTGCTCCAAGCCGCACATAGAAGCCAGTGTGCCGCTGTTTCTGGCGTCCTGGGTCACCGGATTGTACTCGTACAGTTCCCCGGTGGAAAAGCTGCCCGGATACCGGCCTTCCATAAACTGTATCATATACTGTTTGTGAAGTTCGGGATCCAGGCCCAAACCCTTTATGATATCTTTTTCAAAGCCCCATCCTATGTCGTCGTGGCAGCGCACATAATTGATCCATGTGCCGCTGTCCGGAATGCCGTAGTCGATAGAAAGGGACCGCTCCATCAGCCGCACGTCCCGGGTAGCCAGAGAATTCCAGAGAAGCACCATAAAGGAAGCATTGTACATCACATTGCACTCTTTCATCTCCTGGTTTCCGAAATATTTCACAATTTCAAAAGG
>CAJUBP010000006.1:0-2677 GCA_910584585.1 uncultured Lachnospiraceae bacterium | reverse complement strand
GTCATCATCAAACATAAAATACATGTCGTCATAGTCATGATCCCCTTCCCTGTATTTCTGTACCCAAATATGCTCTTTTGCTGTGTGATTCAGGACGAAATCAATGCAGGTGCGGATTCCTTTTTCTTTTAAAAGCTTCATTACCCGTTCCAGCTGCTTCATGGTTCCGAATTTGTCATCCACCATCAGGTAATCTGAAACCGCATAGCCGCCGTCATTATTCCCCTCCCTGGATTTTAAAAGAGGCATAAAGTGTACGTAAGTAATGCCCAGTTCCGCCAGATAATCAATCCGCTTCTCAAATTCCTGCAAGTTATTGCTGAATCGATCCACATACAGCATCATGCCCACCATTTTTTCTGACTGATACCAGCCATTGCCGTTTTTGTCTGCTTTTTTCAGGGCAGCAGGACGGGTTTTTTGGGCATGTTCTATGATGGACAGCAATTGTCCCCAGCGATATTCCGTAATCTCATTTCTCCCATATAAATCAAAATAGCTGTTCTGTAAGTCCATACCGTTGTTCCCTTTCTGATTTTTTTTATTTCACACATAGCCTGTAAATGCGCGCATTCGATCTCTAAAACACACATATACAGGCTATGGTAAATTTTATCCCTTCCGTTTCTTTGCTTGCAGAACCGGAATTATTTTACTGCTCCGTTCACTACGCCGTTGATAATCTGCTTCTGACATACAATGTAGAAAATCAGAATCGGCAGCAATGCCAATAAGTAAGACGCAAACGCCAGGTTATAGTTGGTTCCGAACTGTGACTGGAAATTCAACTGTGCCAGCGGAAGCGTATTCACGTCGCTTCCCGACATAATAACCAGCGGAGTCATAACATCATTCCAGGTGCTCATAGCAGTAAGCACTGCCACGGTTGCATGCATGGGTTTCATATTCGGAAAGATAATTTTCCAGTAAGTCTGCCAGATGCCCGCACCGTCCACGCAGGCTGCTTCCTCCAGCGCCATAGGGATATTCTTCAGGTATCCGGAATACAGCATAATGTTCATGGGCATAAAGAACACCACATACAGCACGATAACGCCGAACCGGTTCGCAATCCCCATCTGAGAAGTCTGTTTTACCAGAGGCATCATCAGCACTGCAAAAGGCACGAACATACCGCTTACAATGTAGAAATAGGATACCTTAAACACTTTCAGTTTCGCCATTTTTCTTCCGATGACATAACCTGCCAGAGAGTGCAGCAGGATACAGATAATTACCGTTGCGCCGGTCAGCAGCAAACTGTTGCCCAGGGAACGCCAGAAATCTGTTACCCGCATTGCCTCTGCAAAATTACTGAAACTCCAGCTGGATGGGAAGCCCAATGCTCCTGCTACATCATTTGTCATTTCTGACGGTTTCTTAAAGGCAATGATCACTGTCATGTAAATAGGAAATAATATGGTAAGACAGCCAATTGCCAAGAGTATATTGATCACATTATTCACGGCCTTGCCGCCGACTGCTCCTTCGCTTCCTTTGCTTCCTTTTTTTCCCATTATAACTGCTCCTCCTTACCTCCTAAGAATCTCATCTGCAGGAACGAAATCACTACAATCACGATAAAGAATACAAACGCATTCGCACTCTGGAATCCGAACTGTCCGCCGCTCATACCGTTGTTGTAAATCAGATAAGAAATAGATTCCGTACTCTGGGACGGACCGCCCTTTGTCAAGGACATAATCTGGTCAAATACCATCAGCGCATTTTTCATGCAAAGCACCAGGTTGATGCTGAAAAACGGCAGGATCAACGGGAAGGTAAGGCTCCAGAATTTTTTCCATCCGCTGACGCCGTCGATCATCCCTGCTTCATAAACCTCCGCCGGAACGGTCTGCAGTCCTGATATGTAAATAATCGTGTTCATTGCGATTCCCTGCCATGCACCTACAATCACAATGGCAAACCATGCCGTCTTGGTGCTTGCAAGCATACTGTTTTGGAGAAAACCAATTCCGGTTGCTTCTCCCACTGCCGGAAGGATGTATGTAAATACAAAGCTGAAAATATAACCTACAACCAGTCCTCCCAATATATTCGGTACAAAATATATTCCTCGTAACGCACTTTTTCCCCGTATTTCACGATTTAATCCCAAAGCCAGGATTAAACTGATAAGATTGACCAAAATGGTCATAACTACTGCATACTTAAAAGTAAACAGATAAGATTTTCCTACGCGCAGGTCTGTAAACAAATCTTTGAAGTTCCGAAGACCTACCATATCATAATCGCCGTATCCTCTGTAGTTGGTAAGGCCGTAATAGAAGCCTTTCAACAGCGGAAGGGTATTAAAAAGAAAGAACAGAATCAGTACGGGAATCAGCATCCCAAGAAAAACCTTATCGTTTTTAGTCCATAATTTATCTCTCTTTCCTTCATTTCCCACGGTCTATTCCCCCTTTTCCTGATATTCTTTTACTTTACTGATAATATCCTTATTGTATCTGACCCATTCTTTGTCAAATCTTGTAAGGAATGTGTTCAGAGCATCTTCCCCGTCATCAAACAGATAGGTCTGAATCATAGCGTCCACCGCCATCTCTGTGGGATAATGATGATCCTGATAATCGGCAACAATTCCATTTTCTATGTACTCTTTCATGCCGTCTAACTCCGGAGCAATGGTGAAGTCGCCTTTCTTACAGGGAACTGC
>CAJUBP010000005.1 GCA_910584585.1 uncultured Lachnospiraceae bacterium | reverse complement strand
AAGTCCAGCTAAGAAATGTCAATAGGTAAAATGAAAAATGTTAAAAAAGTTTTTTCAAGCAGTTGATATTAAAAAAGGGTAACTTTAATAAGCCCACCCATGTGGAAATTTTTTAAATTTGTGAGACACTGTTAAGCTGTGTTCCGTGCCTTGGCAGGATGTGCTGCCAGATACTGCTCACAGTGTTCCTGGGGCGTGATCAGCTCAAACGGTTTGTTATCCCGGAGCATGGCAAAAATGATGTTGCATATTTTATGCATGACAGCCCCGACAGCCACGTTTTTCTTCTTGCTTTTGCATTTGTCGGCATAATAGCTGTGGATAACTGGATTTACTGGCGTTTTTGTCCCTTTATCCATTTTAAGGTTATTGAGGGCTACCATATGCAGGATACGCCTGGCAAGGCTGGAGCCTCTCTTGGACATGTGGACTTTGTCACCATTGAACTTGCCGGACTGCTTTACGGCAGGATCCAGGCCGAAGTAGGCATAAAGCTTCTTTGGGGAAGAAAACAGGTCAAAGGAGCCCATTTCAGCGATCAGGACAACCGAACTGAGAAAGCCAACTCCACGCAGGGACTGGAGAAGGAATATGCGGTCATAGACTGGCGTTCCTTCCAGCTTAGCAACAGCCTTATGCAGTTCTTCAAGTATGATGTTCAGATACTCCTGATATTCCCGGTAGGTTTTGATATACAGCCGGATCCGGAGTGCATTGCTTTGAAGCGCACGTCCGAAAACAGCAGCGTCTTTTGCGGCGGCACATATGGCGTCGTATTTAGAAAGGGCATATTTTTCACCAAAACGTGCAGTTTTCCGGATGATTTCCACAAGATCATCCTTTGGGGCGGCAAGCATGTCCGCAGCAAGAGGGAAGGCTTCCAGAAGCTTTAAGGATGTCTGGGTTGTGACCTTGCTGAAGACATTCAGGTATGCAGGGAAGGATACTTTGAGTTCCGCGTTAAGCTTCAGAACGATGGCGGCCTGCAGATCCTTGTAATAATAATAGTCACGCACGAGATTGCGCAGGTCAATGACTGTGTCATCCGGGACAATGGAAGTCTTAAGGGAGGCGTCCAGGCCAACTTTGGCAGCCTTTTTTGAATCAAATTTATCATTATGTAGTTTCCTTACGTTCATATTTGTGCTATTCTTAGTGATGATAGGATTAATGACGGAGCAGTCAAAACCCTTATCACGAAGGAAGCGCAGGAGTGGGATGTGGTAGATCCCGGTGGACTCAAGGAAGCAGCGGCTTTCGAGAGAATACATCTCTTGTGCTTCCTTTATTTTTGTGACAGCAAGCTCACGGGAAACGGGATCTGAATGGATGATTTTAAATGGTTTTCCAGTGAGAATGCCATTAGGGAGCATGATGGACATCCATGTGAAGTCTGCGCCGACATCAAGGCCGACGGAGAGGTAAGGAATGTTTTCAAACATCTTAAGTACTTTTTGGTAATGCATAGCTTTATCCTTTCCGGCAGGCATCCATTTCCAGAAGGCGGATACACAACCTAGCGGCTTATACAGGTATAGCCTGGGGCTTCCCAACCAGCCAAAACATAAATCACCACCGAATGGACTGACAGACTTTCTAAGAGGTTTCACCAGCCGGAAAGCTGGTTCCCAAGGAGGAAACGTCAATGATCCTGCCTTCAGTGATTATACCTCTAAATTTTGTCTGGTGCATTAAGGAAACCTCAGACAAGGTAAATAATGTAGCCCTATAACTTCTGATGGAGGGGTGAGCTCCTCCTTCCGTTATATCTATATAGATTTATTAGATTGGACTTTGTAACTATTAACCAGTAGTCATTCTTGACTACACCATTATTATACTAGGGGGAATTACCATGTGTATCAGAAAAGCAGGTTACCAGGACCTGAATCAAATCCTGCCCATCTATGCCTACGCAAGAGAGCAGATGGCATTAAACGGCAATCCCAGCCAATGGGGAACGGATAAACCGGAACCTGAAACAATCCGGCAGGATATTGCCAAGGGCAGGCTGTTTCTGATAGAGACTGACCTGCCGGCAAATTCCCCGGGCCAGGATGACTCCATCCGGCAGATCACCGGGGTATTTGCCTTTCAGATGGGAGAAGAACCCACTTACCGGACCATTCAGGGCAAGTGGCTGAATGATCTGCCCTACGGAGTCATCCACCGCATTGCCGGCGCAGGCCGGCAGAAAGGCATTCTGGCACAATGCCTGGAATTCTGTGATGCTTTCACTGAAAATATCAGGATTGACACCCATGAAAATAACCTTATCATGCGGCATCTGCTGGAAAAAAACGGCTTCTCTGAATGCGGGATCATCCATGTAGAGGACAAAAGCCCCCGCATAGCCTTTCAGCGCCTGAATTTGTGCGCCAAAGGGCAGTCTGGCATTGACCTCCGTCCCCAAAGATAAAAATCCTGTATTATTTTTCCAAATCTTGAAGTCCTCCCCGCTTCTGTATCGTTTCAAAGATCAGATAGAATATACAGAACCGCAAAGGAGGACACGTTATGAAAAACCGCAACAAATTCTTATTCTTTATTCTGGGCATCGCCATTTTTGCCGGCATTCTGTGTTCCGGCATCATCCTTGCAGCCGGAATCCAAAAAGGGGCAAACACCCCTGCCCCCAGACGGGAAAAATACCCCGATCCCCATATCCTGGAAAAAACAGAACTGGACGAATTCTCGGAAATTTCCATCGGCTTAAGCTACGCCAATGTATCCATCCTGCCCTCTGACGGCTTTTATCTGGAATACAGACTGGACGGCAAATGCAGCAAACCGGATTACAGCGTATCCAATGGAAAATTCCATTTTCAGGAAGGGCCGATGCAGACACGTTACCATATTTCCCTTAATTTATTCGGAACCCCGGCGAATCGCGGGCCCTTTTATCTGAATCTCTATGTCCCTGAAAAACAGTATATTGAACTGCTTCACATGTCCGTCGAAAGCGGCGACATGGAGATCGAACAGCTCAACGCCAAAAAAGCTGACCTCTCTCTGGATTACGGGGATCTGAACCTTGGAACATTTACCGGAGATTCTCTGGAAATTGCCTCGGAATCCGGCAATATTAATACAGACAACGTGGATTGCGGCCGCCTCACCCTCACTGCCTCCTATGGAAATTATACCGGCAATACCCTTTCTGTTTCTGAGGAAGGAACCTTCAGCTTGGAATCCGGCGATCTGGAAATTGCCTCCCTGACTGCAGGCAGCTGCTCCGTCAACTCCAACTATGGAGACTGCGTAATTGACAGTTTCCAGGCAGAGGACGGCACATTTTCTCTGGAATCCGGCAACCTGAAAATTTCTTCCCTGACTGCCGGCAACTGCTCTGTCAGCGCTGATTACGGCGATTGCGTGATTGACAGTTTCCAGGGGAAAAACAGCACATTTTCTCTGGAGTCCGGCTCTCTGAGTCTGGGCCAGGCGTCTTTGGAACAATTAAAGGCCGACTTAGCATACGGAGACGCAGCACTGGAACTGACTGATAAAATTGCTGATTTTAATTATGATCTGGAAGCGGAATACGGAAGCGTTAAAGTGGATGGAAAAAACATAGAAGCGTCAGAAGAAGACGGTACCGTGCGTTATCAGAAGCAAAATAGCGGGAAAACACACAGCATTTCCGTTCAATGCGAAAGCGGGCATATTACCGTACAATAAACTCAAATTCACAGAATACAATCAGGGAACCAGTCAGGATGCAGAACTCCTTCTCCTTTCTGGCTCCCTTTTATCCTTTGCTTAATCGTTTACCTTGTAATCCGACAGCCCATCGTATCTTATCGTAATCGCAAAGCCTCCCGGTTGCTATTGATGCAGATAATCCACATGCAGAAGATCATGCTCCCGGTTCTTTAACAAATCCGCATAAAGAGTTTCCACCAGCGGATTCTCTTCGCTGCGTTTAATCTGCATAGCTTTATCATTCTTGTAAAGCCCTTCCGCCCGCATACGCTTTTCTGTAGAACGGGCAAAGGGCTGTCCTGCACCGGCTACGCAGCCTCCCGGACAGGCCATCACTTCCACAAAATCAAAATGCTCTTCGCCGCTTTCGATTTTCTGCAGCAGGCGATCCGCATTGCCAAGGCCGCTGACCACGGCAATCCGTATCTGCCGCTCTCCGAAAGGAAGTTCGCAGATTTTGACTCCTTCCATGCCCCGGGCGCCGATAAATTCAATCTCCTTCAATGCTTTGGGACTCTTATCTTCCACCACCCGCCGCACAGCCGCTTCTGTCACTCCGCCGGTTGCGCCGAAAATCACCCCTGCACCGGAAAAAATAGAAAACGGCATGTCATATGCTTCCGGCTCTAAACGGTCAAACCGGATGCCGATTTCCTGCAGCATGGTAATCACTTCTTCAGAAGTCAATACGTAGTCCACGTCCGGCACGCCTTTCCGCTTAAACTCTTCTCTGGAGGCCTCGAATTTCTTGGCCGTACAGGGCATAATCGCCACAGATACCGTTTCTCTTCCCTCTTTCTTATCCTGCTTCCGGTAGTATTCCTTAATGACTGCGCCAAACATCTCCATGGGGGATTTGGATGTAGACACATACTGCATCAAATGGGGATACTGTGTCTCTACAAAGCGAATCCACCCGGGGCAGCAGGAGGTGAACAGCGGAAATTTACGGTCCTTTTCTTCCAGGGCTTCCAGCAATTCCTCCGATTCCTCCATAATGGTAAGATCGGCCCCCACAGAGGTGTCAAAAATAGCGTCTATGCCCAATTTGCGCAGGGAAGCCACCAGTTTTCCAATGGTATTTTCTCCCGGCTCATAGCCGTACGCCTCACCGATTGCCACCCGGACCGCCGGAGCAATCTGCACCACCACCCGTTTCTTGGGATTGTGAATGGCCTCCCACACATCATGGCTGTCCCTTTTAATGGTAATGGCTCCGGTGGGGCAGACTGCCGCGCACTGGCCGCAGCTTACGCAGTTGGTGTCGGCAATATCCCTGCCAAAAGCAGTGGAAATCTCCATTTTCGAACCCCGGTGGGCAAAATCAATGGCTCCCACATGCTGGATTTCACTGCAGACCCGCACGCAGTCGCCGCAGAGAATGCATTTGTTGGGATTGCGGACAATAGCCTTGGAGGATGTGTCTATGGGCCGGATGGGGTTGGTATTTTCAAATCTCACCCCGGGAATTCCAAACCTGGTGGCCAGCTCCTGCAGCTTGCATTTCCCGTTTTTCTCACAGGTGGTGCAGTCCCTGCAGTGGGCCGCCAGCAGCAGCTCCAAAATCCGTTTTCTGTGGTAGTAAAGCTGAGGCGTATTGGTGCGGATTTCCATCTGGTGCTTCGGAGGCGTAGAACAGGAGGCAATAATGCCGCCCCACTGATCCTCCACGACACACATGCGGCACGCGCCGTAAATAGACAGATCCGAATAATAGCAAAAGGTCGGCAGGATAATTCCTGCTTTCCGAATGACTGCAAGTATGTTTTTTTCATCGGTGAAGGATACCCGCTCCCCGTCAATGATCATATATTTTTCCATGTCCCGACCTCCTACGCTTCTTTCACTGCATGGAAATTACAGCCTTCCCTGCAGGCTCCGCATTTGACGCACTTCGATGTATCGATGGTAAATGGTTTCTTGATTTCACCGGAAATAGCTCCTACCGGACAAAGTTTGGCGCACTTGCTGCAGCCCTTGCACAATTCGGGATCAATCCGGAAAGATACCAATGCTTTGCACTGTCCGGCAGGACATTTCTTATCCACCACATGGGCCAGATATTCTTCCCGGAAATATTTCATAGTGCTGACTACCGGTGAAGCCGCCGTTTTGCCCAATCCGCAGAGAGCCGTGGCAGAAATGGTTTCCGCCAGTTCTTCCAGCAGTGTGATATGCTGCATGGTTCCTCTGCCCTCGCAGATATCATTTAACAATTCCAGCATCCGCTTCGTGCCCTCCCGGCAGGGAATGCATTTTCCGCAGGACTCATTTTGGGTAAAATTCATAAAAAACCTTGCCACTTCCACCATACAGCTCTTGTCGTTCATCACCACAAGGCCGCCGCTTCCAATCATAGCCCCCACTTTTTTCAAAGAATCAAAATCCAGGTGCAGATCCAGATGATCTTCCGTGGGATTGATGCAGAGGCATCCGCCGGAAGGCCCGCCGATCTGCACGGCCTTAAATTCGCCGCCCTTAACGCCTCCGCCGATATCAAAGATAACTTCCCGAAGCGTGGTTCCCATGGGCACTTCTATCAGCCCGGTATTCATCACATTTCCCGTTAAGGCAAATGCCTTGGTGCCGTGGTTGTTCTCCGGCCCGATGGTCTGATACCAGTCTGCTCCCTTGTTGATAATCGGAGGAACATTGCAGTAAGTCTCCACGTTATTCAAAACAGTGGGCTTCTCAAACAGCCCCTTTTCTACCGTGCGTGGCGGCTTCACCCTGGGCATGCCCCGGTTTCCTTCAATGGAAGCGGTCAGGGCAGAGCCTTCTCCGCAGACAAAGGCTCCTGCCCCCTGGCTGATTTTCAACTCAAAGTCAAAGCCGGAATTCAGGATATTTTTGCCCAAAAGCCCCTTTTCTTCGGCCTTATGGATCGCTGTCTGCAGCCGCTCCACAGCCAGAGGATACTCCGCCCGGACGTAAATATAGCCGTAATGTGCCCCGGTGGCGATTCCGGCAATCAGCATGCCTTCAATCACCCGGTGCGGATCCCCTTCCATCATGCTCCGGTCCATAAACGCCCCCGGATCCCCTTCATCTCCGTTACAGACCACATATTTCACTTCTTCTTTCTGGGCCAGTACCTGGGACCATTTCCGGCCGGTGGGAAATCCTCCGCCGCCCCGGCCTCTGAGAGACGCCTTTGACACTTCCTCCACAATCTGCTGAGGCGTCATGTCAAACAACGCCTTTGCCACGGCGCTGTAGCCGCCCACCGCTATGTATTCCTTAATGGACTCTGCGTTGATCCGCCCGCAGTCCTCCAACGCAACGCGGGTCTGCTGTTTATAAAAGGGAATTTCCTCCTGTTTCTCATAAGGCTTTCCTTCCTGGTCATGGTACACCAGCCGGTCAATCACACGGTCATTTACAATGCTCTCTTCAATGATTGCCTCGCAGTCTTCCACTTTTACCTTAATGTATAAAAGTCCGGAAGGCTCAATCCGAAGCAGAGGGCCCATCTCGCAGAACCCATGGCAGCCGGATTTCTTTAAGCCGATGCTGTCGCCGTGGGGCTCCTTTTCCAGCACCAATGCGCACTTAATGCCCCGTTCCATCAAGATTTCCTGCATTCTCGCGTAAATATTCAGGGAACCTCCCGCCACGCAGCCTGTGCCGGCGCAGATTAAGATCTGTTTTCTCTGGGTCTTTAAGGAGGCTGCGTATTCTTTTCTTCTGGCTTCTAATTCTTCTCTCGTATTAATTCTCATCTGCAGCCTCCTCTCCGGCCTTTTCCTTCTCTCGTATTAATTCTCATCTGCGGCCTCCTCTCCGGTTTCTGCGCCTGCGCTTTCTTTCAATTCTTTGATCAATTCTCTAGCCTTTTCCGGCGTCATGGCAGGATGCACCGCGTCATTCACCGTGCAGACCGGCGCAAGGCCGCAGGCACCCAAGCAGGACACCGTCTCAACGGTAAACATCATATCCTCTGTGGTGGGCTTTGCCTCCGTCACCCCCAAAAGCCCGCGGATTTCATTCAGAATAGCCGTGGACTGACGCACATGACAGGCCGTCCCGTCGCAGATCTTAATGACATATTTTCCCTTGGGCTCTAAGGAAAAATTCTCGTAAAATGTGGCCACCCCATAGACTTTCGCCTCGCTTAAATGCAGCTTCTTCGCCATATAGCAGAGCATTTCTTCCGGCAGATAGCGGTATACCTTCTGGATCTCCTGCATAATCCCGATAACCGCTGTCTGGTCGTAACTGTGAGATTCCAAAATCTCATCCAGTATCTTTTGATCCTTTGTTTCCAATCCTTCTCCTCCTTTATTTTACCTGCTCCCAACACTCACTTGTGTCTTACCCACCCAGTATAACATTGTTAAATAATTAACTCAATCACTTTGTATGGATTTTACGGCTGTCACCGGGGATTTTTGTACAAATTTCACTGATTGTACATTTTTGCCGAAATGACAGCCAGTTTATAAACTTTTAATAATTTCCCAACCCCTTGATTTTCCTGGCTTTTTCGAACTTTGTTAGCACTCCAGAAAGAAGAGTGCTAAATTTCTATTGACTTTTAAAAAAATGGGGCTTACAATCTTCTATAGATTGAAACACAGATTAAATAATAAAGGAGTGTAGTTATTATGAGCAGCAAGCATGGAAACCTTTCCATTAACAGCGACAATATTTTCCCTATTATAAAAAAATGGCTGTATTCCGACCATGATATTTTTTACCGCGAATTAATTTCCAACGGATGCGACGCCATCACCAAATTGAAAAAACTGGATTTGATCGGGGAATATGAACTGCCGGCGGATTATGAACCAAAGGTTCAGATCCTGGTGAACCCGGAGGAAAAAACACTGAAATTCATCGACAACGGCCTGGGCATGACGGCAGAGGAAGTGGAAGAATATATCAACCAGATTGCCTTCTCCGGCGCCACGGATTTCCTGGAGAAATATAAGGACAAGGCCAGCGAAGAACAGATTATCGGCCATTTCGGACTGGGCTTCTACTCTGCTTTCATGGTGGCGGACGAAGTGCATATCGACTCCCTCTCCTACCAGAAGGACGCCGTTCCTGTTCACTGGGAATGCGACGGCGGCACTGAATTCGACATGAAAGACGGCTCCAAAGATACAGTGGGAACAGAGATTACCTTATTCCTCAACGAAGACTGTCTGGAATTCGCCAACGAATACCGCGCAAGGGAAGTCATTGAAAAATACTGTTCCTTTATGCCCATTCCCATTTTCCTCAACAAAGAAAACGCGGAGACGGAATATGAAACCATTCCCGCTGAGGAAGTAACGGAAAAAGATACCGTTGTGGAAACAATCATAGAGGAAGCAAAATTTGAAGAACAGGAAAAAGAAGACGGCACCAAAGAGCAGGTTGAGGTATCTCCCCGCAAGGAAAAAGCTAAAATTGTAAAACGGCCGGTTGCCTTAAATGACACTCATCCTCTCTGGAGTAAGCATCCCAATGACTGCACGGACGAAGAGTACAAAACATTTTACCGGAAAGTATTCCAGGATTACAAGGAGCCTCTGTTCTGGATTCATCTGAACATGGACTATCCTTTTAATCTGAAAGGAATCCTGTATTTCCCGAAAATCAATACGGAATACGATTCCATTGAAGGCATTATCAAGTTATACAACAATCAGGTATTTATCGCGGACAATATCAAGGAAGTAATTCCTGAATTCCTGATGTTGTTAAAAGGCGTGATTGACTGTCCGGATCTGCCGCTGAACGTATCCAGAAGCGCACTGCAGAACGACGGTTTTGTTCAGAAAATCTCGGATTACATTACCAAGAAAGTGGCGGACAAACTCACCGGCATGTGCAAAACAGACAAAGAAGCTTATGAAAAATACTGGGATGATATCAGTCCCTTTATCAAATTCGGCTGCCTGAAGGATGAAAAATTCTGCGACAAAATGAACGATTACATTCTGTTCAAAAACCTGGACGACAAGTACCTGACCCTTCCGGAATGCTTAAAGACAGAGGAAGAAAAAACCGCAGGCGATACTGCTGACGCTTCTGACGCGTCAACGCCTGACAGTTCGAACGCTTCCGGCACCGATGACACTTCTGCGGCTGACAGTTCGGACGCTTCCGGCACCGATGATGATTCTGAAGACATGCGGGAAGAAAAGGACACCCGCAGGCCGGTATACTATGTTACCGACGTTCAGCAGCAGGGACAGTATATCAATATGTTCAAGGAGCAGGGCATGGACGCTGTCATTTTGGACCACAATATTGACACTTCCTTCATCACCCAGTTAGAGCGCAGAAATGAAAAAATCAAATTTGTCCGCATTGACGCTGATTTAACGGAATCACTGAAAGAAGAAGTCTCAGAAGAAGAATTAAAAGAAGCAACTGACTCTTTAACCGAAACTTTCCGCAAAGCCCTTAACAATGAAAATCTGAAGGTAACGGTAGAGAAACTGAAAAATGCTGACATCTCTTCTGTTATCACCCTCTCTGAAGAGGGACGCAGAATGCAGGATATGATGAAAATGTACGGCATGGCCGGCATGGATCCCTCTATGTTCGGCGGGGATCAGACCCTTATCTTAAATGCCAACAATATCCTGGTCCAGTATATTTTAGAGCATAAGGATTCCGAACATGTTCCGGTATTCTGCGAACAGCTTTACGACCTGGCTATGCTGAGCAATCATCCTCTGCCCACTGACGCTATGAGCAAATTTGTGGCAAGAAGCAACAAGATTATGATGCTTTTGGCAGATATCAAGTAATGATCAGAGGGATGTAAAAAGGGGCCGCCGGAAAATGGCAGTTATTCCGCAATATACAGTTATGATTCCTGCGGTATCACAACCGTATATTGTGTGAAAATTCCATTTTCCGGCGGCTCCTTTTCTAAATAAGGAACCATCTGGCATAACAGTTCCTTAGCCTGTGTTACTGGTTAGTTCGTTTGCCGGAACATTGCCCAGTTTGTGTGGCAAAGGGCCACCCTGCCTTGACCTTCGTATCCCCATAGGAAACGTTCATTGCAGTATTAGAGCATGTATGAAAAATTACCAGGTACAATACTTTTCATACACATCAAAAAAGCTGTCCGTTTTCACTTCTTCATTGATTTCCACTTTCACTTTATCCCAGACCTTTTCATTCAGTTCTGAAGAGAGGGTATCCAGAAATTCTGTATAGACATCGTCAAAGGCCTCTTTTCGGCGGTTGTCCAGGATCACAGATTTATGATCGTCTGTTTTTTCCTGATTGTAGTGGTTGATGCATTTAAAGAAATAATACCCTTTCTCCGTCTTGATTTTCTTGCTGACCTGATCATTTTCCAGCGCAAAAGCCACCTCTTCCACTTCCGGCGGCACGTCGTTTCTGCCGAAGGTAACCTCTATCTCAGGAGCCTCATTATAAATATTGGCAACAGAGAGAAAATCCGCGTCCTCTTTTAACTGCTTCTGCACTTCCTTCGCTTTCTCCTTGTCGGTGACAAAGATTTGCTGAGCTTCCATAATCCTTGCCTCGTCGTCGCTGACCTCATCGTCCACACCCTGGGTCAGGTGGGTATACAGCTTGTTGGCAAGGCCGTAACGTCTGTAGAGATTCTCAATATCCCCCTGCTTCACATGCATATATTCCCGCTCTGTGTCATTCAGGGATTCATAATATTCCTTTGCCGCATCCTTGATTCTACTCTTCTCATCCTTAGACAATTCAATGTCATTCTCCTCCGCCAGAAAATCCATCGACACAATCTGGGCAAGCCTGGAAATGGTCAGATCCTTCACATACTCTTCCAGATCATGATCCCCGAATTCATGCTTCCACAGATCAATGCCATACATGGTGGCATACATGTTCTGATAATTGGTTAAAACCACTCTTGCTTCCGGCAGGGTACAGACCTCATCTTTAATTTTAAACACATCATTTTCACTGAATCCGGCGCTGACGGTTACCTGTGTTTTCCCCAGCGTACATCCCGCCAGATTTAGAAAAACCAGACAGCACAACATTGCCGTTACTGTAGCTTTTATCTGTTTTTTCATTTGTATTCTCACCTGCTCATCCATTTTCTATAAAAATACTGCGGTGACACGCATGTCCCACCCTACCATTGCGGGGCTCTCACCTGCTCATCCATTTCCTTTAAAATACTGCGGGCCGCGCTTAAGCCGTTGGCCGACGCCTGCTGAAGCCCTCTGGTGACAGAAGCTCCGTCTCCAATGGCCCGAAGCCCCGGAATATTCGTCTCAAAATCCTGATTTACCACCACTTTGTTGGAGTAGAATTTCACTTCCACGCCGTACAAAAGCGTCTCATCGCTTGCAATACCCGGCGTCACTTTATCCAGGGCCAGAATCATTTCCTCAATATCCACCATGATGCGGTGAGGAAATACCAGGGACAAATCCCCCGGCACAGCGTCTTTTAAGGTAGGAATCAGGTTATTCCGGCAGAGGCGCTCTTCCGTGGTGCGCCTGCCCCGCCGGAAATCTCCGAAAGTCTGCACCAAAATCTTTCCATCGCAGAGCATATTAGACAGCTGGGCAATCTGCTTGCCGTACGCAATGGGCGTTTTAAAGGGTTTCGTAAAATTCTTGGAAACCAGCAAGGCAAAATTCGTATTGCTGGTCTTCAAATCGCTGGACTTATAAGCATGCCCGTTCACCACCGCAAGGCCGTTATCATAATATTCCGTGGCCACCTCTCCGGAAGGATTGGTGCAGAACGTCCTGACTTTATCATCAAAAGTGGGCGTGTGGTAGATCAATTTTGCCTCATAAAGATTCTGATTCAGAAATTCCATCACTTCGTCCCGGACCTCTACACGGACGCCGATATCCACAGTCCCTACTTTCGTTTCTATGTCATGTTCTTTGCATATATGGCTGAACCAGTCAGCCCCTTCCCGCCCAATGGCGCAGACAATTTCCTGTCCGTAAAAGGTTTCTCCCTGGTCAGTGAGGACGCCCTTGGCTCTGCCGTCCTCCAGGATGATATTTTCCACCATGGTCTTAAATTTCATCTCTACGCCCTTTTCCAGCAAATGCTCCTGGAGCCGCATATAAATTTTATATCCCTCTTCCGTGCCAAGATGCCGGATGGGACATTCCACCAGTTTTAAATTGGCATTGATGGCTTTTCTTCGGATTTCACGTATTTCCTTCTCTTTTCCCAATCCGTACACACTGGCGTCCGCTCCGAATTTCAGATAAATCTCATCGGATTCCTGAATCAGCTCTCCGGCCTTTTCATAGCCTAAAATCTCCGGCAGGTTTCCGCCTACATCCGGGGACAGGGACAATTTTCCGTCGGAAAACGCGCCTGCTCCCGCAAATCCTGTGGTTATGGAACATGGCTTGCATCCCACGCAGACCTTTGTTTTCCGCTTGGGACACTGACGTTCTTCAATTCTTCTGCCCTTTTCTAACATTAATACCCGAAGATCCGGCTTTTTATGAATCAGTTCATAGGCGCAGAAAATGCCGGAAGGCCCTGCTCCCACAATAATTACATCATAATTGCTCATCGTTTTCTCCTGTTTGATTTTTATGCCTCTACCACCAGAAATCTTCCGTCCGGCAGCGGAAATACTTCGGACGCCTCTTCCAGATCCTCGTCGCTCATTCCGGCAATGTCGGCTCCTTCTTCTTCGAAATAATCCCGCACTTCCCGGATACTGCCGCAGATCACAGCCATGCAGTCTTCCAGAAATTCTTCCGCCTCTTCAGGATTTTTCGCCACCTTTTCATCAAATAACTGTAATTGATGCTTTAAAAAATATTCCAGACAAATTTCATCATACTCGTTCATATTATTCCCTCCTGCTGCTTCTATGATAGTATGAATCTCATAAAATTTCAATGCCTGTTTTTTCCAATTTTTGATAAATTGCCGCCACCGGAAGTCCTACCACATTATTATAGTCTCCCGCAATCTTCTCAATGTAAACAGCGCCTTTCCCCTGGATCCCGTAAGAACCTGCCTTATCCATAGGTTCTCCCGTGTCTGTATAGGCCTGAATCTGCCGGTTGGTCATGGGATACATGAATACTTTGGTTTCCTGGTAAAAAGAAATGATCTGTTCGGAATCCAACCCCCGCGCAATCATTGTTACGCCTGTAAATACGCTGTGCTCCCGGCCGTTCAGCATCCCAAGCATTCTTGCAGCGTCTTCCTTATCTTTTGGCTTTCCGAGGATATTTCCATCCAGGGCCACTACGGTGTCAGCTCCCAGTACCACAATATTTCCGGCTTCCCGGCTTAGAGTTCCCGCCACTTCTTCCGCTTTTTGGCGGGATAATTCCAGCACTGCCTGCTCCGGCTTTGTACTGGTGAGAATCTCTTCCCCTTTTGCCGGAATGATTTCAAATTCTGCGCCGATCTGCGTCAGAAGTTCCTTTCTTCTGGGGGACGCGGAGGCAAGAATTAATTTGTATTTCATAAGAATTTTGCATTCCTTTCTATGTTCAATTAAACTAAAGTAAGCTTTTTATATTGGGGGGACGGACGGAAATGCCGGATTGCCCTTTTGCACACAAACTGGGCAGCGTTCCGGCGAACTAACTGCTAACTTCGGCTAAGGAAGTCAGGAAAGCCTTCCTTCCTAAGCCGAACTAAGCAGTGGATTTCGCCTTCACTAAGGACGCCCATGAATCGTTTGCTTAGCAAAAGGGCAATCCGGCATTTCCTGTGTATCGAAATATAAATTGTCCGTTATAACGTCCGATACCTGTCACACTATCGGGAATTATCACACTCGTTAAACTGCTGCAGCCATTAAATGCACTACTCCCTATGCTGATTATTTATACCAGTGCAAAGTAAAGGCGCACTTTAATCAAGTTCCGCTGCGCGGTTTAATATTTTCACACACGGATAGTTCTGGAAGTCTTCGGCGGAAGTGGTTCCAGTTAAAACTGCAATAAAATCCACGCCTGCGCTCTGGGCGGTTTTTGCGTCTACGATGCTGTCTCCCACATATAGAATATCTTCCGGGGAAATGCCGAATTGCGCTTTTATTTTTTCTATCCCTTCCGGATCGGGTTTCGGACTTTGAACATCCTCCCCGCCGATAATAGCGTCTATTAAATGCTCTATCTGATTGACTGCGAGGATCTCCTCGATCCGAAACCGATACTTCGTTGTGACAATGGCTGTCTTTTTCCCTTTCTTATGCAGCTGTGTTAACATTTCCTTTACTCCGTCATAGAGCCTGGTACTTTCTACCATGACTTCATCAGCTTTTTCGCGGAAGTATGTTTTGAATCTTGCTTTCTCCCCGCTGTCGGTTCTGCCGGTGAGAACCTGATAGCTCTCTTCCAGAGACAGGCCGATCGTCTTTGCAATGCGGTCTCTGGATGCAGTTTCCAGATTCATCTTTTCCAACGCAAAATTAATGCTTGCGACGATTCCATCTGTGGAATCCCCCAACGTATAATCAAAATCAAAAATGATTGTTTTTTTCATATTTCCTTCCTTTCGCCATGTATCCTTATAGATTTCCAGAGAGCGCATCTCATCTTCTGAGAGAAAATGATTATACAGCAGGGTATCAAAAATACGGTTTGCCGGCACAGCCTTTCCGCCCTCATTTTTTACAAAGCCAAACATGCCTGCCAGATTAATGGCCGGATTTGTGGGATTGTAGGTAATGTCTTTCCCCGAAAACAGAAGTTCTTTCAGCACCCTGCTCAATTCCGGATAATCAGCCAGCTTGCCGGTCAATGATTCAAACAGCATATTGTTTTCAGAAAGCAGCACCCGAACCGCCTCCAGAAAACCACTTTTTGTCCATGCATTTTCCGCCTTTTCATCCATGATTTTACATAATCTGGATACCAGATACGGATAGCCGGAAGTATACTTGTAAAGAAGATCTGCCATTTCCTCCTGATTCATTCCTGTTCGGCATTCTTCCTCATATTCCTGGAGCATTCCCTGAATTCCCTGTCTGGATAAACTCATTTCCACATCAAAATCTGCTGCAATATTCCATGGGCTGTTCCGCTTATGTTCTTCCTCAGAATGCAGCTTCTGTTTCAGATTTTTCACATCGTAAATGCCAGGGAAAACGCATTCTCATTTTGAAATGCCGCGCTTACCAAAGCCTGAAAATCAAGGCTTACCACCAGGTACTCCTGATCCATCGCCTTTGCCAGGGCAGTCAGAGTGGTTGTTTTTCCATACTGGCGGGCGCAGTTTATGGTAAAATAATCTCCGGCATCTACCATTTTCCGGATCTGCTGGATTCGGTCCGTTAAATCCACCATGAAGTGTTTCTCGGGGATGCACAATCCTGTCACGTTAAAATTTCTTTCTTTTTTCGTCATATACAACTTCACTCCTCTCAAAGCTTCTTCATCATCCAATAAGCATCCTCATAGCTTCCGTCTTTATACTTCATATTATCCGGAAATGTCCCGTATTTTTCAAATCCCAAACTTTCATACAGCCGAACTGCCCGCGTGTTGCCTGCTGCCACTTCCAGTTCCGCCTGCTCATATCCCATATTCCGCGCTGCCTTCAGTGCTTCTTCCATCATCTTTTTGCCGATTCCGCCGCCGCAGTATTTCTGGTACAACGCAATGGCTAAATCGCATCTGTGGGCATAGCGGGAATAATTTCCAAGGCTGGATATGGAACAGTTGCCGATATGCTCTCCTTCTTCAAAGGCTAACAGCAGCAAGTCCCGCTTAGCTTCTGCCCTCTCACGGATAAAATTCTTCTCCTGTTCCAGGGTGAGGGTAACTTCCTCCGGCTCCCGGATCAGATAGGGAGTTTCGCTGTAAATTATTTTCATATAGGACAGCAGGGTTTCTGCGTCTTCTTCTTTGGCGCTGCGTAAAAGAATGGTTCTTTCGGAAATTTTTATCGTTTTATTTTCGTAAATCAAGGTGGTTGGTCCTTTCTTTTTTAGGCTAATATGCTATATTTGGCTGCGGACGGAAATACAGGACTGCCCTTTCACACACAAACCATGTAATCCTGTATTTCCTGTGTATCGAAATATCGGTTATCCGCTGCAGTTCTTAAATCTCTACACCAAAACTACTTCTCCTAAACAGAAGGAGTATAGGAGGCGTTCTTTTACTTCCTTTCCGATGGAACGCTCAATGGCCTCCTGGTACAGCTCCAACTGGGCGCGGTACAGTCCGGCCAGTTCGTGGGCGGATTTCACGCGGTCTGTTTTGTAGTCCAATAATACGATTCCGTCGGGTTCCTCGAAAAATACGTCGATAATTCCCTGAATCAGAATCATTTCTTCGCTGACGCTGTCCTCTAATACCTGGCTGGCTGGTTTTCCCATCACAAAGGGCTTTTCCCGGTAAAGTTTTTCCTGCCTTGCAGCCTTTTGCATCCGGATTCCCAGGTCTGACGACAGGAACTTTTTTAATGAGGGAACGGAAATAAAATCCAACAGATCCCCTTCGATTCTTTGCTGTTCTTTCAGTTCCTGAAGCTGACGGGGCAAGGATTCGGCCGGCTTGGTGAAATCATAGCATTCCAGGACACGGTGCATTGCGGTTCCCCGTTTGGCTCCCAGATTCTCCTGCTGAACTCCTTCCATGAACGCGGGAATATACCTCTGAAAATCTTCCTGCCGGGCTCCTGGCTCCTGGCTTGCCGCCCCTGAGATTTCCCCGTTAGTTTTTTCCTGTTCCGATACTTCCCCGGAACTTCTCTCCTGTTCCAAAATCCCCGGCAGTTCCCCGGTAATTTTTTCCTGTTCCATAGTCTCCGGGCCTGCCCCGGGGAACATCTGCTCTAACTGTTCTTCTTCGATAAAGCGATCCATGGCCCGATGCTTGATTTCTGACACGGACAGCTTCGTCTTCATCGCAGCCTCATTTTCATAAGGATATTCATAAGCGAAACGTTCCGCAATCCGGGCTTCCCACTCAGGTTCCGGCTCCTTAAGGCAGGTCAGAAGCTGAATTCTGCTTAATCCTTCCTGCACTGCCTCCTGCGTCTCTGCCTCCCGCAGTTCCGTTTGTTTTATCAGTGTAACCGGCAGTTTTTCTTCCATAACGCTTACGGCCTGCAGCAGAAACTGCAGAAAAGTATTGCTGTTTAGGCGGCTTAAAAATGTAAGAAAGCCGTCTTCTGCGGCAATGGCCTGCAGGGATTCCAGTTTTTCCTCCGCTTTTTTCAGTACGCCTGTCAGCACCAGTTTTTCCTTTGCCCTGGTCAACGCCACATAGAGGACCCGCAGTTCTTCTCCCACATTTTCCATGGTCACTTTTCTGGCCAAAAACTGTCTGGTAAGCCCCGGCGTCCGCAGGCGGCGCTTTACATCCACGGTATCCATGCCCAGCCCCAGCCCCGGATGCAGCACCACCCGTTCCCTGACGTCCTGGGAGTTGAACATTTTACCCAGGCCCGACACAAATACCACCGGAAATTCCAGTCCCTTGCTTTTGTGGATGCTCATAATCCGCACCGCGTCTTCTGCTTCCCCGCCCTCCGCCAGAGGAAAATCCACATCGTATTTCTGCAGCTGTTCCATATAGCGGATAAAATGAAACAGACCACGGTAACTGGTATTCTCATAGGCAATGGCTTTTTCGATCAGCATTTCCAGATTGGCCCGGCGGATTTCTCCCCCCGGAAGGGCATACACATAGGCCTGATACCCAGTTTCCTCCAATATCTGAGAAAGCAGTTCATGAATGGGAGTATAGCTGACCTTTTTCCGATATTTTTGTAAAAAATACAGAAATTCCCTTAGTTTTTCCCGCATAGACTGCGTATCAGCCTCCGATTCTTCTCCGGCAGACTGCGTATCAGCCTCCGATTCTTCTCCGGCAGACTGCGCGCCAGCCTCCAATTTTTCCCCGGCAAACTCCATCACCGCCTGATAGAATTTTCCATTAGGACAGGCAGTCCGTATCACTGCAAGTTCTTCTCCGCTTAACCCCACGATGGGAGAAGCCAGCACGGAAGCCATGGGGATGTCCTGTCTGGGATTGTCCAGAATCCTCAGAAGATTCAGGGCCGTCTGCACCTCCACCGCCGAAAAATATCCGGTTCCCGCCGCAGCCCTTGCAGGAATGCCCATCTCTCCCAGAACTTTTACAAAAGTGTCTGCCCAGCCTGTCATAGAGCGAAGGAGAATCACGATATCGGAATAGCAAACCGGCCGCAGAGTTCCCGGATTGTCCTGCTCTGGCATCTTTTCCGTAACCCGCTGGGTCCCCATCATTTTCTGAATCTGAAAGCCCACTGCCTTCGCCTCTAACTCCTGGGTTTTCAAATCTTTATTCTCTTCTTCCGGCTCAATGACCAGAAGCTCTGTCTCAAACATCCCCCCGTTCTCTTCTGACTCCGAAAAGGCATCTCCCAAAAACGCCGGAAACGCTGCCCCCGGATAAAGGGCCGCTTTCGCGTCATACGTAATATTTCCGATATCCTCTTTCATAATCCGGTAAAAAATATCATTGACGCTCTTAAGCACCTCTGGTCTGCTGCGGAAATTCCGATACAGATCGATTCTCTGGCAATTGCTTTCTTCCTGGGTATAGGTGCGGTATTTTTCCATAAAAAGCTCCGGCCTGGCCATGCGGAACCGGTAAATGCTCTGCTTCACGTCCCCCACCATAAAAATATTGTAAACGCCTTCCGATTCTTTTGATACAGACTTCAAAATCGTCTCCTGCACATAGTTGGAATCCTGATATTCATCCACCATGATTTCCGCATAATTCTTCCGCAGCTCCAGCGCAGTTTTGGAAGGCTTGCCGGAGGCGTCCTCCACCAGAATCTGCAGGGCGAAATGCTCCAGATCATTAAAGTCCATCATATTCTTTTCCCGCTTCTTCTCCGCAAACTTCTCCATAAAGGAAAGGGTAACCTCGATAAGCATATCCGCCACAGGCTGATTCTTTTTCATATCCTCAATCATTTGTTCCGGGCTCTGAAAGAAAAATTGTTCCGTTGTTTTCTTCATGGAGTTTTTCACTTCATTCCGCAGCTTCTGCACCCGCTCTTTCTTGGCCGGATCGCCCTCGAATTTTCTGGCAGCCGGCAGCCGGCCGAAAGAAAATCCCTGAAGTTTCTCATAATATTGGGAATAGGTTTTGCATTCCGCAATGCCTTCCATTGCCTGAACTTCCCTGGTCAGAAGTTCTTCATACATAAAGGGGCCGCCATCCTCAAGGCTTAAATTCCTGCAGATTCTCATCTGCAAAGCCCACTGGCCGGCGATGCTGTTTAAGTATGACAGCAATTCCTCTGCCAGAGGAAGGTTCTCAAATTCCTCTATGGTTTCCGCCTGAAAGGGCTTTTTGCAGCTCTCTAACCAGTCCCCGGCCCAGGGATAGCTCATGGCAAACTCGAATAATTTCAACACGGTTTCTTTCAGGGGGAGATCATTCTTCCCGGTGGCAATGGTTTCTGAAAGGGCAAGAAATTCCGGTTTTGCTTCTCTGTAATACCCTTCCAGCACCTGATCCAGCACATCGCTTTTTAACAGTCTAAGCTCCCCTTCCTCTGCCACCCGAAACTCCGGATCCAACTCAATCCGATGGAAATAATTGCGTATCACGTAGAGACAGAAACTATGTATCGTGGTAATCTGCGCATTATGCAGCAAGGTCTGCTGTTTCTGCAGATGAGCATTTTCCGGCTGCCGCTCCAAAGCCTTCTCAACGGCAAGTCCGATTCGCTCCCGCATCTCTGACGCGGCCGCATTGGTAAAAGTCACAATCAGAAGCCGGTCAATATCCACCGGATGAACCGGGTCTGTAATTTTCCGGATAATCCGCTCCACCAATACCGCCGTCTTTCCGCTTCCCGCTGCCGCAGACACCAGAAGATTCCTGTCCTCCAGGTCAATGACCTGCCCCTGCTCTTTTGTCCATTGCTTTTCCACGTCTCCTACAGCTCCTTTCGCATTCTTTCCAAAATCTCCGCTTCATCTTTGATATTCTCCAGCTTCCGGTAATTCCATCCCGGCGAGGAAGGATCAAATCCGCAGACGCCGTGATAAGGACAATAATCACAGCCGGTATCGTCGCCCAGCTGATACGGCTTAGCGCCGATTTCCCCGTCAAAGATCTTGCGTCCGATATCCCGGATTTTGCGGCTGACATAACGGGAGAGAATCTGAAATTCCTCTGCCCCGGCCCTTTTTGATTTCTTGCTGACGCTTGCGTCCTCCCCCTCTGCGGCAATCCCCTTAAGTTTTAGTTCCTCCAATATTTTCTCCTGTATTTCCGCGTCGGTGGAAGAGGAAGTCCCCTCCACCACCGGATCGTTTATATGGTAATAGTACATGCCGCCGGGAAGCACCTCTTTGTCCGGATATTTCCGTTTCAAAAGCTCCAGGGCTGAATTCATGTACACCACAAGCTGAAGCTGCAGACCGTGATACAGCGACAGCAGCTGAAATTCCCGGTTTCCGGACTTATAATCTATCACCTTCACATAGACCTGATTCCCCTCTTTTCTGGCGTCAATCCGGTCAATTCTGCCCCTCAGCCGCATCCGCTCTTCTTCGCTTAAAATAAAATTCACCGCATCTAAATCTTCCGCAAAGGAAAAGGAAATCTCATATCCCTCCGGCGTAAAGTGACTGGTCTGAATCTGCTCCGTGATGGTGTCAATGGTGCGCCTTAAAATCCGTTTCATCCGCTCCAGCAGATAGGAAGTCCTGGCCTCCTGAAACAGCATACTGGCAAATCCAGAACCCAGCGTTTCCTCCACTGCCTGCTGAATCAGCCTTTCCTTCTCTTCTTCGGGCACGTCAAACCAATGATACCCTGCCTCTTCCATGTGGTTGGAGTACCGCTCCAATGCTTCATGGAACATATTTCCCATATCCACCGGCGCAAATTCTCCCAATTGCCGCTCCTCTAACTTCAGCCCATACTGGAGAAAATGCCCGAATGCGCAGGCGCAAAACTGCTCTAACCGGGTCACGCTGTTTTCCAGCACTTTGCCGTACAGGGCGCGGATCACTTCCGCCCCCACCGGCTTTGCGTGATAACGGTAATAGGCCGCCTCCAAAAACCCGGTCGCCTTCTCCTTCCACTCATCTTTTGACAGATACCAGCGGCACAATCCCTTCCACCGGGGATCCATCATTCCCTTTTGGGCTGCTTTCAGGCCCTCCACCAGATAGTTCAGGCTGCTCCCCGGCGTTACAATCTGCTCCATACCAAGAGCCTCTTTTGCTTTCGGACTGCCCGTCAATTTATGCTCACCCCTGCCGGTTTCCGGCTGCCCCATGCCAAAAGTTTCCTCCACCCGCACCGGCGCGAAATCCGGAAACATCTGAAACATGGCGCTGAGCAAATAAGATTTCCTGGCCTCTTTTCCATCCTGGGTAATCCGAAACCAGGTCATGTATAGCTTCTCCGAAGGCTTTGTCAGGTTCAGGTACAGATAAAATTTCTGAATAAAGCTGCGCTCTCTGTCGGTAGGCGCAAGCTCCATGCCATGAGCGGCAAACCATTCCCGATCCGCCTGGGAAATAATCCCTCCATGCTCGGAAGCCTTGGGAATCAGCCCGTCATTGACGCCTGCAAAAAACAGAACCTTAATATCCGACAGCCTGGTCCGTTCGATATCGCCGAATACCACCCGATCGTATCCCGGAGGGATAATTCCCACAGCGGCCGCTTCCAATCCCGCCTCCAAAATCTCCCGGTATTCCCGGACGCTCATCCGCTCCTCCCCCAGCAGTTCCACCATCTTATCCATCAAATCCATCACAATCTTATATATCTGGGCGTATTCTTTTGCCAGGGCATTTTCCCCTTCCCGGCTGAACCGTTCTTCGTATTCTTTCAGCTGTCCTTCCACGTCCAATTGAAACATCAGACCATAGAAAGCCCTGGATTCTTCCAGTACTGTGGGGCACTGCCCCTTTTCCTTGCGAAAACTCTCCCGCAGGGGCGCAAACTGTTTGGCAACTCCTTTCCGCAGCTCATTGATCTGGTCAAGCTCTTCCTGGGACTGTACGCATCCTCTGCGCACCCAGGGTTCCTGCCAATTCTGAAATCCCCGGATTCCCTCAGCCAACAGGTAATTTTCCAGCAGATCCACCTGTTCCACGTCCCATCCGGACAGGCCGCAGCGCAGATAGCCCAGCACCGTTTCATAGGAAAAATCCTGTTCAACCATCAAAAGCGACTGCCTGATAAATTCTGTCATGGGATGAAACACAATATTTTTTCTGGCGTCCAAAAACAGAGGAATCTGATAGATGTCAAAAATCTCATTTGCGTAATTCCCGTACAATTCCACGTCGCCGCACACAATGGCGATGTCTTTGTAGCGGTAATTTTCCTCCCGCGCCAGACGCTTGATTTCTCCGGCAATAAAATGAAGCTCCTGTCTGGGGTTCAACAGGGAAAAAAAGCGGATATCCTGATCCTCTCCTGCCTTCTTAAGATATCCGGCTCTTTCCTCTGACTCATAGGGCCTGGGCCGAAAACGGAACAAATTCTGCTCCAGCCACAACAGCGCAGGAGAAGCCGCAAACCGGCTCTTTTCTGTATGACGAACCCAATGGGGTTCTTTCACTTCAATGTGATTCTGCTCTGCCAGATTCAGCAGGGACTGAACTGTTTTTTTACTCATATAGAAAAGTTCCTGAATCCCCCGGCACTGATAGGGATTCTCCCGCTCATCCAAGGTCACGGTCACCGCAATCTCGTCGGTAAGCCTTAAAAGAGTTTCCAGAAGATAATACTGCACCGGCGTAAATCCGGTAAACCCATCCAGCACAATCACAGAGCCTTTCAGAATCTGGGACTGATCCGCCGCCTGGGCTAGAACTTCCAGAAGATCTTCCGCCGTAATATATTTATTTCCCTGGGCGGACTGGCTCTGCCTGCCCTCCAGATAATCCAGAAATCCCTGGTACATGGTCTGGATATCCTGAATCTTGTAGCGAAACAGCGGAGACTGCTCCTCATCCTGAATAAAGGAATCCAGCTGCTTTGGCAGAACCCGGTACTGAGTCAGCTCAGAAATCACGGATTTCACCTCACTGATATATCCGGCCTTTTTCATGCTGCCCTTTAACAGTTTCAGATTTTCCTGCTGTTCCTCCGCAATCCGGCGCAGCAGAAGATTCTTTCCCGTCTCTTCCAATATGCTTAAATCTCCCATGCCCAGTTCGTCAAAAATCCGGTACGCAAGCCTGGGAAAGCTGACCACATCCACATTCATAATGCTGTTGTTTTCCTGACGCCTGACCAGTTCCCGCTGGGTCTGCATGGTAAACTGTTCCGGCACCAGAACAAAAAATGTCTGATCTCTGTTTATTTTTGACTGTTCCAGCACCCTTCGGTACACATAATCAGATTTTCCGCTGCCGGAAGCTCCGAAAATCAATTGCAGTGACATTGTACGCACCTCTCCGTCAATTATAAAAAACATCCATAAATGGATGTTTTTTAATTTAGATTAATCTGTGACATTTCCAAGGAACGGTTCCTCATTCCTCTATCGGCTGAAAACGCTTGAAAAATTTATCCTGCCCGCACACATGCCGCTCCATATCTTTTTCCACGATAATATAATCGTCTTCCCGAAGAAAGGTAAGGCCCCTGCGGTTCTGCACGAAGGGACAAACCACAACGCCGTCCTCACGGGTGATCTGAATCAAGTTATCCGGCTTAATCCAGCCAGTGGTTACTACGGAAGTCCATGGCATAAACCCGTCTTCCAAATCTTTTCCCAGTTCATATTTTACCGCTTCCACTTCCAGAGAACATCTTTTATATCTTTTCATACGCGCCACCTGTCCTTTACTTGTCACTCAGCAACTGTTGAATATTTTGCCTGTTACTAATAATATACCTCATAACGGCAAAAAACTCAACCAATTTCAGGAATTATCTCTTTTCTTTCGTAACAGTTCGTTACTTTTCACACCCATGCCAATCACCCCGCTGATTGGCATGGGTGTGAATTGTAACAACAGTTCATCCTTCGGCTTCACTGTTACCTTCTTTCTGCTGTTCTCTGTTTTCCTCGATCATCTGGTGCAGTTTCTTCATGGCCTCGTCAATGCCCCCTACTTCATTGATGATTCCCTCAGACACCGCCTGGCTGCCCACCAGAATGGTGCCCAGATCTTTGGTCAGCATACTGGTATTCATCATCATCTTTTCCAACTGTTCCTGACTGGCAAAACAATGGCTGGCCACAAAGCCTGTAATCCGATCCTGCATCTGCTGAAAATACTCATAGGTCTGGGGCGCGCCGATGACCAGGCCGTTTAAACGCACCGGATGAATCACCATGGTGCCGGTAGGAACAATATAAGAATAATCTGTGGAAACTGCCAGGGGCACCCCAATGGAATGGCTTCCTCCCAGCACCAGAGAGACGGTGGGCTTGCTCAGAGAGGAAAGCATTTCCGCAATGGCCAGACCGGATTCCACATCTCCGCCCACGGTATTGATAATTACCATCACGCCGTCCACACTGTCGTCATCTTCAATGGAGGCCAGTTTGGGCAGCACATGCTCGTATTTTGTGGTTTTTGTATTGGGAGACAGGCTTTCATGCCCTTCGATCTCCCCGATAATGGAAAGCAGATGGATCTTGTGGCGATCCTTCCCCTGCTCTAAGGTAAGCTGTCCCATCTCTTTGATTTCTTCATTTTCGTTCTGATTTTTTTCCTGCTGTTTTAAATTCTCTTCCATATTTTTCTCCATTCTATAGAATTTTCGGCATAATTTCTTATATTAGTATCGAAAATTCATAGAAATTTATACGAAGGCAGTATGGAAATTACTGGAATCTGGTGTATAATAAGCATACAAACATACACAAAAGAAAGGAACTGTCCGATTATGAAAAAAATTGCGGAATTGCTCACCGCATACCGGGAAATGATTGCCTATCTGTTTTTCGGTGTCTGCACCACTCTTGTAAATATTGTTGTCTATTATCTCTGCCGGACTCTTGGAATGAGCACTTCGGCCGGAACCATAGCGGCATGGATTCTTTCCGTGCTCTTTGCCTATGTGACAAACCGTTATTGGGTATTTGAAAACCGCGCAGAGAATGCCGCCGGTATTCTACGTGAAATATTGTCCTTCTTTTCCTGCCGGCTGGCCACCGGTATTCTGGATCTGGCAATTATGGTGATTTTTGCAGATTGGCTCCGCCAAAATGACATGGCGGTAAAGATTATCTCAAATGTGCTGGTCATTATTCTGAACTACCTGGCAAGCAAGCTGTTTATTTTTCACAAGGAGGAAAACTCCTGAAATTTCACAAATGACGTTCCAGCCTATGAGATAAGCCCCAAATAGCTTTACACTTTTAATCATATTCGCTATAATGATTACAAACCCTACAATACAAAAGGCGGTGAAAGGATGATTGAAGAAATGACGCTGGACGAATTAAAGCAAATTATCATTGACTACTATGTAAATCTGCAGCGCATAAAAAAAGCTGACACCGGTGATAATCCGGAATTAAATTATCAATTAAGAGTTGTGAAAAACAAACTGGCCTCTTTAGGCATCCCATCAGAAGAATATGAAATGTAACAGAATCATTTTCCAGCTTTTCATATACGAATACGGACGGAAAGGAAGGATGGCCCTTTGGCACGCAAACTGGGCCATCCTTCCTTTCCTGTGTATCGAAATATAGATTCTAGCACTCGCCCATCAGATACTTATACAGCCCCTCATAGCGGAACTTGGAGGCATTCCAGGAATAGTCATTGGCCATGGCCCGGTCAATCATCTGGTTCCACTGACGTTTCTTATCAAAGAAAATCTGCTTGGAGTAGTTGATGATATTCAGCATTTCCTCCCCGTTATAGTTGGTAAAGGAGAAGCCGTCCCCTACATTGTCGTATTCATTGTAAGGCTGCACCGTATCCTTCAAACCGCCGGTCTCACGCACAATCGGAATCGTCCCGTAACGGAAAGAAATCATCTGGGTCAGGCCGCAGGGCTCAAATCTGGAGGGCATCAGGAACGCGTCTGCCGCAGCGTAGAGCTTATGAGCCAAATCATCGGAATAGCAGATATTGGCGGAAATCTTATCCGGATATTTCCAGGCAAAATGACGGAACATATTCTCGTACTGGGGATCTCCGGTTCCGATTACCACCAACTGGGTATAATCGTCAATAATCCGCTCAATCACATAATTGATCAAATCCAGCCCCTTCTGATCTGTCAGACGGGAAATCAATCCAATCATATAACGCTTCTTGTCCACCGCAAGACCCAAATCCTGCTGCAGTCTTTCTTTATTTGACGCTTTCTTCTTCCTGTGGCTGCCCGCGTCATAGTTCACATAAATCTTACTGTCCGTTGCCGGATTATATTCATTATAATCAATGCCGTTGACAATGCCCTGCATATCCATATGCCGCGCGGAAAGCAGCCCGTTCAGTCCCTCTCCGTAATAATTGGTCTGAATCTCCTGGGCATATGTATCGCTTACTGTCGTAATATAATCTGCGTAAACCAATCCGCCCTTCAGCATATTGGCGTCCTTCTTAAACTCCAGCTTATCCGGCACAAACAAATCTGTGGGGAAACCGGTCAGCCCTTTCATGGTCTTCACATCCCAGATTCCCTGGAACTTTAAGTTATGAATGGTAATCACTGACTTCATGCCCCAGAAGAACATGTCTCCCTGAAACTCCGTTTTCAGATACACCGGAATAAAACCTGTCTCCCAGTCATGGCAGTGAATAATCTGAGGCTGGAAATTAATCAGCGGAAGCATGGACAATACCGCTTTGTCAAAGAACACAAACTTCTCCACGTCAAAACGAATATCGCCGTAAGGCAGGAAACAGTCAAAATATTCCTGATTATCAATAAAATAGTAGGTAATTCCATCCAGCTTATACTGTAAGATTCCCACATACTTATTCTGTATGTAACTTCCGCAGCTCATATAGAAATGAGTGACATACTCAAACTGATTCCTCCATTTCTCCGGAATGCAGGTATAATTGGGAATCACCACCCTGATATCCCATTCATTTTTATCAAATTCCTTGGGCAGGGCGCCGCATACATCGGCCAGTCCCCCCGTCTTAATAAAAGGTACACACTCTGATGCTGCAAACAGTATTTTTCTCATATCTACTCCTCCAAAATTAATCATTGTCTACGGCTTTTAAAGCCTGTTCAAGATCTGCGATGATATCCTGAACATTCTCGATTCCAACGGATAAACGAATCAAATCCGGCGCCACGCCTGCTTCCACTAACTGTTCGTCTGTCATCTGCCTGTGGGTATGGCTGGCAGGATGCAGAACACAGGTGCGGGCGTCCGCGACATGAGTTACAATCGCAATCATTTCCAACTTATCCATAAAGTCTACGGAAACTTTCCTTCCGCCCTTTAAGCCGAAGGATATCACGCCGCAGGTGCCGTCCGGCATATATTTCTTCGCCAGCTCATAATACTTATTCCCTTTCAGGCCTGCAAAATTCACCCATGCCACTTTCTCATGGCCATTTAAAAATTCCGCCACCTGACGGGCGTTTTCACAATGCCTGGGCACTCGCAGATGCAGCGTCTCCAGTCCGACATTCAGTAAAAACGCGTTTTGAGGGGACTGGATAGAACCTAAATCCCTCATAATCTGCGCCGTCGCTTTCGTAATATAGGCGCCTTTGCCGAATTTTTCCGTATATACAATCCCATGATAAGTAGGATCCGGCTGGGTCAGCCCCGGATATTTCTCCTTATGCTGATTCCAGTCAAAATTACCGCTGTCCACAATACAGCCGCCCACGCACATTGCGTGTCCGTCCATATATTTGGTGGTAGAATGAGTGACAATATCCGCGCCCCATTCAAATGGGCGGCAATTAATCGGAGTGGGAAATGTATTGTCCACAATCAGAGGAACCCCGTGATCATGAGCCGCTTTCGCAAATTTTTCAATATCCAGAACCACCAACGCGGGATTTGCAATGGATTCCGCAAATACTGCCTTTGTATTCGGGCGGAATGCTTGGGCCAATTCTTCCAAAGAAGCGTCGGGATCTACGAAAGTACAGTCGATCCCCTGTTTCTTTAAGGTTGCCCCAAACAGGTTAAAGGTGCCGCCGTACACTGTGGAAGAACATATCATATGATCTCCCGTCTCACAGATGTTAAATACCGCATAGTAATTTGCGGCCTGTCCGGAAGACGTCAGCATTGCAGCCGCTCCGCCCTCCAGTTCGCAGATCTTCTCTGCCACCGCGTCATTGGTAGGATTCTGCAGTCTGGTATAAAAATATCCGCTCTCTTCCAGATCAAACAGCTTTCCCATCTGTTCACTGGTGTCATATTTAAAGGTTGTACTCTGGTAAATGGGGAGAACTCTGGGTTCTCCCTTTCCAGGATGCCAGCCGGACTGAATACATTTTGTCTCTATCTGATAATTGCTCATGTGCCTTTTCCTCCTGCATACACAGCCGCAGCGTTGACTGCCGTGCTTCTTAGTCCAGATTTATGTAATCGTTGGAATGTCCTCCATTGTCAAACCCCTGATCCGGATTAGAAGCCATCGCATATTCCGCACGGAGAATAAATTTCGCAACAAGCCGCTTTAACATATCCGCCTGCTCGGAAAGCTCCTGGCTGGCTGCCGCGCTCTCTTCTGAGGTAGCGGAGTTTGTCTGTACCACGCTGGAAATCTGGTTAATTCCAAGGGTAACCTGTTCAATTGCGCCTGCCTGCTCCTCTGCCGCGTCCGCAATCTTATCCACCTTGCCGGAAGCGGAACGAACCTCATCCACTACTTTCACCAGAGACTGGGCCGTGGAATCCGCAATCTTGGTTCCTCTGGTTACCGCCTTGATGGAGCTTTCAATCAATTCCGCAGTATTCTGGGAAGCGGCGGAACTCTTGCTGGCCAGGTTGCGCACCTCATCTGCAACCACTGCAAATCCTTTTCCTGCCGTGCCTGCCCTGGAAGCCTCCACTGCGGCGTTCAACGCCAGAATATTGGTCTGGAACGCAATATCTTCAATCGTCTTAATAATCTTTCCAATCTCATCAGAAGTGCGTGTAATCTCTTCCATTGCGGACATCATATCATGCATCTGCTTGTTGCACTCTTCCGCCTCGTCTCCGGCTGTGGTGGACTGCTGTTTTGCTTTCAGCGCGTCTTCCGCCGTATCCTTCACCTGAGTGGAAATACCTGCAATCGTTGTGGCAAGTTCTTCCACTGCCGCCGCCTGTTCCGTAGATCCCTGGGAAAGAGCCTGGGCGCCGATGGACACCTGATCAGAACCTGCCGCAACCTGATCCGCGCTCCGGTTAATCTGTCCCAATGTCATACTCAAATCACGGTTCAGCTTCCGTATTGATAACAGCAAACTCTGAAATTCTCCTACATACTCATCTTCCGCCTGAGTGCGCACATCAAAATTGCCATCCGACATCTCTCTCAGAAGCCTGGAAGCGTCTGTGATAATATCTTCCAATGTCCCGGTCATCTTCTTAAATGCCTTCGCCAGTCTTCCCAGCTCATCTCTTGACTCGTAAGTCACCTTGATGTCAAAATTACCTGCGACAATCTTTTCCGCTGAATCTTCCAGCTCGCGCAAAGGCTTGGTAATCGCCCTTGTCAGATAGAGGGAAAGAATCATCGTAATCAGCAGCGCTCCGCCTGCCATTCCAAGCTGAATCATTTTTAACCTTTTCTGCATCTCAACGGTGGTATTATAATCTGTCTCAGCATTTCCCTCCGCCACATTACTGATATTGATCAGGGAATTCACAGCGTTCTCAACCAAAGGCTGGTATTCATCCAACAGCATCTTCTGAGCCGCCTGCCGATCCGTCTCGGCCACTTCCAACACCGTCTGCTGCATCTCCACGGCCTCTGTGATATAGGCGGAAAACTCTTCCAACAGCTTGTTATCGCCTGTGAAATTCTGAAACAGCCAGTCTCCGTTCACTGACAGAAGATCCAGTTCTTTCTGCACATCCGCTTTGTATTCCTCGATCTTGTCCGCATCCTCTTCTATTGTTACAAAAGTAATGTCTTTCACAATAATCTGGAGTCCCCGGCGCATGCTCATAACCTTATTGGTAATCTGATACCCGACGTTATAAAATTCTGAATACTTATCTGCGCTTTCATCCAATCCGTTAATTGCGGTAAACACTGTCGCGCAGAATAAAATGATGATAAGCATAAATGTTACTAATAATTTTGTACCTATTTTTAAGTTTTTCATTTTGGTCCCCCTGTACTTTTTTATTTCCGGTTCTCGTAATCTTACTTAAAATTAATGTCCTTTACTCGTCCCAGTTGTGATACACGGCCTGTACATCATCATCTTCATCTAACAGATCCAATGTTTTCTGAAGATTCTTAATTGCTGTTTCGTCTGTTAATTCCACCCAGGTCTGAGGAATCATTGTGACTTCCGCGGAAGCCATGGGAATTCCCTGTTCTTCCAGCTTCTGCCGGACTTCGCTGAACGCGTCCGGGTCTGTGATTATCTCATAGCTGTCTTCCTCTTCGGAAAAATCTTCCGCCCCCGCGTCTAACGCAGACATCATCAAATCATCCGGTTCTAGTTCACATTCCTCCTTGTCAATGATAATCTGTCCCTTCTTGTCAAACATATAAGATACGCATCCAGGCGTCCCTACATTCCCGTTTCCTTTGGTGAACGCGCTCCTTACGTTTGCCGCGGTCCGGTTCTTATTGTCTGTCAGAGCGTCCACAATAATCGCCGTTCCATTCGGGCCATAGCCTTCATATGATACAAATTCATAATTGACAGCGTTCGCGTCTCCCGCCGCTTTCTTAATTCCTCTGTCAATGGTGTCATTGGGCATATTGTTGGCCTTCGCCTTTGCAATTACGTCTCTCAGGCGGCTGTTATTGGCCGGATCGGCGCCGCCCTCTTTCACTGCGACTGCAATCTCGCGCCCAATGATTGTAAAAATTTTCCCTTTTGCCGCATCATTCTTTTCCTTCTTGTGTTTGATGTTGGCAAATTTAGAATGTCCTGACATATGTTTTCCTCTTTTCTGCTTCTCTTTCTCTCTATCCTGTATTCTATCATGTTCTGACAAATATGACAAGATTTTGTGCGCTATTTACTTTCAGCTTCTACATTCTGTTGTATTTCCTCTTCCGTTTCCTGGAATATTTTCTCCTGTTTTGTAACTTTTACCGTATGAATCATCTTGTCCCTGACGGAAAGCACATGAAAACGCCACCCCTCGCAGTCCAGTTCAAACTGTTCCTGCTCCCCGGGTATCCTTCCAATCAGAGAAATCAGAAATCCGTTCAGCGTCTCATATTCCGCTTCCTCTAAGGCAAGCTCCAGCGCCTGGCAGACTTCCTGAAAAGGCGCCAGTCCGCTCATGAAAAAGCTCCCGTCCTGCTGGCTTAAAATCATAGTCTCTTCTTCGTCGTATTCATCAAAAATATTTCCGACAATTTCCTCCAGAATGTCCTCCATGGCGACAATGCCGGCCGTCTGCCCATACTCGTCCACCACAATCACCATATGATTCTTGTTGGACTGCATTCCCTTGAACAGATCGTTGATGTTTCTCGTCTCCGGAATAAAAAACGCTTCCCGCACCAGCCCCGGGATATCCTGCACCGCCCAGTCTAAATGTTCCCCTTTCCGGCTCTCAATCATAACGTCCTTCATATGTATGATACCGATAATATTGTCAATATCCTCTTTGTACACCGGAAATCTGGAGTTATTCGCCTCCAGTATAAATTCCAGCGCGTGTTTCAGCTGGGTCTTGCCCTCAATGGCCGCCACATGTTTGCGGTGGGTCATAATATCTTTTGCCTCCTTGTCGTCAAAGGCAAAAATATTGTGAATCATTTCCGCTTCGCTGGCCTGCAGCACTCCCTGTTCATGGCCTTCCTTTACCATGGAAATAATCTCTTCCTCCGTCACATCATCAAAGCTGGCGTTGGGATCCACCCCCGCAAGCCTGACTACCAGATTGGAAATCTTTTCCGCCGGATACGTATAGAACCGCAGCGCAAAAACCATGCCGTGAAGAATTCCGGCCAGGGCAAAAAGCCACTGTTCCGGCCGCCTTGCCGCAATCTTCTGAGGCGCGATAATTCCCACCACCGCAAAAAAGAATATTCCGGCCACCGTCGCTAAAGCGAAGCATAAGATCCGGATGCCCGGATCCGCCCCTTCCTCTGATAAACTTCGGATCAGAAGATTTCCCAACAGACGTATCTGATAGATTCCGAAGATACCGCTGACAAAAGTTACCATAATCTGAATCGCGTGTCTGGTTTTGTAAGGATCATCCATCACCGCCAGAAGCCAGGCCGCCTGTTTGCTGCCCTCTTCCGCCCGTTTCTGCACCTGGCTCTCTGTCACTTCCTCCAAAGCCGTAAGAAAGCCGTACAGCCCTCCGTTGATCGCCACCAAAACCAAAAATACGATAAGCCCTATGACCGGACTCCCGCCATCATCCATTTTTCATGCTCCTTTTGCATTTGTATTCTAAAACACTTGAAATATACCATTTTCATGCATATTAGTCAAGATTTATGTATACAATTCCAGGCTGATCTCAAGCGCTCTGTCTACTTTTTTCAATATTTCGCTGTCCAGGCGGCAGACTTTATCTTTCAGCCGCTGCTTGTCAATGGTGCGCAGCTGCTCCAGCAGCACCACAGAATCCTTCATCAAATCATACCTGGACGCCTCCAGTTCCACATGGGTGGGAAGCTTTGCTTTGTTCATTTTCGATGTAATAGCCGCGCAGATCACTGTGGGGCTGTGCCGGTTTCCCACATCATTCTGAATAATCAGCACCGGCCGGACTCCGCCTTGTTCTGACCCTACCACCGGCCGTAAATCTGCGTAATAAATATCTCCTCGATGAATAATCACTTTTCTCACACTCCAAAACTTTATAGGTTATTTCCTATTCTTCCCAATTTTTTCGTGTGTATACAGTCTATTTTCCAAAATAATTTTCGGTTTCTGGCCGTTCCTTCCGCCTGCTCCTCCCCGCCGGGCCTATTCTCCGAAATAGTCCCTTGTCTCTGTCACCCTGCCTCCCTTTCGGTATACCCTTGGAATGCGCTTTCCCAGATCACAGGCAAATTCATAGTTAAATCTGCCGGACAGCTCTCCGATTTCTTCCATGGTAATCTCTCTGGAACCGCTTTTTCCCACTAACGTAACCTCCGTTCCTTCTTCCGCCTCCGGAATATCTGTCACATCCGCCATAAACTGATCCATGCAGATACGGCCGCAGATGGGCGCGGCTTTTCCATGGATCAGCACATATCCCTTGTTGGAAAGGCTTCTGGGATATCCGTCCGCGTATCCCACAGGAATCGTCGCGATTCTCTGAACCTTCCTCGTCTCGTAGGTGGCTCCGTAGCTGATGGTTCTGCCGGCTTCTAACTCTTTCAGAAATACAATGCGGCTCTTTAAGGACAGCACAGGCTGCAAATCCAGGTTTTCTTTCCGGACCTCGTCGGAGGGCCACATGCCGTAGAGGCTGATTCCTGCCCGCACCAGGCTCATGTTTGTTTCCGGCAGGTCAATGATTGCCGCGCTGTTGGCACAGTGGCTGATGGGAATGGAAATTCCCTTCTGAGCCAGCATTTCCTTCATTTTCTGAAACTGCCGTATCTGCTCTTTTGCCATGGTTTTGTCTCTGGCGTCCGCCGCCGCAAAATGCGTAAATATCCCTTCCACTATGATATGAGGCATCTTTACAATCTGTGCCAGTTCTTCTGCCGCTTCTTCTGTCACCTGAAACCCCAGGCGGCTTAAGCCTGTATCAATTTTCAGATGAACCCGGATAGGCAGGCCCTGTTCTTTCGCAAACTCTTCCATCCCTTTTGCCTGTTTTATGGAATACACTGTGAGCCGGATCTCTTTTTTTGCCACACTTTCATACTGTTCCGGAAATACTGTGCCAAGGGCCAGTATCGGCTTTTTCAATCCGTTTCGGCGCAGAATCTCCGCTTCCTCCGCCGTGGCCACTGCATATCCCCAGACAGACGGCGTCTGTTCTAGTTCTCTTCCGATGGGAACGGCGCCGTGACCGTATCCGTCCGCCTTGATGACGCCCATAATCTTCGTGTCTCTCCCGATGATCTGTTCCATCTGCGCGATGTTATGACTGACTGCGTCCAGATTTATTTCCGCATAGGCCCTGCTGTATGATTTCATCTCGCTATCCCTTCCTTTTCCTTAAGAACCATCCCAATTCCATCCAGAATGTCCCGGGCCATCATCCCGTAAGTGCCGGTGTGTTCCGCCTGCTTATCAGCCGCCGCCCCATGGAGATATACCCCTGTAACAGCCGCCTGCTCTGGCTCCATCCCCTGGGCAATCAGCCCTGCCAGAATTCCCGTCAGCACGTCTCCGGAACCGGCTGTGGCCATGCCGTGATTTCCGCTGGTATTGAGATACGCCCTGCCGTTCGGCCATGCCGTGACAGTCCTTGCGTCTTTCAAAATACATATTACATCATATTCCGCTGCAAATTCCCGGGCAGCCTGCAATAAATGCTTCTGTATCTCTGGAATGCTTTTCTTTGTCAGCCTTGCCATCTCTCCCAAATGAGGCGTTACAATGACGGGAACCTCTGCCTCTTTCAGCCATTCCAGATGTTCTGCCAGCACATTCAGCCCGTCCGCGTCCAGAATCACCGGGACTTTTGCCTGTTTTAAGATGAAGCGTACAATTATCTCAGCAGACTTCCCGACGCCAAGCCCCGGCCCCGCCGCAATCACTGTTCCCCAGGAAAGGGATTCTGCCAGCAGTTTCTCCAAGGCTTCCCTTCCTTCATAAGCGGTGAGGACAGCTTCCGGCAGCAATTCCTGCAGAATCATCCGATTCGGTTCCTCCGTAAAAATCCTTACAAGGCCGGCTCCGGTAAGGTACGCCGCTTTTCCGCTGAAAAAGGCCGCTCCGGCCATATTTTTCTGCCCCGCCGCCAGTAAAACCTTTCCGTAGCTTCCTTTATTCGAATGATTTTTCCGCACAGGAATCCGCTTCAAATCCTCGGATTCCGCAGCAAATAAAAAAGGCTGTTCCTCTAAGAAACTGCGGCTGTCAATCCCAATGTCTTTGACCAGAACCTCTCCGGCGTATTCCGCTCCCGGATAAAGCAAAAGCCCTGGCTTGGCAAAAGCAAAAGTCACTGTCACATCGGCCCGAAATCCAACGCCCATCACCTGTCCTGTATCTCCATGGACGCCGGAAGGAATGTCCACCGCCACTTTCAAGCCGGATTTCTCATTCATCTGCATCAGGTATTCCCGGTAGATTTCTTCCAAATCCCGGGTAAGGCCGATGCCAAACAGCGCGTCTATGACAACATCGAATTCCCCTTTGGGCATGTCGTATGATATCTCAATTCCGTAATTGGTTAAAATCTCTCTCTGGACTCTGGTTTCCTCAGAAATTCTTCCCGTCTCCGGCGGCATGACCGCTGTAACTTCATAGCCCCTCTGCCAGAGCATACGGCAAAGGGCAAGCCCGTCTCCGCCGTTATTTCCATATCCGCAGACTGCAAGAACTGTTCTTTTCCTTCTGTTGTTTTGCCGGAAATTCCCTGCATTTTCCTCCCCTCTGCCAAAAGGGTTATGCTGTCTGCCCCTGCAGAAATATTGTTCAATCTCTTCCGCGGCGCTCAAGGCCGCCCGCTCCATCAGAACCAGAGACGGCACTCCGAAATGCTCTATGGTATTCTTATCGCATTGTTTCATCTGTCTGCTGTCTAAAAGAATCTTCATTCCAACCTCCTAACCCGGATAAACCGGAACCAAAATTTTGCCATTTTGCACAGGAAATCGTTCTTAAGGGCCTAATCCGGATCATTCATAGAACTGCCCGCCCTGCAAAAATTTGGCTTTGCGAATCAAGCGCGCAAACTCCGAAAAAAGACACCCCTGACAACTTCTGCCAAGACTGCCTTTTATATCTTCCCTTTTTTATATTCCTCTCCGTATTTCAAATCAAAAGCTCCAATGATCTGAGCGCCGAAAATATCATGAAGATACGCGTAAATCGCCCGGCTCTGATCCTCAATGGCGTCCTTGCGGATAATCTTTATCTTCAGCTCCGTCCGGGTCTTCGCAATCCACTGGGCCAGCTCTTCCTGCTCTTTCTCATTGCTGTTCATAATTCCGTAGCAGTATTCCAATGTCTCCGCCATCAGCTGTTCATTGTCCTGCCGCATGGTATCCTGAAGTTTATCTAATTCTTCCCGGCAGGAATCCATCCGCTGATTGATCTCCGTAATCAGCCTTCTGTTCTCCTGCAATTTGTTGGTCTCCTGCCCGGTTTCCCCAATCTCATCCATATTTGCCACAATATTTTTCATCAGCTTATTTTTCAAAGACTTCAGTTCTTTGAGTTCCTGGGTCAGATGTCCCTGCCTGGAGAGATGTCCGCTGACCTTCTGTTCCAGCTTCGCCACTTTCGCCGGTTTGCTGCCGTCCAGAAATAACTGGTGCCATTTCTGATCCAGCACCAGCGGCGGCAGCTCTCTTGTCTGCGCAATTTTATCAAATCCAGGGCTTGTGTTTTTTCTTTTACTCATAGGCTCACTTCTTATCTTTTGATTTTTCTGTCTTCTCAATATTGTAAGAAAGCTGCATCAGACTGTCCGAAAGATGCACATTCTCCACCACCACATGCTCCGGCAATTCCAAATCCAGATGGGCAAAATTCCAGATTGCCCGAATCCCGAGTTTCACTAATCGGTTTGCCACCTCGTCTGCTTTCTCCTTGGGAAGGGTAAGGGCTGCAATGTCCACTTTGTTCTTCTTAAGGAAATCTTCCAGTTCATCCATCATACGCACTTTAATTCCCCGGACGGAAATCCCCTTCAGCGCCGAATTCACATCAAAGAGCCCGATAATCACAAACCCCCATTTTTCAAACTTAATGTAATTGGCCAGCGCCTGCCCCAGATTGCCGGCTCCAACTATGATGATATTATGCTGTTGGTTCATTCCCAGTATCTTGCCGATTTCATCATAGAGATACTTCACATTATAGCCATAACCCTGCTGTCCAAACCCGCCGAAATTATTCAAATCCTGCCGTATCTGCGATGCAGTCACCCGCATTCTCGCACTCAGCTCATTGGAGGAAATCCGTTCCACTCCATCATCCAGAAGTTCCCCCAGATATCTGTAATATCTTGGCATTCTTCGGATCACCGCCTGTGATATTTCTTTTTCCATTCTCTCTTCTCCTGTCTCACGGGCATCCGCTCACCGTTTTTTCGCTTCTTTTTATTATAATAAATCTGATCCTGGATGTCAATGTATGAAAAGGCGTTACATCAACGTTGGCAACAGTTCAGCCTTCGGCTACACTGATACCAACGTTTCCCAGCGCTCATACAGGGCTTCCAGTTCCCTTTGCAGGCCCTCATATTCCTGATGCAGTTCCTGCAGCCTGGCAGAATTCGTCGCAATTTCGCTGTCTGAAAATGCTTCTTCCAACTCTCCAATCCGCTGTTCCGCAGCTTCAATGCTGTCTTCCACGCGCTTCCTGTCATTTTCCAGTTTCCGCAGCCTTGCCTGTTCTTCTTTCTTCTGCTTCCAGTCCGCCTTGTTGCTGCTGACGGTTTCTGTTTTCTGAACCGCTTCTTTGCCCGATACATAAATATCGGTCAGTTCTCTGCATTTTTCCAGATAATAGTCATAATTTCCAATGTAATTTATCAGCGTACTGCCGGTCAGATCCATAATTCTTGTCGCGGTTTTATTGATGAAATACCGGTCATGGCTGACAAACAATACCGTTCCCGTATAGCGGTTTAACGCTTGCTCCAAAATCTCCTTGGAGGTAATGTCCAGGTGGTTGGTAGGCTCGTCCAATATGAGAAAATTTGCTTCCGAAAGCATCAGTTTCGCCAAAGACACCCGCCCCCGCTCCCCGCCGCTTAATTCTGAAATCCGCTTAAACACGTCATCTCCGGTAAAGAGAAAAGCAGCCAGCACATTCCGGATCTGTGTATTGGTTAGATAGGGATATTCATCGGAGATTTCTTCTACCAGCGTTTTCTCTGAATGAAGCACCTGATGCTCCTGATCATAGTACCCAATATGCACATTGGTTCCCAGTTTGACAGTGCCCCCATCCGCAGCCACCATATCATTGATGATCTTTAAAATCGTGGTCTTGCCTGTTCCGTTATCTCCTATCAAAGCAACGCGTTCTCCCCGCTTGATCTCAAAAGACAGATCCGCAAAGAGAGGCTGGCCCGGATAAGCCTTCGCCAGATGCTCCACTGAAATCACATCATTTCCGCTTACAATGCCCGGATCCAGGTTAAGATGAATATCCGTGTTCTCCTCTGCGGGCTTTTCCAGACGTTCGATCTTGTTCAGCATCTTTTCCCGGCTTTCCGCCCGTTTGATGGATTTTTCCCGGTTGAAGGATTTCAGCTTGGCAATCACTTCCTCCTGATGTTTGATTTCCTGCTGCTGATTGTAATACTGTTTCAGCATTGCCTCCCGCACCTGAGCCCTTTTCACGGCATAATCACTGTAATTGCCGGAAAATACGGATACCTTGCAGCGATCCAGTTCCACCACTTTGCGGACCACCCGATCCAGAAAATAGCGGTCATGGCTAACAATCACAACCGCCCCTTTATAATTCAAAAGAAATGTCTCCAGCCAGGTAATGGATCCGATGTCCAGATGGTTGGTGGGCTCGTCCAGAAGAATTACATCCGGCTTCGTCACCAGAAGCTTGCCCAGGCACACCCGGGTGCGCTGCCCGCCGGACAGTTCCTGCATATGCTTAGCAAATTCTTCTTCCGCAAAGCCAAGTCCTTTAAGCACCCCCACGATTTCGCTTTTATAGGACTGGCCGCCCTTTTGTTCAAATTCCAGATTCCGGCGGTTATATTGTTCCATCAGCCGTTCCAGATCTTTCCCTGCGACACGGCTCATTTCCTGTTCCATGGCAATCAATTCTTCCTGCATGGCCACCATCTCTTCCCTGGCAGAAAGCACTTCCTCATAAATCGTCCGGTTTCCCGCAATATCCGGATTCTGGGGCAGATATCCGATGGTTTTTCCCTTAGCGAGAATCACATTCCCTTCGTCTGCCTCCAGTTCTCCCATAATAATCCGAAGCAGGGTGGTCTTTCCTGCTCCATTGATTCCTACAATCGCCGCCTTTTCATTTTCCTCAATATGAAAGGAGGCGTGTTGTATGATTTCATCGGTGCCAAAGGCTTTGCTGATGTTTTGGCAGGCTAAAATCATGGTTCTCTCTCCTTATACTAATTCTCACTATTCTCTGCCTGCCCTCCGGCGGGCGCATGGCCGTCTGTCCTGTAAAAATCGAAGATTCTTACAGGATGACTTCCAGGTAACAGTGAAGCCGAAGGCTGAACTGTTACGCTTCCAGTTTCTCCCGGATTGCTTTGATAAAGTCTTCGCTGTTTAATACCGTCACATCCTGCAATGTGGTAATCAGCGCAAGATCTTTGGTCATCTTGCCGGACTCAATGGTGGACAGACACGCCTCTTCTAATTTATCCGCAAACGCTGAAAGCTCCGGCAGCTTGTCCAGTTCCCCTCTCTTTCGCAGCGCGCCGGTCCACGCAAAAATTGTAGCTACCGAATTGGTGGAGGTTTCCTCGCCTTTCAGATACTTATAATAGTGACGCTGCACGGTTCCGTGAGCAGCTTCATACTCATAATATCCCTCTGGAGATACCAATACGGAGGTCATCATGGCGAGGGAGCCGAAAGCGGAGCTTACCATATCGCTCATCACATCGCCGTCATAATTCTTGCAGGCCCAGATAAATCCGCCCTCTGCTTTCATGATACGTGCTACCGCGTCGTCGATCAGCGTGTAGAAATATTCAATTCCGGCCGCCTCAAACTGCTCTGCGTATTCCCTGTCATAGATCTCCTGGAAAATATCTTTAAAGGTATGATCGTATTTCTTGGAAATGGTATCCTTCGTCGCAAACCACAGATCCTGTTTGGTGTCCAGCGCGTAATTAAAGCAGCTCCTTGCAAAGCTTTCGATGGAAGCATTCAGATTATGCTGCCCCTGTATCACGCCTGCCCCGGTAAAATCATGAATCAATTCTCTCGTCTCTGTTCCGTCTTCCGCAGTGTAGACCAGCTCGCATTTCCCCGGTCCCGGAATCTTCATCTCGCTTGCCTTGTACACATCCCCATAGGCATGCCTTGCGATGGTAATAGGCTTCTTCCAGTTCTTGACGCAGGGTTCAATTCCTTTTACCGTAATGGGGGTGCGGAAAACAGTCCCGTCTAAAATCGCCCGGATGGTTCCGTTGGGGCTTTTCCACATTTCCTTCAAATCATACTCTTCCATGCGGGCCGCATTGGGGGTGATGGTGGCGCATTTTACGGCAACGCCGTATTTCTTAGTGGCGTTAGCGGAATCAAAGGTCACCTGATCATTTGTCTCATTCCGGTATTCCAGCCCCAAATCATAGTATTCTGTCTTTAAATCCACAAAGGGGCACAATAACTCATCCTTAATCATTTTCCAGAGAATGCGGGTCATTTCATCTCCGTCCATCTCCACCAGCGGCGTTGTCATTTTAATTTTTTCCATGCTCTCTTCCTCCTGATTCTATCAATCTGGCCCCTTCCCTTTCGTTCCAGGGCAAATCCCATCCATAAGTATCCATATTCTGAATTGCGCTGCAAATATGCAGGCTGGCCGCCTCTTTGGCCTTTTCAGCGTTCTGTTCCCGGACAGCCCGCAATATCTGCCAGTGCTCCCAGTTCGACTGCCGGGCCCGTTCCCGATTTGTCAGGCTGATCTTCCTGACCCGGCTCAAATAGTGGTGATAATCCTTCAGCGCATGTTCCAGCACTTTGCTTCCGCCTGCTTCATACAGCAGTCCGTGAAACTTATCATCCAGCGCCGTCATCTGATCCATATGCCCCTTGCTGAAATGAAAGTCCGCCAGATAGAGAATTTCTTCCATCTGCTCGATCTGAATCCTCTCTGCAGACACTGCTGCCTTTCCTGCGCATAATCTTTCCAGCGCCAGACGCATCTCATAGATATCCCGGATATCCTGTCCGGAAAACCCTACCACAAAGGCGCCTTTGTTGGGGATAATCGTAATCAGCCCTTCCAATTCCAACTGCCGCAGCGCCTCGCGCACCGGCGTACGGCTCACGCCCAGTTCTTCTCCTATGGCTGTTTCTTTCAATTCTTTTCCCTTAACATATGTTCCGTCTAAAATCCCTTCTCTGATTTTCTGAAACACCTGTTGTCCCAGTGAATGACTTATTCCATTCAAATCAGACCCTCCTTGCCGGAAAATAATTTCCATGGATTATTGTATACATTTATGCATTTTGTTGTCAAGGGAAATTGCACATTCTCACGTACTTTGCGGCAAGTGCAAAGTCCTGGGCTGAACTGTTGCCTATTCTTTCAAACGGAACTTAGAAACCAGTTCTTTCAGCGCGGCAGCCTGTCCGGACAGTTCTTCACTGGCGGCCGCTCCGGATTCCGCCGTGTCTACATTGCTCTGCACCACAACGGAAATCTGCTCAATTCCATGGCTGATATCCTCCGCTATTTCAGTCTGCTGCTTCGTATAATCTGCAATACCGATGATTAACTGATCCATTTCCTCCGCCATCTCTGCCGCAGCCAGCATAGAATGGGCTGTGTCGTCGGCTGCAATGACTCCCTCTTCCATTGATCTTATAGTCTCCCCTAACAGCTCTGTGGTTTCCTGGGCTGCCTCGGCAGATTTGCCTGCCAAAGTTCTCACTTCTTCCGCCACCACTGCAAAGCCTTTTCCGGCCTCCCCTGCCCGGGCCGCCTCCACCGCTGCGTTCAGCGCCAGAATATTGGTCTGGAACGCAATATCGTCAATGGTTTTTACTATCTTATGGATTGCATTGGATTTCTCGCTGATTCTCTGGATCACTTCTCTCATATTCTCCATCTTGGTATTGCTTTCCAGCAGTCCCGCCTTGGTTTCCTTCGAAATACTGCTGGCTTTCTGCGCGCCTTTTGCGACGTTTTTCACACTGTCGGCCGCTTTTTCAATATTTCCGGACAGGGCTTCCACCTCTGCCGCCTGTTCTGCCGAACCCTGAGACAAATTCACCGCGCTGTTGGAAATCTGCGCCGCGCCGGCGGCCACGTCTCTGGACGACACGTTCATCTGCCCCATAATCATGTTGAGTTCTACCGCAATCTCATCCAAAGATTCCCGAACCCTGGCAAATTCACCGGTATATTCATTTTCCAGTTCAAACGCCAGATTTCCCCGGGCGATTTCCCGCAGCGTATCTGAAATCTCATTGATATATTTTATGTAGTCTTTCAGCCTTACCGTCACCTGATTAAAATTATCCGCAAGGATCCCCAGCTCATCTCTTGACTTGTAGCGGATGGTCTGATCCAGATCTCCCTCCGCAATCCTGGTAGCCGCCTGGCTCAGTTCTTTCACCGGCCTGCCGATAATCCGCCGAATCTGGATCACAACCAGAAGCGTCATAACAAGCACGGCAGCGGCCGACATTGCTGCCATGGTATAAGTCAGGACATAAAGTTCCGACAGCACTTCTTCTTTGGACACATAGGCTACCGCTGTCCAACTGCTTCCCGCAACCTCGGCAATCTCAATATAAGTATCTCCATACAGGCCCAGCCCTGTGTTCCCGGACTGAATCTGCTCTTTGGCATAAGCATACATGCCGCCGCTTTCGCCCAGCTTCGTTCCAACCACCGCCGAATCCCTGTGTCCGATAATGGTGTCTGTGCGGGTATCCACCAGAAAAATACCGCCGTGCTCTTCAATCTGAATGCCGCTTACAATCTCAGAAATGGAATCCAGATATACATCCGCCGCCGCAACGCCCCGCACTGTGCCGTCCGCGCCTTTCAGCGTGCCGGAGGCTCCCACCACATAGGACTGACTGTCCTCGTCAAAATACACATCGCCCAAAATAAATTCCTCAGATTCCAGGCCGTCCAGGTACCAGCTTTTTTCCAAAGCATTAAAATCCGGCCCCGGCACAAAGGATGCGTGATACAGCGATCCGTCTGTCAGCGCCACATACAGCCCGGCCGGATAAGCCTCATTCTGTCCGGCTGTATGCTTAATGTACTCTGTCATTGCAGGAATATCCATATTCTCATATTCTATTGTGTCTCTCTGGGTCTCCAGCATAGACAGCGTCCCATTCATCCATGCTCTGGTTTCCTGAAGTGTCTTTTCCGTGGTGGTATGCAGCATTTCCTCACTTTTCTCTAACAACGTCTTGGACATTCGGGTATATACCACTGCCAGCAGCGCTGACACGGCGATCATAACGCTCACCACCACTGCTGCTGTCAGCTTTACCGTCAGTCCGATTCCCCTCCGCTTATTCTGTCTGGTTTCTTTTGTCACTTCTCCCGTCCGGCTCATCTTTGTTGTTCCCCGCTTTCTTTTTATTTTCCATAATCTCTCAATATCCGGCTGACACGCCTTCTCTTAATCCAGAAATTTCCTTATCTAAAATTGTATCACAGCTTCTGCAAAAATTAAATACTTTTTATTTCCGCAATTTCCGCGTCAATTCCTGATAACATTTCTCTGCTGACTGAAATTCTTCTTCTGTAACGCCTTCCCCGGAAAAAGCCGCTTTCTGCCAGATCCAAATGATTCTCTCCCAGTCAAACTCCGGCAGCTTCTGGGCAAGGAACGCTGCGTACTCCTGATCCCCCATATTCTTTTTACGGGCCAGGCCTTTTGATTCCAACAGTTTTTCCATGGCTTTTCCCATAGCCAGCACGCCTTTGCCGCGGTTTTCCTGGTAAATTTCTGCCCGCTGTTTCTTCTGCCGATATCTTCGGACTTGCCAGAACAAACCGAAAATGAGAGCTGCGCCTGCCAGGCAGAGCAAGATTCCCGCCGCGGATTGAGAAATGCCGAAATCTCTGTCTGTATTCCTGTCCGCATCTCTGTTCCCGCTGTTTTTGTTCTTCTCCGCGTCTGCTGCTTCCCCCGGATCCTCTTCCACTGCCGGCGTATGGACTCTCTCTTCCTCTTCAGGGCGTTCCGGCGCCGGAGTCTGCTCTTTTTGCGTCTCTTCTTTTCCCTCCTCGTCCTGTTCCAATTCCCGGAGCGCTTCTTCCACATCTTCTCCCGGTTCTAACCTCTGCAGGACATTCAGATAAGAAGGGGGCGTCATTTCCTGGGGGAAGAAGCCTGTACTCTCCTGAAAAACCTCCGTCCAGGCGTGGCCCTGATAATCCTTTACCTCAGCGGTAAAGGTGCCGTCCGGGTTCTCTTTAAAATCCTCTGGAAATACCACATATCCGCTGACATAGCGGGCCGGAATTCCCAGCATCCGGAGAATCAGCGTCCCTGCTGTGGCATAGTGAACGCAGAACCCTCTCTTCTGTTCCAGCAGAAAATACTCGGCAAAATCCGCCCCCTCAGGCACCGGCTTAAGATTCTGGCTGTACTCCGTAGTGGACCACAGAAGCATTGTAGTCTGCACAATTCTGTATTCCTGCCTCTTCGCCTCTTTCCATAGGTAAAGATCTGCTCCCTGGGCTTCTTCTGCGGAGTTTTCTTCCACGAGGTTTTCTTCTGCGGAGTTTTCTTCCGCAAGGTTTTCTTCTGCGGAGTTTTCTTCCGCAAGGTTTTCTTCTGCGGAGTTTTCTTCCACTAAGTTTTCTTCCGCAGAATTTTCTTCCACGAGGCTTTCTTCTTCGGAGTTTTCTTCCACGAGACTTTCTCCTACGGAGTTTTCTTCCACGGAATTTTCTTCCACGAGGTTTTCTTCTGCGGAAAAAAACTCTGCTTCCGGCTCTGCTGCCCATAGATTTAACTGGTCATAAGAGTCTGCCAGTTCCCGCAGCTTCTCTAAGCCCTCCCCGGGCAGACGGGTATAGGTCTGCCGCGCGTAATCGCCGTAAGCTTCCCATATTTCCTCTTCTCTGGTCCGGCCTGACAGATCCGGAACGGATACTCTCTGTTCCCATTCGTACAGGCTATAGAACCCCTCCCTCTGCCAATCCCTCAAAAATAAAAAGCTATCCCACTGAAATTCCGTCTCCCCCAGGGGAGACAGCATTCCGTCTCCCTCTGCCGGCTGTTGTTCAGGAATTTCCGTATAATAGGGGGACAGGGTATATCCCGAAACCGGACTCTGCAGTTGGATTGTCACATGACGGGACAGAGAGTCCTGCCCTGACCCGTCGCCCTCCTTTAATTTCCAGTAGGGATAATTCTGCACCGTTTCCCTGCATTCCTGATTGGAAAACCCCTGGCTCTGGGCCCAATCGGAAAATTCCTGCGGGGATGCCGCGCTCCAGCTTCCGCCCTCATAATCTCCGCCGATAAACCCCCGGATATAAACGGTCTGCTCCGGACGCTTCTCCACAGTAATCTGAAACAATTCCTCTCCGGTCTGCTTGGGCTTATCATTGTCCAAAAGATACTCACGCTTTGCTTTGTTCCCGGAAAACAACGGAATTCCGCTGATTTTATCTGCCAGCTCCATCAGCTGATCCTCCCGCTTGAGCTGCCAATGATACCAGGAAGGATGACGGCTGCCTATGATCTGCCCAGCCGGCCCGCTCCCGGCAAAAAACGCAGCCAGAACAAGGATGACCGTCACGCCGGCTGCCGGAATCCAGGTTCCCTTTTCCCCAAGATCCAGAATCGCCGCCAAGAATCCTGCCGAAATCAGCAGCATCCCTGTTACGGAAGGCGATTTGCCAAGATAGCTTTCCAGGATCAAAATCAAAACCGGAATACACAAAAAGGCAAAACGCGTCCGCCGGGAAGCCCGGTTTACGGATTTAAAATTTCTGCTGCTGACAGTTACAGCCAGAAAGCACTCTGCAAACCCCAACAGCAGGCACAGCAGCGTAAAACACCAGATTTTTTCTGCGCCTTTGGGCCGCACGAACCAGAGAAGGTATTCGGTCCGGTAATATTGGTTGATCAAACTCAGCACGCGGTTGGCTATTTCTTTCCCGCCTTCTAACAAAATTTCCTGATTGAGATATGACGCCCATGCCAAAACAGCCGCAAAAAGCAGGGCCAATGCCCACTTCCATTTCTTTCCCAGATACATCAGTTCTGTGAATACCAGGAAAAAAACGGCCAGGGCCAGCAGAGCGATCCGGGAGATTCCGGTAATGAGAACCTCTTCCAGGCACAGGAACATGCCGTATAAGGTCAATGACAGGCCAATTCCGGCTTTTAGCCGGCTGTACTGTTTCATAACCAATTCAGTGCCTTATCTTTTATTTTTGCATACCATTCACTTTCATCCTGCGCTTGCTTTGCCTGTTCCATCGAATACTTAAATATTCCTTTTATCTGTTCTGCATCGGGAATATATCCTGCCCTGTACGACTGTTCCACCATATTGATAAATACGTCTAATTCCAAAGGCACGATAACCGATTGCCCACCATAAAATGATATGTTCACCATATGCAGCGCATAAAAATATGCTATGCATGCCTCATTAATTTTAGGGGCAATAAACAAACAGTATGCCTCTTTGCCCGTGTCTCTTTTCAGCTTAGCCAGATGCCTTGAAACAGGTTCCCCTTCCATTTCGTATTGTCGCTGACCGGATTGCATAGTAACCTCAACTGTTAGTCCAAAATCTCCATAATCACAAATAATATCTGCCATATTTCCCTGCGCCGTTGACATAGGCTGTCCCTTATCATCCAATTTTAAATTCGCTTTTATATCGCCGCCATCGAGCATTGTCATAGCCCGCCAGGTATTCCATTCCAACATCAAAGGCGCGTCATACAAGGAATTATCCTTTATGTCATAAAATGTTTCCATTACATCATGATACTCTTTATACTCTTTTAAATCCCTCACCTGCTGCTCAATAATAGCCGCCTTTCTGTTCTGAATCATTTCCTCTAATTTATCCTTCAATTGTTCCGTCGCAATTTGGGGTAAATCAGATAACGGTCCTATATACTCAGAAACTTGTTTCAATAACCGCTCCCTATCATCAGAATACAGTACCGGCAATGACTCATCAAACAGGTACTCCTTATATTTTTTTTCATTATCTATATAGATCGGTTTTCTATCTACACAATTCAAAAAAAATTCCACTTCTTCTCTTTTTTCTTGCATAATCGATAAAGAATGCCCTCTCTGAGATATTTCCACCATACCTGTTGCACGTAAGTATCTAAAACACGCATCTGCATAATCACGCAAATTGCTTGCTTTTGTTCTTACAAATTTGTCAAATGATTTTTCTTTCGATTCTCTTGTTTGTATTTTTCCTAAATTAATATCTTCCTGATAAATTTTCTCTACTTCTCTGCGCACATATTCCCTGCGAAATACCTTGTACCCCGCTTTTGCATAAGCTTTCATCCTTCTAAAATGTCTAATTTCATCCACAATTTCATCAAATTTCTCGTAATGTGTTAACTGCATCCCAAAAATCATTAATTCATCGAAACTTAATGTTCCCATTACGTAAATTAATCTGAATATTTCCAAATACGGCTTTACCCCAAATATTCCTTCTAATTGTTTTGTCTCTTTATGATATGGAGATGGTAACTGGAATTTCAACAACTGCCTAAGCAAAATTTCCTCTATTCTCTTTCCGCTAATCAGCCTTTCCCCAGGTTTCGTCAACTTTATTGTTGGTTTCAAATCAATAAAGCCTAGTGCTTTGGGCGCACGATTAATTCGATCCCTTGCGCTGAAAGCCATTTCTTTTATAGAACCTTCTCCCTGAAAATCTTTCCCTTCTGCCAATTTCTTTATAAATTCCGCCTGTGTATTGGGATTCCACACCTTACCTTCAAATTCTCTGGCAAGCATCTCTATTTCCGGAATCATTTTCAGCGGTGTTCTTGGCGAAGTTGTAAAAAACAATGTTCTGCTCCTCAACGGCGCCATACAATTCCTCCAATCTCATCATTTATCACTATGATATACTTTGTATCTGAATCTAATAATTGGTCACTATAATATGCTTCGCATCCGATTTAAATCGGTTTCTTATATTAACCGCATACGCTTTCTCATATTCTTCAACAATATGCCCGCCGTACAATTCCTGCGTCAGCGGTGTTTTTCCTATGACCAACAATGCTTTTGCTGACAGATTTTTAAAATCATTTGCCAACCTTCTATGTTCATCCTCCCCAAATCCATCTCTGTAATGCTCATTTCCATAGTCACTGAAAATACAATCATACGGCGGATCCAAAAAAATAAAATCCTCTTTTCGCGAATATTCAAAAATTTTCGAATAATCATAATTGTATATTTCCGTTTTCCGCAGAAGTTCATAATGTTCGTACGTAATTAATTTCGTATTAAAATTTTTATACCTGCCGAAAGGCACATTATATTCCCCATTTGCGTTGTATCTAATCATACCCGAATATGCTGTTTTATTTATAAAAAAATAAACAACAGACTCCAGATATTCTGACTCAATTTTATGATTAAACACATCTCTCATCCTGTAATATAGAGATTCATTTCCATTTTCCACTCTTCTTTCCGGATATTCTTTCTTCAAACTTTCATATGCCGACTGGTTTTCTTCATATATTTTTTGTAATTTGTCTAACTGAATTCTGGCATCAGGGTATCTTTCCTGCATTTCTTTATAAAAAGAATACAGCTTAACATTAATATCATTAATAATCGCCTTTTCCGGCTGAAGATAAAAATAAAGGGCCCCTCCCCCAAAAAAAGGTTCTATATATCTGGAATATTGTTCCGGCATATGATTAACAAAATGCGAAATCTCTTTTGATTTGCCACCTCTGTACTTAATCATCGGATTCATGATTTTCCTCCCTTATATGCAACACTCACACGATCAACTCCAGTTCCAACATCTGCTCCTTCACCCCCGCCGGTTCCGCTTTCATCAGAAACTTTCCGTTGCAATACAGTTCCAGTTCCTGGTTCCATACAATTCCGGTCACATAACTCTCTCCCCGAAATTCCTGTCCGTATTCCTTTGAAAAATCCTGCCGCCCCATCCGGTATTTTATAATTTCACCCCAGAAATCCGTCAAATCCTCAAATTCCCGAACCGCTTTGCGCTTCAGCCTCTGTTCCGCCGCGTCGTACCATGCCAGATAATGAAAGCACTCCTGCTGCAGAAGGCCCTGGGAAATAGTATTCACAATTTCCCAGTAAACTCTGCGGCGCTCTTTGTCCATTACGTCTGTGCAGGCGTCCAGAAACAAAACCACATTGCACCCAATGGGCAGGCTCATCTCTGATACAATCAGGGTATCATTCCGGGCTGACAATTTCCAGTGAATCCGATTCAGCCGATCCCCTTTCTGATAATCCCGCAGGTTCAGCACCTCCGACGGATCATCCCCTTTTGTCTGGGGATGGTACACTTCTCCGTCCGCCAGAAACAATCTGGTGCGGATGCCCGCCTTGATATTCGTCTCATAACAAGCCGGAAAAACCATCACCTTCTTTTTCTGTCCCACTTTCTTTTTCCAGGAAAACAACCCCAGGCAGTCATAACAGAACAAGGCCGGGCACTCTGCCTGCCAGGGCCCAAACTCCAGACGTTCGGCGGTTCCTGTCAGCCTTACCGTCTCCCCTGCGCCGGCCTTTCCCGCCGCTTTGAAAGAAAGGGTCCGTTTCCTTCTCCGCCTGCGCCTTTGGCCTGAGTATTCTGTCATACTGCCAATATCCTGCCTTTCGGATATCCGCCTTTTGGGGCGGAAAAAAGCTGACATTCCCTTTTTTTCCGGCACATATTTTTCTTCAGGATCCAGATAACTCAGCACGATTCTGGCCCGGATCTTCGCCAGGTAAAAAGGACTGTGATTTGTCACCAAAAGGCTGACCTGATATCTGCCGTCTCCTTCCTGGCAAGGAGAAAACAAAAGCACGCACTCCAGACGCCTTCTGCTGTACCACAGCATAGATAGCAAAAAAGGCGGCAGTAATACTGCAGCCCCGAACAATGCCAGAAACCCTCTGCTATTATAAATAACCGCTACATACCCTGCGCCTGCTGCCGCAAGCATATAAAACAGCGCTTTTCTCATTTTCTTCCCCTTATCGCTTTCGGAATCGGCGTAGTTTTCAAAATTTCCTCCAATACCTGTTCCGCGTCCATATGAGCCACCCGAGCCTTGGCGTTTAGCGCCATACGGTGCCCGCAGACGGAGAGAAACACGTCTCTCACATCCTCCGGAACTGCGTAATCCCTCTGCCGCAGAAACGCCAGAGCTTTTGCCATCTGCAGAATGTTAAGAGAACCCCTGGGGCTGATTCCAAGCTCCGCCAACGGATGATTTCTGGTGGCGTTTACCAATGTTCCGATATACTGATAGAGTTCTTCCTGCACGAACACCTGCTCTGTGAGTTCCTGCATATGAAGCAGCTCTTCCCGGGAAATGACCGGCTCTATTGCCTCTTTCCTCTGCTCCCCTTTCAGAATATTGATCTCATCCTCCATACTGGGATACCCAAGCTTAAGACAAATCATAAAGCGGTCAAGCTGGGCTTCCGGAAGCATCCAGGTGCCTGCGCTTCCCACAGGATTCTGGGTAGCAATGACAATAAAAGGGGAAGGAACCGGGCGGCTCACGCCGTCCACCGTCACTTTCTGCTCTTCCATCACCTCCAGAAGAGCCGACTGGGTCTTGGGAGAAGTCCGGTTAATTTCATCCGCCAGCAGCAGATTGCACATCACGCTTCCCGGCTGATAGACAAACCGCCCGGAATCTTTTTGGTAAATGGAAAACCCGGTCAGATCCGAAGGAAGCACGTCCGGGGTAAACTGCACCCGGTTCTGTTTCAGAGACATGGACTTGGAGAGAGCCATGGCAAGGGTGGTTTTGCCCACCCCCGGAATGTCGTTGAACAGGATATGGCCTCCCGCCAGAATTGCCGCCACAGCCTTCACAATGCAGCCGTCTTTTCCGATCACCGCTTTTTTCACTTCATTGATTACCGCAAATGCAGGCGTCTGCTGCCTGTACGCCGCCATTCCTTCTGCCTTTTCCATACGAATTCCACAACCTCTTTTTCTAAAATTCACCTGCTTTTCATCCGCTTAATCACTTTCAATCTGGTGAATTCTTCTCTTTCCTTCTCTTCCAACGCACTCTGAATGCTCTTTGTCAGCGTCTCATACTTTGGGATCGTGATATTCTGCAGCGCATTGGCCCTCTTCTGGGTCTTCTTGATGTTATAGGCCAGCCGGTAAGCGGAGGTTTCCACCTGTGCCAGCCGTATGGTCAGTTCCTTTACCTTCTGAAACTTCTCGCAGGCCTCATCCAGGGACATTTTCGTTCCGTAAAAGGGATAGGAAGGTTTTAAATCATGGGCCTCATATTCCACTTTGGGAATTTCCGTGCCCATAACGCTTCTGCGCTTGATGGAAATAGAATTTTCCACCGGCACGCGCTCGCTTAACACTTCCACTTCATGAATGCCCATCTGAATATTGGCCTTCTGCAGCGCCTGGTAAGCGCTGGTAAAGGTCACGTCAATTTCTTTTTGGATATCTGTGGCCTGCTCGATTAGTTCCATCAATTCCCGAATCAGGATATTCCGCTTCTTATCCATCAGTTCATAGCCCTGCCGGGACAATGCCAGGGAATTTTTCGCAAGCATTAAATTGCCTTTCGTTGGAAATGTATTGGGATCCATCTAGTCACCTCACCAGTGTTTCTCTAATATCTTGGTATCAATCCGGTCTAATTCCTCTTTGGGCAGGATGTGAAGAAGCCTCCAGCCTATGTCCAAAGTCTCTTCAATGGTACGGTTCTCGCTGGCTCCCTGGGCCACAAATTCCTGTTCAAATCCCACGCCGAATTCCAGATATTTCTTATCTGTATCCGACAGCTCATCTTCTCCGATAACGCTGGCCAAATCCCTGGCCTCTCCCACCCGGGCATAAGAAGAAAAGAGCTGGTTTGCCACATCCTGATGATCTTCCCTGGTATATTCCGCTCCGATGCCGTCCTTCATCAGACGGGACAGGGAAGGCAGCACGTTAATGGGGGGATAGACATTCTTCTGATGCAGAGAACGCTCCAGTACAATCTGCCCTTCCGTAATATATCCGGTCAGGTCGGGAATGGGATGGGTAATGTCGTCATTGGGCATGGTGAGAATCGGAATCTGGGTAACGCTTCCGCTTCTTCCCCGCACAATGCCGGCCCGCTCATACAGAGTGGCCAACTCACTGTAGAGATAGCCCGGATATCCTTTTCGGCTGGGGATTTCTCCTTTGGAAGCCGATACCTCACGCATGGCCTCCGCAAAGGAGGTCATATCCGTAAGAATCACCAGAATATGCATATTTTTCTCAAAGGCCAGATATTCCGCCGCCGTCAGCGCCACCTTAGGGGTAATCAGACGCTCCGCCACCGGGTCATTGGACAGGTTCAGGAACATGGTCACATGGGAACTTACGCCGCTCTCTTCAAATCTCCGGCGGAAAAATTCTGCCACGTCGTATTTGACGCCCATGGCCGCAAAAACAATTCCAAACTCTTCCTCAGATCCTTCTCCCAGAGACGCCTGCTCCACAATCTGGGCTGCAAGCTGATCGTGGGGCAGTCCGTTTCCGGAAAAAATCGGCAGTTTCTGGCCCCGAATCAATGTGGTTAAAGCGTCAATGGCAGAGATTCCCGTCTGAATATAATTTCTGGGATACTCTCTGACACAGGGATTTAAAGGCAGCCCGTTGACATCCAAAGTCACCTCCGGATTGATTCTTCCCAGCCCGTCTATGGGTTCTCCCAGCCCGTTAAAGGTTCTTCCCAGAATTTCCGGCGACAGGCCGATTTCCATGGGATGGCCGCTTAATCTGGTATGCGTGTTTTTCAAAGACATCTCATCCGTAGTGTCAAAGACCTGAATCACAGCTTTATCTTCATCTAACGCCACGATTTTTCCTTTTTTGCGCTTGCCGCCTTCCACCACAAATTCCACCATTTCTTCAAAAAAGGCGTCTTTTACTCCCTCCAATGCAATCAGAGGGCCGTTGATTTCACTTAATCCTAAATATTCAATTGACATATCCGCCCTCCTATGCGTTGGTTTCCAGCAGACCCCGGTAAAACTCGTCGATCATCCGCAGGTATTCATCAAATTTATACAGATCTTTATTTGCCACGTCATATTTGATGGCAATGATTTTCTCAAAAATGCGGTTTTCCCGCAGCAGCGCCATGGGCATTCCCATCTCTATCAGTTCTTTGCATTTGTCATAGAGATACAGGATGACCTTCATCATCCGAAGCTGTTTTTCCAGGGGAACAAAGGTATCTTCTTCATGGAAGGCGTTCTGCTGCAGAAAGCCCAGACGGATCACCCTTGCAATTTCCAGAATCAATTTCTGGTCGTCCGGCAGCACATCGCTTCCGATCAGCTTTACAATCTCATTTAAGCGGCTCTCTGTGGTAAGAATATTCAAAAGCTCATTCCGGCAGGGGATAAAATCCGCTCCGGCATTGGCCGCGTACCAGCCTTCCAAATCACCCAGGTATTCCGTATAACTGGTCAGCCAGTTGATGGCCGGGTAATGCCTTGCGTAAGCCAGAGACTTATCCAGCGCCAGAAAACACCGTACAAAACGTTTGGTATTCTGAGTTACCGGCTCGGAAAAATCGCCGCCCTGGGGGGAAACCGCCCCGATAATCGTCACGCTTCCGTCTGTGCCGTTTAAGTTTTCCACATATCCGGCCCGCTCATAGAAGGCGGACAGACGGCTGGCCAGATAAGCCGGAAAGCCCTCCTCCGCCGGCATTTCTTCCAGACGTCCGGAAAGCTCCCGCAGCGCTTCCGCCCAGCGGGAAGTGGAGTCTGCCATAATTGCCACATGATAGCCCATATCCCGGTAATACTCCGCCAGCGTAAGGCCGGTATAGATGCTTGCCTCCCGGGCCGCCACCGGCATATTAGAGGTGTTGGCAATCAGGGTAGTCCGATCCATCAGAAGATTCCCCGTCTTGGGATCTACCAGCTGGGAAAACTCTTCCAATACATTGGTCATCTCATTTCCCCGCTCACCGCATCCGATGTAAATGATAATATCCGCGTCAGACCACTTGGCAAGCTGATGCTGAGTCATAGTCTTTCCCGTTCCGAATCCTCCCGGAATAGCGGCCGTCCCGCCCTTGGCAATGGGAAAGAGAGTGTCTAAAATCCGCTGCCCGGTCACCAGCAGCCGATCCGCCGGATACCGTCTCTGAATGGGCCTTGGAACCCGGATGGGCCACTGCTGGGTCATAGTAAGATTCTGTTCCTCTCCGGTCTTTGCGCGGATGACAACCAGTGTTTCTTCTATGGTATAAGCGCCGTCCCCTGCTGCGCTTATGACAACGCCTTCCACTCCCGGCGGCACCATAACCTTATGCACGATGGCAGGCGTCTCCGGCACTTCTGCTATAATCATCCCGGGGCTCAGCATGTCCCCTTCTTTCACGGTAATCTTTGCGTCCCATTTCTTTTCCCGATCCAACAAGTCCACATTGACGCCCCGGGGAATATAGGCGCCTGACTGCTGTCCGATGAGCTGCAGAGGTCTTTCAATTCCGTCGAAAATATTGGTAATGATTCCAGGCGCCAGCGTCACGCAGATGGCTCGCCCGGCGCCCTCCACCAATTCTCCCGGCCTTAATCCTGTCGTCTCTTCAAATACCTGGATGGTGGTCTGTTCTTTGGTTAATCCAATGACTTCTCCCACCAGCCGGTGTTCTCCCACGTAGACCATCTCAGACATTTTAAATCCCAGATTGCCCAAAATAGTGATAATCGGCCCGTTAATCCCATAGATTCTGCCTGTTACATTCATAGAAAAGTCTCCTCCTGCTCTAATTTCGTCACAAAGGATTCATCAATCAAAATATTTCTGGAACGGATCACCGCCCGGATTCCTCCGCCGAATTCCATGTTGCTGACTGTCAATTCCACGCCGCTTTCCCGCTCTAATCTGCCTTTCTTATCTGCGTCCGCGGGATCGATGTAAACCGTGATCTCCTCATCCCCGGCCACTTCCTTTGCCATTTTGATTTTGGCGGTCAGATAGTTCAGATAATCTTCTGTCTGCTGATACTTCTCTAACAGAATCTTCACCTTTTCAAAGAGTTTCTCCTCCCACTGCCGTTTGCAGGCGTCTAAGAGCCGCTTCTGGCGCACCACCTCTTCCGATACCTTCCGGTTCAGCTCCCTGCGGATGGCAGTCTCCTCCATTTGAAATTTATGCTCCATTTCCGTCTGCCTGTTCCTGCGGAACTCTTCTAATTCCCGCTCGCAGGTTTCCTCATATTCACGAATCAACGCATCGCTTTCGCTGTTTGCCACATTGATGGTAAACTTCTGAAATACCTCCAGCTTTTCCTTTATCTGCATTTCCAATTCCTCCCGTTTGGACAGATGAAAGCTTCCACCCAATTTGTTAAAGCTTCAGCCCGATTGCCTCGCTGACATAATCTGTGATAAAATTCTCTTTCCGGCCGGTCCCATGGCGATCCGGAATCTCAATCAACAGGGGCAGACGCCGGTTTAGCTTGACCTCGTCAATCAAATCCGGAAACTCCCTGCCGAACTTCTCTGTCAGCAGCACAATGCCGATTTCCTTATCCAAAACCACAGCGTCCAGCGCTTCTTTCAATTCCTGGCGCTGGTGCACCACAACGCCTTCCACGCCGGCCAGCCGCATTCCTGTCCAGGTATCCCTGTTATCACTGATTAAATACATCTTCATAATCCGTCTCCTTTAGCCCAGGATGGAGAAAGAGATCAACAGGCCGTAAAGAGCGATAGATTCCGCCAGAGCCACGAAAATCAACGCTTTACCCATAATGCTGGAGTCCTCGCTCAAAGCGCCCAAAGCCGCGCTTGCCGCGCTTGCCACAGCGATTCCCGCGCCGATACAGGACAGCCCTGTAGACAGCGCCGCCGCAAGATAACGCCAGCCTTCCACATTCGAAGCCGCCTGGGCCGCTTCTCCGGCTGCCTGTACATTGCCGCCAAACAGCAAAATATCCGCCACCAGCACCGTTCCGAAGAAGAAAAACAGATTGCTGGCCAAAGCCGCCTTGAATCCGCCCTCTTTCCGCTTGCTGAGGAAAAATCCCCCTACCGGAATAATCATGCTGCAAAGTAAAATTACTACTAATATAATTTTTGTTTCCATATCTTCATATCCTCCTGTTAATAAATATTTGACTTTATCTTTTACTTTTTTGAAAAGGAAAAATACTTTCAGCTCTCTTCCTGCTTTTTAAAAGGAATAAAAGGTTTTCCGTCCCCGGTATAAAAGCGGCTGAACATCTCATAGTATTCCAAACGAAGCACCTGGATTCCCACAACCAGACCTTCCAGTCCGGCCACCAGGGCATTCCCCAGTATAATAATGATCCAGTTGGGACTGCCTTTTTCCAGGCCCGCAAGGGTCATAACCACACCCATCATACCTGCGTGGCTCAACGCGAAAGCGCCCACCCGCACAAAGGAAATGGTGTTGGTGGCGTAGCTGAGCACCACGTCAAAGCCTTCCACCAGAGCTTCCACAAAAAACATCACTTTGCTTCCCTCCGGAAACAAACTGCCTTTTCGCTCAATCAAATGACTCAGGGGCTCTTTCAGCAAAATTGCGATCAGCGGCAGGCCCACTGCAATTCCAATCAGTGCCGTTGCCGGCAGGCCGTGCCCGGTGGCAAAGAGCAGAACACAGAAAAACACAAATCCATAACAGATCAATCCTGCCAGGCCGCTTTGATTGAATAAGAGCCTTCCGTATTCTTTCGCGCGGACCGCATTAATCATATTCAGGATCATAGCCACCAGAATCAATACTCCGCCGAATCCAATAGCAAGCATCAGCGTAGTCATAATATTATCCATAGGCTTCATCCAAAGGGCCGGAATCACCTCTTCAAATCCGAAGAAGCTGCCGTACAGAAATCCGAAAATCACAGACCAGACGCCGGCCACTCCTACGATGCCTGCAAGCCTTAGGTTCTTTAGCCTATAGAGCAGAATTCCTCCCACCAAAAGACATGCCCCCTGCCCCACATCTCCGAACATCACGCCAAACATGAACGTGTATGTCAATGCAATAAACAAAGTTGGATCCATCTCGTTATAGCCGGGCAGCCCGTACATTTCCACAAACATTTCAAAGGGTTTTAAAATTTTCGGATTTTTCAATTTGGTTGGGGGTTTGCTTTCCGGGCCTTTTCCCGGCTCTTCCTCTACACAATTGACATTTTCATCCATTGCAATTTCCCGCTGCAGCTTTTCCGCGTCCCGCCTGGACATCCATCCATACAGAATATAATGCTCAATGCCGTCTTCTCTTGCGCTGGTGCAGGCTGCATATTTTCGAATTTCAAAATTATTGCAGTAGCTTTCCAAACATTCGCAGGAGGCCAGAATTTCCTGTTCTTTGTCCTTCACCAGTTCCACCGCCTGCATCTTAAGGCTCTCCAATTGCTGCTGAAGGGCCTTTAACGAATCTTTTGCCTGTTCAAAAGCCTGCCTGGGCGTATCTTCCAGATTATCCGGCACCTGAATCGCCTCAAAATGGAAAGAGGCGTACACCGCTTCAATTTCCACCAGATGCGTATGGGGCACAAAATAAACGCCCCAGACATATTCACTGTCGTTATTGCACTCATAGAATAAGGTATAGGGATTGTGAAATACATACTGTTCCAGTTTATGGTAATTCTCCACTCGAATCTTACCAAACTGATAATCAATAAAATGAAAATCCCGCAGCTTGCACAGTTCAAAATCCAGGCCGATAAAAGGGGCAATCTCTGCCATCCAGTCCTTAAGCCTCCGTAATTTTTCCCGGACCTCTTCCTGCTGGCGCACCACGTCCGCTGCCTGACTGTGGGCTTCAAAAACAATCTCCCGGGCCTGTTCCGGCGTCACCTTCAGATCCGTTTTCCTGGAAACCTCAAGATACTGTTTTAACTCTTCGCCCATCTGGGCAGCCTCTTTGTACAGATTTGTTTCCACAAAGGGACGCACATTTTTTAAATTGTTCAGGCTTGTCATTGCATTTTCAAAGTGAATTTCATATTTATTCAAATACATTTTCACCACCCGGTCGATATCATTTCTCGGACCGGTAATATGCAAGAGCTTCATTTTCTCAATCAATGCTTCCTCCTCCAATCTAATTTTACACTAATATCAATTTCCGGATATCTCTGGCCGGAATCTGATAACGTATCCCTTCCAAAGCAGTGGTTAAATGCTCAATCTCCTGTTCTTTTTCATAAAAATAATAAAACACCGGCGCCATGGAAGCCGGATATTTCCTGCAGATCCTCTGGTACATGTTTTTCATCACCTGATGATAGGAAATTTCATCCTGCATCTTCACCAGCGCGTCCCTTCCTTTGAAATACACGGTGTCTGCCAAAATCCGGCAGAATTCTTCCGTCTGCTCCGCTTCCAAAAGCTTCCGTTTCTCTGTCTTTTTTAATTTATACTGCAAAGGGATCAGCAAGCCCTCAAGTTCCTCCGGCTTCTGGCGGAAGAATTTTTTGCCCCGATACATCCACATAATATTCAGCCAGTCCGCCTGTGTTCCAAACACTTCCCGAAGCACCTGACGCATCTGACTGCCGGAAAATTTTTCAATCTGCTTCCAGACTTGTGTAAAATAAGAAATCTCTATATTAGGAACGGCTTCTCCGAATTGAAGCTGGGGCAGATACAGTTCTAAGGCCTGTCGCTGCTGCCCGTTTCCAAACCGGTGCAGCTTCTGATAATCCTCCATAATCGAATTGTGAATCAGTTCCTCCACCTGTCCCCGATGACGGATATCCTCCCGGCCTCCGTAAATCTTCCCGTAACTTTCCTGCTCTCTGAGAAAGCCGATGGTCTCGGGAACAGTCTGAAATTCCGCAATCCGTTCAAAATCTTCTCTTTTCAGCAGCCGGCTGCGCATGGCTCTTGTCTTGGTAATCAACCCGCTGTACTGTAGCAATTCTCCTGCCATAACTACACCTCTGTGATCTTTTCTACGATTTTTTCCGCAATCTGATTCAGATTCTTCTCACACCTCTCATTCAGCTGCGCGATCTGCTCCTGATTCTTCTTCACAATCGACTCCAGTTCCTCTTCTGTCTGAGTCTCCAGCTGGGAGCGCAGAATTGTAAGCCTTCCTTCTAACTCTCTCTCCAGTTCTGTCACAGAATCTTCTCTCTGCTTCCTGTTGCTTTCCGCCAGTTTCTGCTTCCTCTTAGCGGCATTCTCCATAATCTGGCCTGCCTGCTCTTCGATTTCATAGAGCCCCATTATAATTTCATTCATTGTACCCATCTTCCTTCCTAAAATACAACCGGACTGCAAACTGCTGCTCCTTCACGCCGCTTGCCATACGGAATGACAGGGATTTTGCAATCTCTTTCGTGAAACTTATAATTAAATTCCGGACTTTTGCGTCCGTCACTTTATAGCCTTTCTCTCCGGGAGTATGCTGACAGAACATCCTCATAACATATACCAGCCCTTCCTTTTCCATCAGGATAACTGTGCGGTAAGAGTGAAAAAGCTGCTGGCACAGATAGCCGCCCAGGAACATTCCGTAAGCCATCCGCGTCAGAATCTCCCTGGGCACCTCTTCCCCGGTTTTATTCTTAATCTGCAGAATGCATCCATCCTCCGGATAACTGAACCGGATCTGCAGATATTTTTTATGAAATTGCCAGTCATGCTCCTCAAACATATAATAGCGCATAAACTCCTGCAGCAGATCCTCGCAGACGGATGAAGCAAAGCCTGCTTCCATTGCGTTTAACCCATTCATCTCCGAATTCAGATTTCCCCGGATCATGCCCAGCGCCGCCTGATAAATTCCTCTGTGCTTTCTCTTTTTCTCCTCCAGCTTCTCAGAAAGCCGCTGGCACGCCTCATCCAAACGCGTCAGTTCCTGACCCATTTTCTTGATCCGCAATTCTTCCTTTTCCAGTTCTTTGTGGTATTCCAGCGCCTGCTGAATGGGATGTACAAGATCCTCCGGCAAAAAAAACGGCTTTAAGATTAATTTGAAAATTCTGACACGGTTAAAAATCTCTAAGGTTTCGGCAACACTGTCCATCTGCGTCATGGCAATTCTCACGGTAGAGGGGGAAAGCATTTCCGCCATATCAAAAACTTCTTTTCCCGACATCACCGGCATTTCCAGTTCACTGATTAACACTGCTGCCGGATGGCTCTTAAGATAATCCAGAGCTTTCTCGGGATATTGGAAAAATTCACAGTCTATCGGCTCCTTCGAAGCTTCCAGCATCCGCCGGTATCCTTCAATATTTTTACTCTCATGATCCAGAATCACTACTGTATTCACAACCTGCCTCCCTTCGGGGAACGCCCCGTCACTGATCGCCATCCTTTTCTCGCTGCCTACCATTATATCAGAATATATCTGATTTTTCAAAATTTTTTTCAAAACATTGTGAAACACATACAAGCAGCCCACATATGATACATTGTAATCAAAATATTGGAGGATTTGAACATGAGTGATTTAGCTGCTACAAACTGTGGATGCGGATGCGAAGGAAACAACAACGGAGGATGCTCTTCTATTATTTGGTTAATCATCCTGCTTAGCTGCTGCGGATGCGGCAACGGCGGTTTCTTCGGCGGCAATGACGGATGCGGATGCGGCGGCGGAAACAGCTGCCTGTGGATTATCCTGCTTCTCTTCTGCTGCGGCGGAAACGGCAATGGATTCGGCGGCGGTTTCTGCTGCTAATCCCCGCCTGTAACGATTCTCTTTGAGGCCTGGAACGAGGCGGCCCAAGCCGCCTGTCCCAGCCTGTAAAGATTCTTTCGTCCAAAAGACGGAACCGGCGCAGTGCGCTGGCTCCGTCTTTTTGCTATTCCCCGGCACAACCTGCCAGATTCTCATATGATGATAAGATTCCCTTACTCTGACAAAACAAACTGCCCCACAAGCTCATCCAGAATCTGCGCCTGGGCCGATAATTCTTCGCTGGTAGCGGAAGCTTCTTCCGCCGTTGCCGCATTGCTCTGCACCACTTCTGAAATCTGATTGATTCCGATTTCCGCCTGACGCATTGCCTCGCTCTGATCTTCCACCATGCCTTTTAAATTCTTGGAAAAGTCCGCAATCTGCTTGATTCCGTCCACCACAGCGGCAATGGCGTTGGAGGCGCGTTCCGCTGCCCGGTTTCCTTCTGTAACTTCCCGGATAGAGCCTTCGATCAATTCTCTGGTGTCTACCGCCGCCTGGGCGCTCTGATCTGCCAGTTCCCGAATCTGATCTGCCACTACTGCGAAGCCCCGGCCCGATTCCCCGGCCCTGGCCGCTTCAATGGAAGCATTCAGCGACAGCAGGTTGGTCTGAGCCGCAATGGATTCAATCTCTGAGATAATATCTCCTATCCTTGTGGACGCGTCGTTAATCCGCTGCATTGCCGCCATCATAGTATCCATTTCTTCTCTGCTGTTATCAGCCTCATTGGCGTAATGCTGAGCTTTCAGATAGGATTCTCCTGCGCTCTCCGCGCTCTTTTCCATCGTTACCGCAATGTCGGAAATCGTGGCATGAAGCTCCTGCACTGCCTGGGCCTGCTCCGTGGCTCCTTCTGCAAGACTTTGAGACGCCGTGGCCAAATCGCCGGAACCGACGGATACATGGTCAGAGGCCTCTCCAATGGATAATAAAGTCTGCGTCATCTGATCTCTTAAGCCCCGCATGGACTCGTATAATTTGCCAAAATCTCCGGTATACCGATCCGAAGCATTGGAGCGGACAGCATAATTTCCCCCTGCCATCTCTCCCAGCACCTGATCAATATCATGAATAATCACATTCAGATTACTTGCCATCTCTGTGGCGTCTTTCTCCATATGCTCTACTTCATCCCCGGTCTCTACCATAGGGAAAGGCGAAGAAAGATCACCGGTTGCAAATGTTTTCAAACGGCTGCCCAACTTGCCGAGAGGCTCTGAGATCCTTCTGGCAATGCTCCTTCCAATCTTAGTGGAAAAAACAACTGCCGCTGCGGCCGCCGCTGCCATCAACGCTGCCAGAATCCAGCCGGTAATGTTCAATGTGGCCGACAGCCCGTTTCCTTCATTCACCTTTACATTCAGAAGTTCTTCCAGCTTGCTGTAAATGCTGTTATAAACGCCTGCCAATTCATTGAGCGCAATCTCCTGGGCCTGCCTGCACAGTTCCCTGTCGGTCGTCGCCCCAAGTTCCATAATTCTTGTATCCAGTTCCCAATATGTATCCAACTCTTCTTTAATCTCGTCATAAGTCTTCCTGCCGTCTTCGGATACTATCGTATTCTCTATCATGGCAAAATTTTCTTCGAAAGCTGTTTTACTCTGTTCATGCTGCTTTACCACCTCTTCGATGGCGTCCGCGTCATCATAACCGATTGCCGCCCGCAGAGAAGATCGCAAATCTGCAAATTCAAACATGGCCTTTCCGATATCCCCCTGGGCAAACCCAAAATTATGCAGCGCATAGGAATATCTGTTAGATATCACCAACAATGCAATCAGCCCCAATACCGCCACTGCAACTGTGATAGCCGACACCTTTGCAAAAGAACCGATAAGTCTTTTTTCAATACTAGCCTGCTGTTCGTTCATTACTTCATTCTTCCTTTCTCCCTGTATTTTCACAATTCTTCTTCCGGTAAACCGCCATATCCTGGTTTCCATTTTAAAACTGTTTCTACAGATACTATTATAACTCATTTATCAAAAGTCTCAATAGTAAAAATAGCATATTTCTAAAAAAATCCGCCTGTTTTTTTCGCAAAAAAGTGTTTATTTTTCACAAATGAACAGAAAAATTTCTTTTGGCATATGCTGTTCAGGCATTTTTATTCATTGATTCCTCAAAGTAAGGACATCTGGATTTTTCCTCCAAATGCCCTTATACTGTCTGAAACTTTTTACAAAACGGTTCCGTCCCTTCCCCTGTTCCAGTCTTTTTTCTCTGAACGCCGGCGGGGATACGGTTCCATGCTTTCCTGTCGGTCTGGCTGGTTCCTTTCCTGATGTTCCTTTCTCCGGACGCATTCTTCGTCTATCTCATAAACGCTGTTGCCATCTATCACTAACCTTCCCACAGATTTCATCTCCCAAAATGTATTCCCTACTATTATACTCAGGATCCTGCTCATTTGCCAACAGTTCCCGGATCGAACTTCCTGTCATCCGATACCCAGGAAAGGAGGCTCCCTCCTTTTGTCATATCAAAGGGCATTCTAACATAGATTAAAATAAAAAAGGTGAACGCAATGGAAGCGATTGATACACTGATTCAGGATAGGCACCTTGAAATGATAAAAGCTGCCATTCCCTATTTAGATAATTCCCGGCAGAGAAATATGGCCATGCTGGTCAAATTTATGGAATTGCAGCGGACCATGGCGCTGTTTCAGAATTCCGGAAATGATCTGCAGATGTGTTCGGAAGAAGAACGCAAAGATCCGGTGCAGATGCTGACTGCCATACGGGAATACTGCACGGACAGGGAAAAGGAAATGATAGACAGCATCATCAGCTTTGCCCAAATGTTTTCCACCTATGAAACATTGTTTACGGCAACTTAAACGCAGCCACAGAAAGGAAGATTATGAACCCACAGGACATCTTAAATAACCCGCAGCTTCAGAAAAATATTTCTCCCGATAAGCTGAAACTTCTCATGGAACTTGCCAGCAGCAATTCGGCTAACACTTCCAGTCCCCAGGCCATGGCGGAATCTTTGAAAAACGCCTCAGAAAGCGTGAAAAATCAGGGGATGGATTTCTCCTCCTCCGAGCGGGATCTGATCATTGAAGTGCTCAAGCAGAGCATGCCGCCCCAGGAACAGAAGAAAGTGGATTTGCTGATGCAGATGATGAAAACTATGAGAAAATAAATTTTAAGACACGCTCTTAAAAAGATAGGGCAGCCGGAACATGAAATTTGCCAATTCCCGGCTGCCTTTATTTTTTCAATGCGAAAATCCTCAATATTCCCTGTAAAACATACACTCTCTATGACTAAAACATTGCTTTTGGATTCTTTGGATAACGCTGAACAATCTCATAAGTATCTCCCTTTTTCTTCATAGCATAGCTAATTCTGTTTGGGGCGGAATAAAAATAATAAAATCTTTTCCATTCAAAGTAATCAGACCCCGCTTCTCTTGCAAGGCCAATTGAAAAACCTCATTATCACTCCTGCCTGGAGAAAATCGATCCCGAACATGTATCACATCATGCCCATATCGTTCTAAAACCGATATTGATTTCCGAGTAATATTTTCGTCTAAAAGTATCTTCATTCGCATCCTTCCAAATATGGAACATCTAAAACCTCAATTACATATTCCATAGCTTCCTCTACTTCTTTCTCTGTCAATTTGTATTCTTCACAAATTTCAGAAATTGTCATTTCGTCTTTGAAACACGCCACAATCAAGCTGACTGGTATCCTTGTATTTTCGATTACCGGCATACCGCTTAGCCTTTTCTCGTCTATCTGGATTGTCTGAAATCTTCTGGCTATCTTTTTGAAATATTGTTCCATTTCCTGATAATTTACACTTCCGCTCTTTAAAAATATAATACCGTTTCCCATATTTTTATTATACGTTTTTTGCTTTTTATTTAAACATGGTTCATATTCATTTTTGGCGCTATACGTATATTGGACTCTTTCCGGAAAAATCATTTCATAATCTTTCACAAACAATTCCATCATATTTCTTCCTCTTTTTCTATGCTATCCATCGTCTCCTTCAATCCCGCTAATTTTTCAATTAATTCTCCCAGATCCCTTTTGGTGATTTCAAATATATAGGAAATGTCTTTATCATCTTTTTCCGCTACTACTTTCAAAAACGCTGAATTTGCCGCAACCTTTTTCGGATTCTCTTCACTTCTATAACTTATAATCTGCGTTTCTAATAATTTAAAACAATTGATTTTACTGTTCTTTTTAACATAAAGATGATTTTTTAAATCACCTTCTTTTCCATAAATATCTTTTGCCGTTGTTAAATCATCTTCCGAAACCCCTTCTATTTCCTTATCTTCTGCCAAAGATGCAACTATTTTTATAATAGAAAATACATATTCCACAAATTCTTTTTCTTTCAACTCCGGAAGTAAATCTTTCTTTTTCGGATCAATGCCAAGTGAAAATCCTGAAGTATTCCAAACTATTTTAAGTAAGCCGCTATTATAAGCATTAATCAACACTTTTGCATACTCATTTTTCTTAACCATAAACTTGACACCTCTTCTCTATTGTTATTTTTTCTGATTATAACACAACTTTCTTTATTCTGCAATTCTCGTAACACATCACATAATAGGCTGCCAGCATCTCAGCCGCCATAGACTTGCCAAACCGTCTGGGGCGGCTGACGCAGATATATTTAACCGCCGGAGTAATATTTCTGCCTGGTTCCAAATCGCTTATTTCATCACAACATTGATAATCCGCCCCGGAACATAAATCTCCTTCACCACAGTTCCGGTAAGCTTAGCCCCTAAAGCCTCTTTTCCTGCTGCAATGGCCGTATCCTTGTCCACATCCACAGGCAAAGTGACAGTCGCCCTGGTTTTCCCATTGATCTGAACTGCCAGTTCCACAGTGTTTTCCACAGTCTTGGCTTCGTCGTATTCCGGCCAGACGCACTGATAGATTCTGCCCTCATACCCGCAGGCCTGCCAGATTTCCTCTGTAATATGAGGCGCCACCGGATTCAGCAGAATCAGAAATGTCCGGAATTCTCCCCGGCTGATGCTTCCTGCCTTGGAAAAATCATTCAGCATGGACATCATGGCTGCAATGGCCGTATTGTATTTCAGGTTCTCATAATCAGAACTTACTTTTTTAATCATCTGGTGCATCCTGGTCTCAAACTCCGGCCGGTAGCCGTCGCCGTCCGTCAGAATATCCTGCAGTTTCCACACACGCTCTAAGAATCTGCGGCAGCCCTTTACGCCGTTTTCCGACCAGGAAGCGCTCAAGTCAAAGGCGCCGATAAACATTTCGTAAGTCCGAAGGGTGTCTGCGCCGTAATCCATAACGATATCGTCAGGATTGACCACATTGCCCCGGGACTTGGACATTTTCTCCCCGTTTTCTCCCAGAATCATGCCGTGAGAGGTCCGCTTCTGATAGGGTTCCGGGGTGGGCACAATGCCTTTGTCATAGAGGAATCTGTGCCAGAACCGGGAATACAGCAGATGCAGGGTGGTATGCTCCATGCCGCCGTTGTACCAGTCCACCGGAAGCCAGTATTTCAAGGCTTCTTCGCTTGCCAGTGCCTCTTTATTCTTAGGATCTGTGTAACGCAGGAAATACCAGGAGGAACCTGCCCACTGGGGCATGGTGTCTGTCTCCCGCTTTGCCGGCCCGCCGCAGCAGGGACATGTGGTATTTACCCAGTCCGTCATGGCCGCCAAGGGGGATTCTCCGTTATCCGTGGGCATATAGCTGTCTACTTCCGGAAGCTGCAGGGGAAGCTGGCTTTCCGGCAGCGCCACATAACCGCATTTCTCACAATTTACAATCGGAATCGGTTCACCCCAATACCGCTGGCGGGAAAATACCCAGTCCCGCAATTTGAAATTGGTCTTGCCTTTTCCAATCTTTTTCTCTTCCAGAAATTCAATGATTTTCTTCTTGGCCTCTGCCACTTCCAGCCCGTCTAAAAATCCGGAATTCACCAATTTGCCGGTGGCAACGTCAGTGTAGGCTTCTTTCTGCACATCCTCGCCCCCTGCCACTACTTCAATAATGGGCAGGCCGAACTTCTTGGCAAACTCCCAGTCGCGGGTATCATGGGCCGGAACCGCCATAATCGCGCCTGTTCCATAGCTCATCAAAACATAATCCGATACCCAGATTGGAATCTCTTTCTCATTTACCGGATCAATGGCCCTCAATCCGTCTATTTCCACGCCTGTTTTCTCTTTTGCCAGTTCCGAACGCTCAAAGTCAGATTTTCTGGCCGCCTGTTCCTGATAGGCGGCAATTTCGCTCCAGTTTTTAATTTCGCTTCTGTATTTCTCCAGAATGGGATGCTCCGGGGACACTACCATGTAAGTTGCCCCAAACAGCGTATCCGGCCTGGTGGTGTACACCGTAAGCTTGTCTTCTTTGCCTGCAATCTGAAAATCCACTTCCGCGCCCTGGCTCTTGCCGATCCAGTTCCGCTGGGAAACCTTGACCCGCTCAATGTAGTCCACATCATTTAAGCCCTCCAGAAGCTTCTCAGCATATTCGGTGATTTTCAGCATCCACTGGCTCTTCACCTTGCGCACCACAGGAGCGCCGCACCGCTCGCAGACGCCGTTGACCACTTCCTCATTGGCAAGGCCCACCTTACAGGAGGTGCACCAGTTGATGGGCATCTCTGTCTTGTAGGCCAGACCTTCCTGGAATAACTTCAGGAAAATCCACTGGGTCCAATGATAGTATTCCGGATCTGTGGTATTCACTTCCCGATCCCAGTCAAAGGAATAACCCAAAGCATGAAGCTGGCCCTTAAAACGCTCCACATTGTTCTTTGTTACAATCTTCGGATGAATCTTATTCTTGATTGCGTAATTCTCCGTGGGAAGCCCGAATGCATCCCATCCCATGGGATAGAGCACATTATAGCCCTGCATCCTGCGCTTTCTCGCCACGATGTCAAGGGCGGTATAAGGACGGGGATGTCCCACATGAAGCCCCTGCCCGGAAGGGTAAGGAAATTCTACCAACGCGTAATATTTCGGCTTGGAATAATCTTCCGTGGCGGCAAAAGCCTTTTCTTCCTCCCAAATCTTCTGCCACTTTTCTTCCAAAGCCCTGTGATTGTATGGTGCTGCCATTTGATATCCTCCTAAATTTCGTATATACACTAATAATTCTTTTAAAATTTTATCACATCAATGATATTTGTCAAGAATTCCTGATTTCTATTTTTAAATTAGCAGTTCCATTTTCTCCTAATATTTGCTATACTAAACTCAGATCACAACCATGTCAGGAGGGCTTTATGACAACTATTAAGGACATTGCCAGTTCCGCAGGAGTTTCCCCGGCCACTGTTTCAAGAATCTTAAATAACGACGCTACGCTGAACGTCTCTCCTGAGACGCGCCAGAAAGTTCTGGATACCGCTCATGCCATGAATTATAAGAAAAAGTCCCGTGCATCCAGCAAATCTCTTTACACCCTGGGCATTGTCCAGTGGTTCTCCCCCCAACAGGAAATGGAGGATAATTACTATCTGCTGATCCGCCAGGGCATTGAGGATTTCTGCATGCAGAACTGCATCCATGTCGTCCGGACCTATAAAGCGGACGTCAATTATATGGACGCGCTGAAAAATGTAGACGCGCTGATTTGCGTTGGAAAATTCAGCATCCAGGAAATCGACCGGTTCCGCGCCCTGACAAACAGCATTATTTTTCTGGATATGCAGGTGGAAGACAGAAATGTTTCCACCATTACCCTGGATTTTGCAGGCGCCATGACAATAGGGCTGGATTACCTGACCTCTCTTGGACACAGCCACATCGGATTTCTGGGCGGAAAAGAATATCTTGCGGACGGCGCTTTGTTTCCGGATGCCCGCAGGCAGCTTTTCAGTGATTACTGCCTGGAACACAACCTGGTCTTTGAATCTTATATACAAGAGGAATCCTTCACCACTGAGTCCGGTTATCGGATGATGAACCGGCTGTTGGAACAGGGAACCCTTCCCACTGCCGTGATTGCTTCCAGCGATCCTATTGCCATCGGCGCCCTTCACGCCTTGAATGACAGAGGGTTCCGAGTGCCTGAGGACATTTCCCTGGTGGGCTTTGACGATACCAGTCTGTCCGCTTTTACCGCTCCGCCCCTGACTACCATACATGCCCCGGCTTATGATATGGGGAATTTCGGGGCGAATATTGTATTTCATATTTTAAGGCAGCAGCCGGCAACCGCCATGAAGATTCAGCTTCCCTGCAGGCTTGTGGAACGGCAGTCCTGCAGAAAAGTGTAGAACAGGCGGAAATTTATTGGGGCTCCTCCCGGGCAGAGCATGGCTGTTCTTCGAACCATCAGGGCTTCTCCTGGGCAGGGCATGGCTGTTCTTCAGACCATCAGGGCTCCTTCTGGACAGAACATGGCTGTTCTTCGAACCATCAGGGCTCCTCCCGGCCTTCTTCTTTAGTGGTCAATCTTAGTTAAGAGCCGGGTCCCTCCTCATGGTAAATCAAACAACAGCTTCAAAGATTTCTTTCCCCTGAAATGTAATCTTCTTTGTACCAACCTTTTTTCTTTGATTAAAGTTAAAACTCAACAGATATCCTTTCTCCTTATGATAAAACTGCAGGTATTCGAACAACTGCTTCTCACCGCGTTTTAAATATTCCTCACCCCGCCAAATTTTCAATTCAATTACAAATTGCTCCCCATTATAATCTACAATAATATCCGTTCTTTTCCTGTCCCGTGTCTGGGCTTCAATATAGTAATTCCCTGTCCCGTTTATAATCGGCCGTAAATACAGAAGAAAATATCTCCTTCCATTTTCCTCAAGGAAGCGTTCTGTACAATCTCCATACACTTCCCGAAAATGTTCTGTAAATTTTTCCAAAACCACTTCCATATTGAGATGCCCATTTTTCACAAATTGATTTTTATCTAAAATATCTGTGCAGGAGTCCATATTTTTTGTTTCTTCCTCAGAAAGAAACAGATTATACAACTTTGTTTCGAAAATCCGGTTAGCGACCATCACGATTTGATTCTGATTTTTCAAAAAGCCAAACATAACCCCAAGATTTATCATAGGATTGTCTCCCTCAAAAGAATACTCCCGCCCCTGAAATAAAATCTCTTTCAGCATTGTTTTCAGCTCTGGAAAATCCGATAACTTTTTCACCATATCATCAAACAATGTGGAAGGCGCCGTAAGCATCATCTTTACGGCCTGCAATACGCCCTTTTTCGTCCAAACAGCAGATTTATTCAAAAAATCCGCCTTTCCCTCCAGGCGTTCATCCATCAGCTGACATATCCTTGAAACCATAAACGGATAACCTCCGGTATATTCATAAATCAGCTCCGCGATTTCATTGATATCCATTCCTGTCTGGTAATCCTGTTCATAACAATTCAGCATACCTGCAATATCCTGGACAGAAAAATTCATATCCACGTTAAAATCCGCCGCAATGTTCCATGGGCTGTTATATCTGCGCTCTCCATCTGTCCTGATTTTCAGTTTTAAATTCCTGATATCATATACGCCCGCTAAAATTACGGACTGAAATACAGGATATCTCTTTCTGGAAAGATATAAAACTCTAAGCTGTGACAGAAAATCCAAAAACACCGAATGGTTGGAAGCGCTGTCTGCTTCGTCAATCATCAAGACAACCGGCTTTCGGGCTGTGCCGCACAATTGAATGAGATGATCAAACAATTTCGGCAAATCCATGCCGCCCTTTGACTGCTCTGCCGCCTGTTCCAATGCCGAAATACTTTCAGCGTCCAGGCCCTTATTCCGACCGCTCTCTCCCTTTGTAAGACGCAGAATATTTGCTGCAAAAGCATCTGCAAAAGCATACTCATCCTGAAAACTGGCAGCGCTCATTCTCTGGAAATCCAGGGAAAGCACTGCGTATTCCTCCTGCAGATATTCCTCAAATGCCCACAAAAGCGTTGTTTTCCCATATTGCCTTCCCCGATTTACAGTAAAATATTTTCCGCTGTCCACTAACGCTTTCATCTGCGCCATCCGACTTTCCAAATCAACCATGTAATGTTCTTCCGCATAACAAGTCCCATTGACATTAAAAGTTTTGGCCATCTTTCACCTCTCTGACAATCCGCTCTGCTCCTATTCCATCCGCCGTCTGCCGGCCCTTTCTGCTCATCTCCTTCCGCCTGGGAGCATCCGCAGCCAACAGCTTCAATTCCCGGCACACCCCTGCCAGAAAATCCGGTTTCGTCCGGCAGTCTCCGGCATTTACCATGATTCCCCGCTCTGCGAATCCCAACGCCCCGGGGATCTGATTATCCGCCAGCACATAAGTAATCGCCGGTACGCCGCAAGCGGACAATTCATACAAGGTAGATCCTGCCGCTGATATGGCTGCATCACACTTTAACATCAATTCTGACATACAGCGCACATTTTCATGGAGGAAAATCCAGGAGTGACGGGCAGCGATTTCTCTGATCTCTTCCCTGTCCGGCTCTAAAGAGTTCAGGATAAAATGAAACTGACAGCGGCCTGCCAGTTCTTTATCCTGTATAAAGGAATTTAAAAATTTCAGCGCCATGCGCTCTGGATCCGCCCCGCCTACGGATACCAGAACATACTCCATACGCGCCCGGACAGGCGGGATTTCAGAACGCTGAAATTCCTTTCGCAGAGGAACATACCTGGTCCCCAGAAGCAGCCTGGGCATTGCTGCATGTTCCCTGGAATACAGGGCTTCATAATCTCTTCGGTCAGCATAAATGTTGTAATTAATCAGCACATCCACCGGATAGGCAAAAGCAAGCACATCATCCAGATAAATTGTTTTGCCGTAAGTTCCCAGTCTCTTCAGATAATCCGGCGTTACATGGTAGCTGTCGATAAAAACAGCATCCGGCTGATATTTGTTTAAAACAGAATCCAGGACTGTCCATTCGCTGTTCATGTCAGAATATAAGGTATTCATTACTGTGCAGGAAAAACCCCTGTCCTGAATCACTCTTTCAAAGGAAGGGTCCGCCGTCACATAGACGCATTCCAGCCCCAGTTCCCTGGCCGCCTCTCCGATGGAAAGACAGCGCATGATATGACCGGCGCCGATGGACGCGTTTCCATCGGCGCGGAATAATATTTTTTTCATTTTTCCGCTCCTGTTACAACGATTCCGATGAATAGAATCCATATTGCCGCGTCATAGATTCGGGCTGCAAGATGCAGATTCTCTGAAATCATGTCTTTTTTATTATTGTAACAGACTTGTGAGTTATTTGGAACTGTTTTTGCCAGTTATCTTTCAGAAATTGTAACAAATTGTAACAAATTTTCCAGTTTCTCCTGCAATTCAAATCCAAGTCCCTTAGCAAACTGTATTGATTCCCGATTATCTATATGAATTTTTGCAGCCGCCCGGCAACAGTTCCATTCCTCCAGCGCAAATTTCAAAATACAGTTCACCGCTTCACTGGCATATCCCTTTCCCCTAAATTCAGGCGCAAGAAGATAACTTACCTCCACCTCTGTATCACTGACTTTTTCCCGCTTTACGCCAAAAACGCCGACAGGCTTTCCCTCAATTCTTTTACAGAGAGATCATACGTAGTAATAACCGAACGTATTTTTTCTCCGTCTTTTATAGAGTGATAGTTACCTTTCGCAACGGCTTTCTTTTTCATCTCCGGCCAATACTGGTAATAGCAAAATGCCTCCTGAAACAGCTCTTTCGCCGCCCTGTCAAGATTGTTATAACTGCTCTTAAGTGTTTCTTCCTCACTATCGCAAACTAGTTTCTGGGCTATGATTTCCCCTTGATCAAGCCCAGAGTCCATATAATGCAACGTGACTCCCCGGGGCGTTTTATCAATCAAACTCCAAATATTCGGATCTGCTCCCCTGTTCCATGGAAGATAGGAGTTGTGCAGATTTACAATATTATAATTTAAGGTTTTGAGAACAAAATCCGAAACAATATAACGATAGGTATAACTTACTGCCAAATCAAATTTCTGTTCCGCGCACCAGTTTTCTTTCAGCTTTTCCTTCCATAATACAACTTTGTGCCCAAGCTCTTCCATCCATTCAAATAATTCCAAAGCACATTCATTTCCGTACAAACAAAGGATTTTCATTCCTCCAATTCCTCCATCATCTCTCTGGTAATAGGCTCCCCTCTGAGAATCTCACGCCTGCTTTTTTTACCAAGCAGCATTTGCGTATATTTTGGAGATAAACCATATCCCGGCCGGATACTGCGAATATTTTCCGCAGTGAACTTTTCTCCGATGCCGATGTCTTTCACAGCAAACAAACTCCTCCTGAAAACAAAAGAACTTTTCTCCTTTTCCGACAATTCATACTCCGGGCCCCGGGCAATTAATTTTGCGTTCCGCACATCCTGCACCATTTTGGCAAATTCATCCATTTCCATACTGAACTCACTGTCCGGATTCTTTATTTTCCTTGACAGACAGACGTGTTTTTCCACAACGCAGGCGCCCAGGGCAACGCCGACCACCGCCCCTAAGCTGCCCATGCTGTGATCCGACAATCCAACAGGAATGCCAAACCGCTGCCGCATATCCGGAATATTCCCCAAATGCATATCCGCCCAGCTGGCAGGATATTCACTGCAGCACTTCAGTAAAACAATCTGCTGATTTCCAGCCCCGCGGCAGGCGTCCACGGCGTCCTGAATCTCTTCCGGGCTGCCCATGCCGCAGGATAGAATCATCGGCTTGCCTTTCGACGCGGCATATTCTATCAATGGAAGGTCCACTAATTCAAAACTTGCGATTTTATATGCTTCACAGCCTATTCCCTCTAAAAAATCCACCGCCGTATGATCAAAAGGCGTGGAAAGGAAGTCCACTCCGCAGGCTTCACACTCTTCTTTCAGGCGGGCCTGCCACTCCCAGGGAGTTCCCGCGTCCCGGTATAAATCATACAGCCGGTATCCATCCCACAATCCGCTTTTAATCCGAAAATACTCATTGTCACAGTCTATGGTCAGAGTGTCTGCCGTATAAGTCTGTATCTTTACGCAATCTGCTCCTGCTTTTGCCGATTCGCGGACAATCTCCAGGGCGTTCTCCAGTTTTCCCCCGTGATTTGCGCTCATTTCCGCAATCAGGTAAGGGCTTCCCTGATTCATTTTCTCAAACAAATGAAACATTTTTCCAAACTCCTTTTTCCATTCGAAATCCAAATGGTTTGCATCTGCATAAAAAACGCTCAGAAACCCGTTTATGCAGACAAGTTTCAACCGCAGCGGCAAATTTATTTTCTGTAATTCTCCACCACTTTTCTCACTGCATGAATCACGTCCGTTACATCCTGATCCGACATAGCCGGATAAATAGGAATGCTCATAATCCCCCGGTAGACTTCTTCCGCATTGGGACACAGCCCCTTTTCATATCCAAGACGCCGATAATAAGGAAACCAGTACACCGGAATATAATGGATCTGGCACTGCACATTTTCCTCCCCCATTGCGTCAAAGAATTCCCTCCGGCTGCATTTCAGCTTATCCAGCCTTAAACGGATAATGTACAAATGCCTGCAGGTGTCTGACTCCGGAATTCCTTTCTGCAGCATAAGTTCCGGAATTTCAGAAAATGCTTCATCATACCTTTTCGCAATCTCTTTCCTTCTTGCCGCAAAGTTGTCCAGCTTCTTCATCTGGCTCACAATTAATGCGGCCTGAAAATCCGTAATTCGGTAATTATATCCCAATGTAATCTGTTCATAGCACCAGGGGCCTTCCCGATCCGGATTTACCATCATGCTTTCTTCATGGGTAATGCCGTGAGTGCGGGCAAGCGTCAGCTTTTGATAAAATTCTTCACTGTTCGTAAGCACTGCCCCGCCTTCTCCTCCGGTGATTGTCTTTACCGGATGAAAACTGAAAGTCGTCAAATCCGCAAGACTCCCTACCTGCTTTCCATCATATTTTGTCGCGATTGCGTGGGCGGCGTCCTCAATAAAAATCAAATGAAATTCTTCGCATATTGCCCGGATTTCTTTGTGCTGAACTGCCTGACCGGTAAAATCAACCGCAATCACGGCTTTTGTCTTTTCTGTAATATGGACCCGGATGCTGTCCGGATCTATGTTATAGGTTTCCGGATTAATGTCCGCAAACACGGGAACTGCGCCGCAGTAAAGGACGCAGTTTGCGCTTGCCGCAAAAGTCAGCGGCGTGGTAATTACCTCGTCTCCCGGGCCAATGCCGGCCGCTATGCAGGCGCAATGGAGAGCAGCCGTTCCGTTGGACACAGCCACTGCATAGCTGGCCCCTGTATATTCCTCCAGCGTCCGCTCCATCTCGTCCACTTTCGGCCCGCAAGTGATGAAGCTGCTTCTTAAAACCTCTGTCACGGCCTGAATGTCATCCTCATCAATCCACTGTCTTCCATAATAGATTTTTCCGGAACGAACCGGATAGCCGCCGTCAATTGCCAATTTCTCCATATGCCTGTTCTCCCTATATTCCTCTTTTCACAATTTTCGCCTGCCGGTACTTTTTCATTATACAAATCCATATATCCAAAAACCTTTTATGAATTATTCCGATACTTCCCTTTCATCAGCCGATACTTCAATTCCGCCAGTTTCCAGTCTTCCTCGCTGTCGATATCCTGCACCTCCAGTTCTGACAAAATCAAAGGCATAATATTCTCTGCAATCATGCCATTCTTCCTGAGGTACTCTTCGCTTTGATAAATGTAAAACTGCCCGGCATCGTGATACTGTTTTTCCAAGTCCTGGGAACGGGCTCGGATATATTCCGGATATTTGTATTTCAACCGGTTGTCCTTTCCCATAACGAAACATCGCTGAGGAGGATAGGAAAAAGCCACGACTGGCAATACTGCCAAAGGGCGATGCTCTTCCATAAGCTGCATGGCCTCTTTTAACCTTTCCGCTGTCAGAAAAGGAGCGGTGGGATAGATACAGCAAAAACAATCGAATTCCTGCCCCATTCTCCTGTAATTTTCCAGAACCTCCAGAAGCACATCAGAAGTGGCAGCGTAATCATCCGAATTTTCTCTGCTTCTCATAAAGGGAACTTTTGCCCCGTATTTTTGAGCCGTCTCTGCTATCTCCAGACTGTCCGTCGACACCATAACTTCTGTAAAAAGCCCGCTTTGTAAAGCCGTTTCAATGGAATAGGCAATCATGGGCCTGCCGCAGAATTCCCGGATATTTTTCCCCGGTATGCGTTTGCTTCCTCCCCTGGCTGTGATCACAGCCAATCTCTTTTTCTCCATCTCTATCCCTCTTAAAATGTATCCGCGTTCTTCCCGATAAAATGCAGGGTTTCATTTTCTGATTCCAGTTCCAGTACAGAACGGACTGTGGCTATTTCCTGAAATGTCCCAAACAGCTGTCTCATTTCCTCTTTGTCCCTGACAATGCGCACTCCTAAAGGAAGCCCCGCCGTCCCCGATTCTGAAATCTCGGTCAGCCCTTCCGCATTTTTCCCGGCATGCTCATAGTTCCGGTACAATTGGTGATTCCAGGTATGCATATTAGCGTAAAAAACCGCGCCTTCTTTCATGCAGCCCTTAAATTCCTGCAGCAGTCTGTTTAAGTCCCTTTCTGAAAAATAATAAAGGCACTCAGACGCAATCACCAAATCGAAAGTTCCGAACATTTCCTTCAAAGACTGTTCCCCACTTAAAATATCGCAGGCCGCAAATTTCTCCGGATCAAACCCCTGTTCCTGAATGCAGTAATCAATGGCTTCTTTTGAAATGTCTATGCCGTAAGCATCGAAGCCAAGACTCTCAAAAAACTTTGCGTTTGCCCCATGGCTGCAGGCAAAATCCAGCACTTTCGGCGGATGCGCAGAGCCTCCCAATTCTTTTTTGATAAAATGATGGTAGATGCTGACCAGCCCATCGCTCGGATACGCGTTTCCAAAAGCGGTGGTTCGGTAAACTTCCGACCATGCCCTGGAATTCCTCTTTGTTCCTTTCTCCATCTTCTTTTCCTCCTGCCTGATTCTCTTTCCGTTCCTGGAAATTTTTCGAAAAATACCCGTTCCCCTTTTTTCAGCGGTTTTTGAAAGTGGGCGGCCCTCACTTCCAAATCAATTCCCGGTCCCTGTTGAAATCATATAAGTTCCTGCACATATTGTATTTCGCATCCTCATAAATGATGGGATAACTCTCTGCCAGCATCACTTTTTTTACCGGAATGCCGTTGAACTCATAGCTTTTTGCCGCTCCCTGTTCTTCCAGTTTCCTGCCGACGCGGTTAAACTTCTCAACGCTTCCAAGTTCCAGTTTTCTGGCCGGGTACTGGTACGTCCGCTGTGTTCTTCTTCCGTTTTCCTCCGTATAGGTTCCCGTAAATTCCTTTAGAAACCGGTAAGGCACGTCCGCCATGTATTCCACATAGTGGACAAATGTCATGCTGCGCTGATAGTCCGTCCCAAGCATCACCTGCACAGCGTGGTTTTCCCGCATCCACGCAAAGGGAGAATCCGCTCCGAAGGAATTCAGGTTCTCCATTTCACATAAAATCTTCTGACCTTTTCCCCAGACGCAGAAAGAGTGCATGGGATGCCTGGTGCGCCTGAAATCCTCCCGCCTTAAGGCCGCGTTCCCTAATGCCCCTGAGGATGAGGGTGTATTCCGGTAATCATAACTTCCTTTATTGCTGAAATCAAAGTGGAAGGACGGAATGAGCAGCGTCCCTTCCGCTGTGATCTGGCGCTGAAAGCTGTCAATCAGTTCCTCCGCGTCGAAGGATTCTCCGTTCTGCCCCGCGGTCCAGGCAAGGGCCAGGACGTCGGAGGAAAGGTAAATGACGTCTCCTGGCTTTAGGTTCAGTTCAGACGCAATTTTTTTATAGGAAATATATGCTTTTTTCATCTCTTCTCCTTACTGCAGCGCCCTTTTGGAAAGCATGCCCGCTTCTTTTTATTCCGCCGCGGCTGCTTTTGGGTTTCTTTCCGCATTTGACTGGGATAATTTACACTCCAGATATTTTAAAATCGCCGCCGGCGTCTCAAAATGCTCGGGGATCAGCTCCGGCGGCTCCACTTGAATGCCGTATGTTTTCTCCAGTTCCGGCAGCACACGGCCGAAAATTGTCAGGGAATCCACGTAGCCGCTTTCATAGAGCGGGGTGTCCGCCTCATAGTTTCCCAAGGGCTGGATTTCCTTTAAAAGCCTGGTAATGTCTTCTAGGTGAACCTGTTTCATCTTTTTTATCCTTTCTCATAATTTTTATTTTTTGGGAACGGACGGAAAGGGCTGTCCGGCGTTTCCTGTGTATCGAAATTTAAATAATTGGTAAGTTTTATCCGTTCTCGCCGTACTGTTCCTGCAGAAGTTTACGGTCTATCTTGCCGTTGGCGTTCAGGGGCATGGCTGGCACGGAAATCAGTTCCTCCGGCATCATGTAGGCTGGGAGGAAATCCTTTAAGTGCGTTAGAATCTCTTCCTTTCCGGCAGTTCCTTGATAGATTAAGACAATCTGATCTTTCTCCTTGCGGTAGATGCAGGCTGCCCGCTCCAACTTCTGGAAGGAGCCTGCCGCGTGCTCGATTTCCCCAAGCTCAATTCGGTAACCCATATGCTTGATCTGGAAATCTTTCCGGCCCTGGTAGAGGTACTCTCCCCGCTCGTTGAGCTTTACCAGGTCCCCGGTGCGGTACGTTGGATCGGGATACGAATTGTGCAGGGGATTTTGGACAAAGGCCTCCCGGGTCTTTTCCGGGCTGTTGTAATATCCACGGCCCACAAAGGAACCTCTGAAATACAGTTCTCCTGTCTCGCCTTCCCTGATCAGCCTGCCCTCTTTTGTCACTGCGAAAGCGTCCATATTTTCACAGGGAACGCCGATGGGGATTGGCTCTTCGTCTGAAAATTCCCGATCTAAGATATAATACAAGCCGATGTCCGTGATTTCCGTGGGGCCGAACAGGTTAGCATATTTCACTTCTGGCAGATGGCTGCGCCAGAGGTTTAACTGCCGGGTGGGCATTACCTCTCCGGCGAACAGAACCGTGCGAAGCTCCGGCAGCGCCACATAGTCCAGGGCCCGCCAGTCCGCCACGATGGACAGCGCCGAGGGCACCCAGTAAATGGCGCTGACATGGGTCTCCTTCATATATTCCAACAGTTTCACCGGAAAGGAAAACAGTTTCTTCGGAATGATCTGCAGGGCCGCCCCATTGCGCACCGTTGTGAAAATGTCCAGCACGGACATGCTGAAGTAAAAGGGCGTCTGGCTTCCGAACACCGTCGTTTCGTCAAACTGGAAGGTGCGGCTGACCCACTCCGCGTAGTCAATGACGGACCGGTGGGTGATGACGCTTCCTTTGGGAATCCCGGTGGAGCCCGAGGTGTACAGGATGTATAAGGGATCTGCGTCAATCATGTTATTCCGAATTTCCTGCAGGCGTTTCCGCTGAATTCCATCCTCCGCCTCTGCCGCAAGCAGCTCTTCGTAATCCAATGCCAGATAGTCTGAAAACAGCTTTTCATTCTGAATAGATTTTCCAAGGACTGCCGCCGGCTGTAAACTGTCCAAAATTTTGTGGATCCGCTCCGGAGCCATTTGAACGTCCATGCAGACGTAAAAATTCCCGCTGGCGGCAATCCCGAAAAAAGAAACCAGGCATTCCACGGATTTTTCCATAAAAACAACAATGGGTTTGCGCGTCTCTGAAACTTTTTCCGCAATCTGATATCCTAACTTTCTTACCTGCCGCAGCAGTTCCGCGTAGGTGACCTGCGTCTCGTCATCCCGGAACGCAAGGTTCGAGGGGTATGCTTTGGCAGAACACTCAATATATTCCAACACGTTACGGATTGCCCCGTTCCATTTCTCCATATTTCATCCCTTTCCTTTTATCTGTCCATTTTCCCGCAATGGCAGAGCGGAACTTTCACCGCTCTTCCATTGCCGCAATCAGACCATTTTCCTCCAACTCTTCCGCAATGGCAGGGAAAAACTTTCATCGCTCTTCCACCGCCGCAATCAGGCCATTCTCCTTTAGCTTTTCCGCAATGTCAATCAGCATGTCCACCGGGCATCCAATCCGATCGCTGATGGCGATCAGATCATTTTTTCCGTCCGCGTAGGCGATAAATGTGGTGATGGCGTAAATCTTGTCATACTGTCCTTTCCGGCTGATGGTCGGATACAGCCCCCGCTTTCCGAGCTGAGGTTCGCATAAGACTTTCACCTGGTAATTCCAATTGTGCTCCAGGGCGCAAACCACCTTTGTCATCACTTCAAAGCTGCCCTGAAATCCTTCCGGGGACACATAGTCCATATTGTCCGCCGAAGTATGGTACTGGGGGAATTCCCCGTATTTTGTCCGGCAGAAACTCACCACCGGAAGATCGACGCCCGGCGCGTTGTACTGACGCTCATCGGAGCCCCGCTTTAAAAATGGATAAACGGTGAATTCTTTGCCGTGATGCCGAAGCGCGTTTTTTAACACCCGATCCGCCAGGGTGTCTCCGTATCTGGTTTCCACCATGGAATAATGATCATTGTCCCCCACGCAGGAAAGATTGAATCCCGCGATGACACGGCTTTTCCGTTCTTTCCAATGGCGGCTCAGATAGGTAATGGAGCCAATGGTTTCCGGTATCCACACAAAGCGGTAGGTATATCTTCTTTCGCTCCGCTCCAAGAGCCATTCCGCAAGCTGCGCAGCCAATGCCGGGCCGGAACATTCATTGTTTGCCATGGAAGGATGGCAGACATAGGTGGAAAAGAAGATCTCTTCTTCACGCTCTCCCGGAATTACCAGTTCTCCATAGGTGAGGCTTCCCTCAGTCAGTTGGCTTTTAATCACCATATGATAGGTGTCTTCCGGCAGACTGTTTTTCTGGTTCTCACTCATGCAGAATCCAAAATTTTCTTTATAGTAAGAGGTCAGGTATGGAATCACGTCGGGCTGCGACGGCTCTGTATAGATATGCCGCTTCAGTTCTTCCAGTGTGACGTACACGTCCACCGGCACGGAATATCCCATAATATGTAAATTATTTTCCTGAAAATCGATCACTCTTTCGCCGGAACTGTTCTCAATATACCCTTCCGAAATATTCCATTCCCTGGGCACCTCCCAGTCAAAGACCTTCGTGCCGCTGGGCACTTCTGTAATCCGCATTCCGGGCAGACGCAGTTTCAGTATGGCAAGGGTCTGCCGCACTCCGTTTCCAGTGATGCTTCGGCAGATGGGAAACAGCTGGGCGGCCAGGTCATACATCTGTTTTCCCGGATAATCTGTACGTTTCTCTTTCATCTGAAATCCCCCGCATGCATTCCTGCCAGCAATTCCCGAAGCTGTTCTGTGTTCAGCCACTCTGTATTTGTACCGGAACTGTATTCAAAGCCCTCCGCAACCTTTTTCCCGCCGGGAAGTATGCGGCGCTCTTCCCACCAACTGTAATGGGGATATATAATATAATGTTTTTCATATTCATACGTCATCGCAGAATCTTCTCTGGTTACCATAATCTCATGCAGTTTCTCACCCTCCCGAATTCCCACTTCTTCTGTGGAGCATTCCGGAGCCATCGCCCGGGCTAAATCAGTAATTTTAAAAGACGGGATTTTTGAGATAAACGTCTCCCCACCTTTTGCTTCTCCCAAAGCTTTAATCACAAGCTGCACCCCTTCTTCCAGGCTGATCCAGAACCGAGTCATACGGTAGTCTGTAATGGGAAGCGTTTTTTCTCCCTGATCTATCATCTGCCGGAAAAAAGGAATGACCGATCCCCTGCTTCCGGCCACATTCCCATAACGTACAATAGAAAAGCAGACGTCTTTTTCTCCGGAATAAGCATTTGCCGCAATAAATAATTTATCAGACACCAGTTTGGTTCCGCCGTAAAGATTAATGGGATTTACCGCTTTGTCCGTGGACAGAGCCACCACCCGCTTTACACCGCGATCCAGCGCTGCGTCCACAAGATTCATAGCCCCCACAATATTTGTTTTCACTGCTTCTATGGGATTGTACTCACAGGCCGGCACCTGTTTCAGCGCCGCCGCATGAATCACATAATCCACTCCGTCCAATGCCCGAAACATCCGATCCCTGTCCCGCACATCACCGATAAAAAATCTCAGCTTCTCTTTGTATTTCCGAAATTTATCCGCCATCTGGAATTGTTTGAATTCGTCACGGGAATAGATAATGATTTTCCTTGGTTCGTAATGGGTCAAAACATATTCCGTAAATGCGCTCCCAAAAGAGCCAGTTCCTCCTGTAATAAGAATCGTTTTCCGATTTAACATAACATTTCCTCCTGATTTATCCTACTGCCTATCCATTTGCCCGACTTTTTTATCATTGCTATTTCTCGGAACTTTCCTCATCCTGGGAACTAAATACTTTTTTTGTATATTCCTCCATAATTGTGGCATATTCTTCTAATAATTCCATATATTTCTTTCCCTGCCTTGCAAGTTCTATCCCCTCTTCCTCAATTGTTTCCCGCCTTAGATATTGCCCGGAACGGATAATCTGCTCTGCCTTCGTCATGGACTCACTCAAAAGCTGATAATTCGGGTTTTCCTCAATTTTTTTCCGGTTGCGCTTTACCCGTTTTAAAATTTTCAGATATGCCTGTTTATCCACATTCGCTTTTTGACATAGCTTGTTCAATTGCTGATAAAGCTTTTTCCCTTCTTTGGCATGAGTTACAATCTGATGAACTTGCTTTGGCGTTTCCTGCAGATAAGACCAAATATTTTTCTTCTCTTCTTCATTAAACACTGGTTTCAGACGATCCATGCAGGAGGAAATATCTACCTCCTTGACACACTCCTGGTCAATAACCTCTGCCAACGGCATTAACTTTGTCCCTTCAATCCTGGCTCCACCCTCTGTAGCATTGATAAATACCGTTTCATGACCCTTTGTCCACCATTCGATATATTCCCCAAACCATTTACGGTAACCATCCAAATTTTTCAACGTCGGAAGTTCCTTTACATAATTTCCAGGGACCCTGATAAATTCTTCTGTATCTTCCTCGGGCATTTTTTCCCGAAATGTGCCGTCTGCATGAGATTTATTATCTGTATAGGCCAAATCCTGCCCTACAAAAACAATTTTTTGGAATCCAAGGTGGCATGCTAAGGAAAAGGCCAAGGTAGCAACAGAACCTCCAACGGGAAATCCCTCCAGCCCTTTTCCATTCATTTCAAATAATTTTCTAATATAATTATAACCTTCGTCAATAAAAAACTTTTTTCCGGTATGATAATCCAAGATTGCACTTGCTGCAGTAACCATAGTCAAAAGAGGCAATTCTCTGGCTTGTTCTGTCTCCACCAGTTCCAACGGTTTAATTCCATCCAGTGTAGCAAACATATCTGGGAGAATCCCTTCCCGCAGCAATGGCTTAACCGCTGTATCCACTGCAATGATAAAAGATTTATTTTTTGCCCGCTTCAACTCTTTTATATTCTTGTTTAGGGAAGGCCCTGCTGACACCACAAATGCCGGAATATCATTAGGGATCGTGCCCAGAAGCTGAAATGCCTTATATCCTGTCCCGATATACTGCACATTATGATAAAAATTTTCCGCCTGATAAGGGCTGAAAAACATCCTTGTTCCAATTCCTACATAATATCTTTCCGTTTTCTTTACCAGAAGTTCTAAAAAATTACTCACCTGTTCCTGGCATAATTCAACATAATTGGGCAATACGAAATATTTCATAAGCGGGATCTTATCTCCCTGAAGCATAGTTTCCGCAATGCTTTCCATTCCGTCCTCATTAATGCCTTCTATAATAAGGACAATTGTCCGCTTGCCGAATATCTCTTCAAAATCCACCCGTTCTAATTGTTTTTCAAATACAGAAAACAACGGCTCATATAGCATTACAATTACACTTTCATCCGTTTGGGCTGTAAGTTCTTCCAGGTAATGAATATTACCCATCCCCAGAATAAAAACCGGAGCATTAGGTACAATTTTACCTAATACAGAAATCTGGTTCACCGGATGAGCTTTTGGATCGCGCCGCCCTGCCAGATACAGCCTACGCTCTGCTGTTTCAACCACCAGAATTTTTTCCCCACTAAACGCTGTTTCTTCCGCAATATGCACCGCTTCCTTTTTCAACAATTCTTCCCTTTTTTCTTCTATGATTTTACAGATCCCGGGAAAACGTTTCTCCAGCGTTTTAAGATTCCTGTCCTTTAATCTCTCCGACATAAGCGCTCTCCTTTTCCCTGAAATATTTTTCTGAGAGAAACATCTCCAGATACCCCGATATCCCCTGCTCCAAAGCATCCATCATCAGAACATTATCATGTTCTTTTAGGGCCGTTTCGCAATCTTTTAAAATATCTAGCAAATTCTCATACACTTCCGATTCAAACCCAAATCTTTGTTCCATAAACCACTGAACAAACTCCTGAACCTGTAAAAAAACCCCTTTACTGTTTTCCACATAATTATTGTCACGGTGATAGGTCGCATGAAAGCCAAGAAAATTAATATTTCCATACAAATTCTGTATTTTCTCCTCCATCTGTCCTCCCTTTGCTTCGAATAAAAAAGCCGGCCAGAGCCGGCTTTTTTATTTTGAATAACTAACGATAATTTACTGAAGCAGCGACAGTACACCCTGCGTGGACTGATTAGCCTGCGCAAGCATAGATTGACCCGCCTGCGCAAGAATATTATTCTTGCTGTATTCCACCATCTCAGAAGCCATATCCGTATCACGGATTCTGGACTCTGCCGCCTGTGTATTTTCAGACACATTATCCAGGTTAGCAACTGTATGTTCCAATCTGTTCTGGATTGCGCCAAGTGCGGAACGCTGGGTGGATACAATATTAATCGCATTTTGAACGGCCTTTAATGTAGCGTTTGCCTTATCAAAATCTGATACCGTAGGCATGCCCAAATCTGCAGAATCTCCAAATCCGCCTGCTGTTGTTCCGCTAGTCTTTGCTCCTGATAACAGCTCACTCCATTTTGATCCTGCCGCCGCTGCATATTTAGACGCAAGCGCAGACGGCCCTGCTGCTTTCGCATCTTCTATTGTACTGTAAGCAGTAGAACCAAGCGTATACTTCCCGCTTTCATTCATACCGATCATATCATCTGTAAAGGCAGCTTCTCCAACTTCTTTTACTACACTCAAGAACGCATCCTGATTAGCTGAAGCACTCTTACTTGTATCATATTTATATTCCGCACCCATATAAGAAATATTAGAATACGATATGGTATCTGTTCCCGCAAAATATTTAATATCTTTCAAGCCGATTGACTTTGCGTCCATCTTTCCAATACTAATACTGATACTCTGATTTGCATTTGCCCCAACCTGAAGTTTCTTGTCTGAAAAGCTTCCATCTAACAATTCCTGTTTGTTGAACTGAGTAGTTTCAGAAATCCGATCAAGTTCTGCTGTCAATGCCTCAAGTTCCTGATCAATCGCATCACGGTCAATACTCTGGTTGGTGTCGTTGGCGCCCTGAACTGCCAGCTCATTCATACGCTGTAAGATTGAATGAGCTTCATTTAACGCGCCTTCTGCCGTCTGAATCAAAGAGATACCATCCTGCGCATTTCTGGATGCCTTATTCAGGCCGCGCACCTGGCTTCTCATTTTCTCAGAAATCTTCAATCCTGCTGCGTCATCCCCTGCACGGTTGATTCTGTAACCGGATGATAATTTCTCAGATGATTTTGCCTGTGAACTTGTTGTTACGCCTAACTGACGGTTTGCATTCATTGCTGTAAGATTGTGTTGTACTACCATTGCCATAATATTTTTCCTCCTTGTTGTTTATGGTCTTATGCCTGGATATCATATAATTCCAGGTATCTGTTACCCCTGTTCTGCAGGTGGTAACGAATGCCGCAAATCCGTTTGCGTGCATTTTGGGTCAGCTTCCCATTTCCTGAACGGGAGCCTTATATAATAAGCAGGAGCCCTAGGTTACCCCCGCATTATTACCGCTGTCTTCCAGTTCTTCGCCATAGTTCGGGCTTTGATACCGCTGTACTTCTTTTGGTTTCCCGCAGCTATTGTTTCTGTTTCCTGGCCTTCCGCCGTTCCTCCATAAGAATTGCTTTAATCTTTTCCTTGGCTTCCGGGGACAATTCTTTGTCTCTGTGATGCTTCACTTCATTCCCCGGCTCTGCAGCCAATCCGTATTTCTCCAACGCTGTGCTCCGGACGATATTCATGGACTTGGGCGCATCCACCAGAACATGCAGGTTATTGGAACTGCCTCCGGTAAATACCACTTTTACTTCATCTCCGACCAATAAATATTCGCCGGCCTTTACTGTTAATTTCAGCATGGGAACCTCCTTGTTTGCTCTTCCTGCCGCCTGGGAAAATTTTCCTTCCGGAACGCGGCCTGGAAATCACTTCCTGATGATTTTTGAGATGCAACACTTTCTATCAAACTGTTGCATGGATGCGGAACCCCTGAAAAACAAAGGAGTTGCGAGAGTTGATTCTAAAAAAATTTTTAGAAATTTTTTTAGAAAGAGGTTAAGTATGTGAGGAAAGAGCCGATATTATCTGTGTAAATGAAAAATGCAACAATTTGATAGAAATTGTTGCATTTTTCCGTATGATTTGCTCTATAATTTGCAGAAAAAAGGCAATTATGCCGCTTCTCGTTGTTTTTCACACCCATGCCAATCGTCCCACTGATTGGCATGGGTGTGAATTGTACTGATTCTCATTGCGCTAGAAAATCTTTTAGAAAGCATATTGCGTTCAATATTTACATATGCTATAATGCCTAGTAGGCAAATGGATATGGCAGTACTCTATCATAGGTACACACCATATAAAGACCCCCGAAGGGCATTTCGGGGGTCTTTTTTCCGTTAAGGCCGGAAAATGCCCAGGCTAGATGTCATTATCGTTACTATCTAACCACCATAATCTGTACAAGAAAAACTCTCATGCTACCAGAACCCGAAATTTACAGAAAAAAGGCAATTACGCCGATTCTCATCATCCAGCATAATTGCCCTTTCCTTTATAATACCTCTACTTTACACCTGTGTTCTTTCTTCTCTTTCCCATATCCAATCCCCACAGCCAGAATCCGCCCGGTATATTTTTGCCTTTCCCCCGGCCTCGCCCGAAACCGCAGATCATACTTTCTCTCCTTAATCTGACAAATTGCCTCTTCTGGACTGTGGCCTGCTTTCAATTCCAAAATAATACAATCCGCGCTCTTATCCGCTTCCGGATAAAATATAAAATCCACATATCCAATCCCGGCTTTATCTTCCCGTTCCACACGGTATCTGTCTCTTGCGGCCAGGTACGCCAGATTTACAACCGCTGTCAATTCTGTCTCATGGTTATAGCGTAACAGCGGCGTCTCAGTATCGTGCACAATTTCAAGAATTTCCGACATGGTATCCGTATCCCCTGCCAAAGTAGCTTCTAACATTCGCTGGGACTCTCTGGCCAAGCGATAAACATAACCCAGGGAAGATTCTTTTTGCAGCATTTCATCAAATTTATCCATTAACTCTTTATTCGGAATAGAAACTTTTCCATTTTCATAAGTTAAGAATCCATACACCACCATTGCGGAAAAAATCTCATCCCGTGTGGTCAAGTCCATGGACGCCGCTGCATACTCCCGCACTTTCACAGGTACGGCATGCCCGGACGCCATCAGCGCCAAATCCTCCCTCACTGCCGCTACATTATGTTTGATATAATAAAAAATCTCATCGTAAGGCCCTGAACTTGTCCAATAATTGCCAAGATTATTATTGGATAACGCTAATACCAGAGAGCGGGGATTATATAACCGGCCGCCAGCCTTGCTGTGATACCCATTATACCATCTTTTTAGTCCTTCTCTGGTAACATGCCAAATTCCCGCCGTATTCTTGCGGTATCTGTCAAATAATTGATCCGCCTCTGTTTCTGTAAACCCGAAATATTCGCTGAATCTTTGCTCTGAGGCCATTGTAAATTCCGCAAACATATTCAGTTCCGAACCACTGGAATATTTGGCAATGGGAAGAATTCCTGTCATGTAAGCCAACAGCACATAAGGCCGGTCTTTCAAAAGGCTCCGCAGAAATCTCAGATATTCCCGCTTCTCTTCTTCTGCGGCAAAGTCCTGATGAAACGGAAAATCCCATTCATCCATCACAAAAATAAACCGATGAGCGCTGTTTTCTGCATACACTTCCAATAAGGCGTCCACAGCAGAATCTTCCTGATCCAATTCCGCCTCTGGAAATGCTTTCCTTAAATCCTTTACCAGCCGCTTTTCAATTTTCCTGATATAATCTCTGTAAGACGCGCACTGGCCTGAAATATCGCTGAATGAGATATGAATCACCATATACTGATTCCGATAAGTCTCGTATTGCTCATTCCGGCTTATCTTCAGGGAGTCGAAAATATCGGCGGAATCCCGGACATTGGAAAAAAACGAAGCGATCATATTTGCCGCTACCGTTTTTCCAAACCGCCTGGGGCGTATGACACAGATGTAATTCGTCCCCTCTTCCACCAGCGGAAACAATTCTTCTAGCAGCAGCGATTTATCTACAAAGTACGGCTTCTTTGTCTCATTTTTATACAAAGTATAGGCAGTTTCACTATTTAGATAAATCCCCATCTGCTTCCATCCCTTTCTGCAATCTATAAAAACACTTTCCCGGCATCCCACGCAAATCAGCAAAGTCTATGAGGAACTGTTCAGAAATAACTTGTGAACAGTTCCTTAGAGCGTGTCTTATCTGGTCTGCAAAAAAGTATACTCCTTCTGGGCCTCTTCATCCTCCGGATAATCCTTTAGATAAGCCAGCATTTTCTCTCTGGCCGCCTCAAAATTCTGCATCCGCTCGCAGGCAATGATCTCATTGCGCCGAAGCTGCTGTTCCTTGGGGGGATTCTCCACCGACAGCGCCTGCTGATAGAATTCCAGCGCCTGGCTGTAATTGCCGGCTTCCATCTGCATATCTCCCAGGGCCACCAGGGTTGACACATCTGAATTATTTTTGGAAATATAGCTTTCATACAGGGCTGCCGCCTGGCTGGCGTCTCCCTGAGCGTCATAGACCTGGGCCAGATACAGCAGCGCCTTCACATCATCGCTGTTAATTGCCTGGTCCAATTCCTTTTTGGCATTCTCGTAATCCCCCTGCAGAAGATAAATATGGCCCCGTTCCCGGTACTCCTCCGGCTTGTCTGCCTTCAGCTTTAACGCCGCTGTCAGCACTTCTTCCGCTTCTGAATCCCAGCCGGCGTTTTTCAGGCTTTCGTAGGCTGAAACATACATTTCGTAATCATTTCCGCTGGTTTCAAAAGCTTTCCGGTAATCCTTCATGGCGTTTTCCCGGTCTTCTTCCTTCAGGTAAATGCAGCCCCGCAGATAATAGGCCTTGTAATCCTTCTTATCATAATCAATCAGAGCCTTGCAGGTCTCTAAAGCCCCTTTGGCGTCTCCGCTTTTGTACTGGGCGGTGGCCTTATAATAGCAGGTGTCGATTTCCATATCCGTCACCACTGCGTTGGACTGATCCAATGCTTTCTGAAAAGCTTCCGCAGCCTCTTCATAGCTGCCCTCGCTCAGTTTATTCATCCCCACCTGCCGGTAGGCCTGCTGGTTCTTGAGGGCCTCTTCATCCTTGCAGCCTGCCAGAGCGCCCATAGCCAGCAGGGCGGACGCCGCAAATACTGCCGCCCTGCGCCGGCGCGTGTTCCAAAACTTCATTGTTTCCATATCTCTTTTTCCTTTCTGTCAGACAGGCTGAGGATGACGCCAGAGCGTATTTGAAACATGCCCTGGTTTATTTGGGCATTTCCACTTTAATTTTATCCAGATGCCAGATGTCATCCACATACTGCTGAATGGTCCGGTCAGAAGTAAATTTGCCGGAATGGGCGGTATTGAGCATTGCCATTTTCGCCCAGCGCTTTTCGTCCCGGTAAGCCTGTTCCACCCTGCTCTGCGCTTCTGCGTAGGAACGGAAATCTTTCAGGATGAAATAGGTGTCCGCATACTGGGTATCCTGTGTATTCAGCAGGGAATTGTACAGCGGACGGAACAATTCGGAATCATTCCTAGAATACATTCCATTGATCAGCTGCATCAATACCTGGCGGATATCCTGATCATTGTTGAAAATTTCCATAGGATTGTAATCCCGTTTCTGCTCATGATCGATGACTTCCTGAGAACTCATTCCGAAAATAAACGCGTTCTCTTCTCCTACTTCTTCCACAATCTCCACATTCGCTCCGTCCATGGTTCCCAGCGTTACAGCGCCGTTTAACATAAATTTCATATTTCCGGTACCGGAGGCCTCTTTGCTGGCGGTGGAAATCTGCTCGGACACATCTGCCGCCGCAAAAATCCTTTCTGCTATGGAAACCTTATAGTCTTCAATAAACACTACTTTAATCTTGCCGTTGATGGAAGCGTCGTTGTTGATCACATCTGCCACGCTGTTAATCAGCTTGATGGTAAGCTTGGCAATGCGGTAGCCTGCCGCTGCCTTTGCCCCGAAAATAAAGGTTCTGGGATAGAATTCCATCTCCGGATGCTCCTTAATCTTGTTGTACAGATACATCACATGCAGAATATTCAAAAGCTGACGCTTGTATTCATGGAGACGTTTTACCTGCACGTCAAAGATAGAACGGGGATTTACCTCAATGCCGTTATGCTTGCGGATATACTCTGCCAGACGCAGCTTATTCTGGTATTTAATGTTCATAAATTCCTGCTGTGCCTTCTCGTCGTCGGCATAGACGGCCAGTTTTGCCAGATGGGGCAGGTTGGTTACCCAGTCATTTCCGATATATTTATTCACCCATTCTGCCAGCAGCGGATTGCCGTGGTACAGGAATCTTCTCTGGGTGATTCCGTTGGTCTTATTATTGAATTTTTCCGGGAACATCTGATAAAATTCATGAAGCTCCTGATTTTTCAAAATCTCTGTATGCAGCCTTGCCACGCCGTTGACAGAGCAGCCTGCCGCAATGGCAAGATGAGCCATTTTTACCTGGCCGTCAAAAATAATTGCCATTTTCTTTACTTTATTATAATCGCCGGGGAACTTCTTCTCAATGTCCAGAATAAAACGGCGGTTGATTTCCTCAATAATCTGGTAAATTCTGGGCAGCAGCCGGGAGAAAATCTCAATGGGCCATTTCTCCAGCGCCTCTGACATAATGGTATGGTTGGTGTAAGCGCAGGTGCGGGTAGTAATTGCCCATGCCTCATCCCATTCCATATTTTCTTCATCCAAAAGGATGCGCATCAGCTCTGCCACCGCTACAGTGGGATGGGTGTCATTTAACTGAATGGCCACCTTCTCCGGCAGTTTATGCAGATCCGTGTGATATTTCTTATAGCGGGCAACGGCGCGCTGCACGCTGGCGGACACAAAGAAATACTGCTGTTTTAAGCGCAGCTCTTTTCCCTGAATGTGATTGTCATTGGGATAGAGCACTTCCACCAGGTTTCTGGCCAGATTCTCCTGCTCCACTGCCTTCTTGTAATCGCCCTTGTCAAAGGCGTCCAGCTCAAAATATTCCTCCGGCTCAGCATCCCAGGCGATCAACGCGTTTACCATATTGTTATTGTATCCAACCACCGGCATGTCGTAAGGCACAGCCCGGACGGTCTGATATCCTTCGTGGATAAACTTGGTCTTTCCGCTGGGATCCCCTTCTGAGCGGACATATCCGCCGAATCTTACCTGAAACGTATGTTCCGGACGGCGCATTTCAAAGGGATAACCATCCTTTAACCAGTTATCCGGCACTTCCACCTGGAAACCATTCTCGATTTTCTGGCGGAACAGCCCGTAACGGTAGCGGATGCCGCATCCATATGCCGGATATCCCAGAGTGGAAAGGGACTCCATGAAACATGCTGCAAGTCTTCCCAGACCGCCGTTTCCCAATGCCGGATCCGGCTCTTCGTCTTCAATGACATTCAGATCAAATCCGATTTCTTCCAGCGCTTCTTTTACTTCCTTGTAAGCAGTCAGATTAATCAGGTTATTTCCCAATGCCCTTCCCATCAGAAATTCCATGGACATGTAGTACACCATCTTGGGATCTTCCTTCTCCATAGTTTTCTGTGTTGCAAGCCACTGGTCAATGACAACTTCCTTTACCGCCTGGGACACTGCCTGGTACACTTCCTGCTGGGAAGCCTCATCTAAGGTCTTGCGGTAAAGGTTTTTTACATTATCTTTAATCTCCTGAATAAATTTTTCTTTCTCAAACATCTGATTCTGCATAATATTTCTCCTTCCTCTCTGGTGATGTCTGCATGCAGCCCTCTTTTCCCGAAATTTCAGAACTTCCGTTTCCGGTTTCAAAGAGCGTCTGTTCTAGGCTTTGGATATTCGGCCGTTCGTTTCCGGTTTCAAAGAGCGTCTGTTCCAGGCTTCGGATATTCGGCCGTTCATTTCCAATCAAACTTTTTCCACTCCCAGAACCACTTTTTCCCCATTAATATTCCATTCTTTTTCATATCCTTTGACTGCATCCCCGGAAATGCTGACAGCCAGCACTTCCGACTGAATCTGCTCTCCGTAATTCTGGAAAATCTCGGCAATGGCTTCGCCTGCCTGCCAGGAAACGTGAATCTGATCCATGACCTCAAACCCTGCTTCTTTGCGCATGGTCTGGATTTTGCTGATTAATTCCCGAACAAAACCTTCCGCAATCAATTCCGGCGTTAAATTGGTATCCAGAACAACGGTTAACCCGTTATCACTTTCTGTCACATAGCCTTCCTGCTGTGTCATAGTGATAAGCAGATCCTCTTCACATAATACAACGTCCGCGTTTACGCTGTCAAGGGTAATGCTCCCTTTGGATTTCAGTTCTGACATGGCCTGATTGCCGTCAAGCTCCGAGAGAGCCTTCTGAATCTGTCCTAAAACTTTGCCGTATTTGGGCCCTACCGTACGAAGCTGGGGCTTAAAAGTATAATCTGTAAAGCTGCTGACATCCTCGGTAAACACTGCCTGTTTCACATTCAGTTCTTCTTCTATAATATTCACAAACAGCTCCGGAAGTTCTTCGGCTGCTTTGATAAACATTTTTCCGATGGGCTGACGGTTCTTGATATTGGCGCTGTTTCTGCAGGCCCTTCCCATCACCACGATTTTCAGCGCCGCATCCATATTTTTCTCCAGCTCTGGATCTGCCATGGAAGCATCCGCCACTGGAAAATCGCACAGATGCACGCTCTCCGGAGCGGAACTGTCCACACTGCACACCAGGTTCCGGTAAATATCCTCTGCCATGAAAGGAATCATGGGAGCCGCCGCTTTGCTGACAGTTACCAATGCTGTGTACAAGGTCATATAAGCGTTGATTTTATCCTGCTCCATGCCTTTTGCCCAGAACCGCTCTCTGCTTCTCCGCACATACCAGTTGCTCATATCATCCACAAATTCCTGCAATGCTCTTGCCGCTTCCGGAATCCGGTAATTGCCCAGGTTTTCGTCAACCTGAGTCACAAGCGTGTTCAGTTTGGACAGCAGCCACTTATCCATTACAGATAATTGATCGTATTCCAGCGTATATTTCGAAGCGTCAAAATTATCAATGTTTGCGTACAATACAAAGAACGCGTAGGTATTCCACAGTGTTCCCATAAATTTCCGCTGCCCCTCCTGGACAACTTTTCCATGGAACCGGTTGGGCAGCCAGGGAGCGGAATTGATATAGAAATACCAGCGGATGGCGTCTGCGCCGTAAGTTTCCAGGGCCTCAAAAGGATCTACCGCGTTTCCCTTGGATTTGCTCATTTTCTGGCCTTTTTCATCCTGGACATGGCCCAGTACAATCACATTTTCATAAGGAGCCTTGTTAAATAGCAGGGTGGATTCCGCCAGCAGGGAATAAAACCACCCTCTGGTCTGGTCTACCGCTTCTGAAATAAAATCCGCCGGGAACTGCTGTTCAAACACCTCTTTATTTTCAAAGGGATAATGGTGCTGGGCAAAGGGCATTGCTCCGGAATCAAACCAGCAGTCCACCACTTCCGGCACACGGTGCATTTCTTTTCCGCATTTGGGACATTTGATGGTCACTTCATCAATATAGGGACGGTGCAGTTCAATTTCCTCCGGACAGTTGTCAGACATCTCTTTCAGTTCCGCAATGCTTCCGATGGAATGCATATGGCCGCATTCACACTGCCAGATATTCAGCGGCGTCCCCCAGTAACGGTTTCTGGAAATGCCCCAGTCCTGGACATTTTCCAGCCAGTCGCCGAACCGGCCCTTGCCGATGCTTTCCGGAATCCAGTTGATGGTATTGTTGTTGCGGATCAAATCTTCCTTCACTTCCGTCATCTTGATAAACCAGGATTCTCTCGCATAATAAATCAGCGGCGTATCGCAGCGCCAGCAATGGGGATATTCATGCTCAAATTTAGGCGCGTCAAATAAAAGGCCCCGATCTTCCAAATCCTGGAGAATCATGGGATCTGCCTTTTTGCAGAAAGTGCCTGCAAAGGGCGCGCCTTCGGTCAGTTCTCCCTTTCCGTTGACAAACTGCACAAAAGGCAGGTCATATTTTCTGCCCACTTTGGAGTCGTCCTCACCGAACGCCGGCGCGATATGGACAATTCCTGTACCGTCAGTCATGGTAACATACGCGTCGCAGGTGACAAAATGAGCTTTCTTATGCTGTTTTTCGGCTGCTTCTCTCGCGCCTTCATACAAAGGCTCATACTCCCGGTATTCCAGGTCGGTTCCCTTGTAAGTTTCCAGCACTTCATAGGCCTTTGCGCCGCTCTCCTGCTGCTCTTTGTCCAGAAGGGCCGCCATTACTTTGTCCATCAAAGCTTCCGCCATATAATAGGTAATTCCGTCTGCCGCCTTGATCTTGCAGTAGGTTTCCTCCGGATTCACGCAGAGAGCCAGGTTAGAGGGCAAAGTCCAGGGGGTTGTGGTCCATGCCAGAAAATAAGCGTCCTCGTCTTTTACCTTAAACCGCACAATTGCGGAACGTTCCTTTACTGTTTTATAGCCCTGGGCCACTTCCTGCGCGGACAAAGGGGTTCCGCAGCGGGGGCAGTAGGGCACGATCTTAAAGCCCTTATACAGTAACTTTTTATTCCAGATCTCTTTCAGCGCCCACCATTCGGATTCAATGAAATCATTGTGGTAGGTGACGTAGGGGTTGTCCATATCCGCCCAGAATCCCACAGTGCCGGAGAAATCCTCCCACATACCCTTATATTTCCAGACGCTTTCCTTGCATTTATCAATAAAAGGCTCTAAGCCGTATGCTTCAATCTGATCTTTGCCGTCCAGACCCAGCAGTTTTTCCACTTCCAGCTCCACCGGCAGGCCGTGGGTGTCCCATCCCGCCTTGCGGGGAACCATTTTCCCTTTCATGGTCTGGTATCTGGGAATCATATCCTTGATCACGCGGGTCAGCACATGCCCGATATGGGGCTTGCCGTTGGCCGTTGGAGGGCCGTCGTAAAAGGTGTAGACCTCTCCCTCTTTCCGGTTCTCCATGCTTTTTCGGAAAATATCGTTGTCTTTCCAGAACTTCTCAATCTGTTTTTCTCTCTCCACAAAGTTTAAGTTGGTTTCCACTTTGTTGTACATGAGTATTTGCTCCTTTCATTAAAAATAGCCCCGTCCCTTTTGTAAAAGGACGAAGCCATATCATGCGTCGTTACCACCTGTTACAATGTACTTTGACGGCGCCCGAAAACGTCTGGCAGCATACGCAGTTCCCATAATGAGGGAAACACGAGCTGACGCGCAGACGGTTGGCAGCAGGCATTCGCCAGCATACGCGGTTCCCATAACGGAGGAACGGGCCGTCCCTGCTTACTGTTTCATCCTCTGCAACGCGTCAAAAGAAGAAAGTTCAGAGGGCAACTTGGAAGTGATGTTCAGGCAGCTTCTACTGATACCGGCTCACACCCTCCCGGCTCGCTGCAAAATATTCCGGCTCTCTCCGGAATATTCCATATGTTGGAATACTGCCTTACTGTCTTCGTCATTGTCTTTGTCTTAAAGCTGTTACCCATTATAAAGCCTGAATTCCCCCTTGTCAAGAATTCATCTGTACTTTGCACCGCTTTTTGTAACAGGCAACGGCGTATTTGAGAATCTTTTGGACTCCTTCTTCCGCGAAGCCAGCCGCGTAATCTTTCTCTTCTATCTGCGTCAGAACTTTCCTGCAGCCTGCTTCCAGATCTCCGTCCTGGGCATATTTCACTTCTATCACAATCCCCAGGTTCTCATCTTCATCTTTCACAAGAATATCACTGTACCCCTCTCCCGCTTCGGCGTTAGAACTTAACTCCCAATCCTCTCTGCGGCTCAGCAGGCCCAATAGAATCCCATGGTAGAAATTTTCTTTTTTCTCTTTTTTTACCGCTGTATCACGGATGCTGATGGTCTTTTTTAGCCAGAAATTAAATTGTCTTTCAATTTCCGCAATATCTCCCTGTACAAATCCATTACAGAAAGCATCCAGCCTTAGGGTATCTTTTTGCATTTCTTCCTGAAACCATTCCTGAATCTGCTCTGTAAAAATTTTGCGGATTTCCTGATTGGGGATGATAAGATGACAAAACTCGCCTTCTCTTCCCCGTTGGGTTAAATAGCCGGTGGTAAACAGTACGCTCCACAGATTCTCTATATTTTGATATAATTCCCGGTAAGTTAATTCCTGATTTATTTTTTTGCAAATACTTTCGCCTGCAATCAGACACTCCATTTCCCTGCGGGTGTTCTGTTTGGCCAGATTCAGAAATTTTCGGATAATATCATTTCCGCTGGTGTTGATCCAGAAGGCTCTTGGAACAGCCTCCGGTTCTGCCCGCAGCAAATCAATATAATTAATTACGTCCCAGGGGCAGTAAACGTCCGCACGGCCCATCTGGTAGCCGTTATACCAATCCTTCAAAACGGGATAAGCTTCCTCAAGACCGTAATACCTGAGCATATCTTTCACTTCCGCGTCGGTAAATCCAAAATATTCTCCAAACCGAACATCGGAAACAGAATAAATTTTGAAATTGTTTAATCCGGTAAAAATGCTTTCTTTGGCTACTCTCAAACACCCGGTCAACACCGCGAAATGAAGGCTGTTATTGCCTTTCAGCGCCCGGCCAAGCAGACTTCCCAAAAGGCCGGCCATTTCATCATAATATCCTGCATGGTACGCTTTTTCTAAGGGCACGTCATATTCGTCAATCAGCAATATCACCCTTTGCCCGTAATGTCTCTCGAGAAGCTCTGATAACTGAAAGAGACTTCCCTTCAGCCTTTCCTCTGACGCAATATCGCCGTTTTGAAAATCCAGATCTGTCTGGGTCAGCCGGCAGTACTGCTGTTTCTCCTCCAACGTCAGCTGGCTGCTGTTCCTTAAAAGAGAAAACCTCCGGGCCTCACCGCCAATGACAGACCACAGGGAGGCTGCCGCGCCCGCAAAGCTGCGGGCTGCAATATCTTTGAGGGTAATGAAAATTACAGGGAATCTGCCCATATATTTCCGGCATAATTCCCCTTCTCCTGCAATTTCCAGACCATCAAACACAGTACCGTCGCAGCCGTATTCAAAAAATGTTTTCAGCATATCCATATTCAGGGACTTGCCGAATCTTCTGGGGCGGGTAAACAGATTCACCTTTCCCCAATGCCCAAGCAAATCCCTGATCATCCCTGTCTTATCCACATAATAAAAATCTTCGGCGCGGATTTCCCGAAAACTTTCAATGCCGACGGGAAGTTTCTTTTTAATGTCCAAACTGCCTCCTTACTGAGCCATTTCCATCTGCAGTTCCCTCATAATCTCATTGTATAATCCGGAGCTCTGAAGATAATTGCCATAAATCGTCAGGGCAATAAATAAAATCAGTCCGATGGAAGAGCAGACAATCCCCGCAATCGCCATTCCCTTGGCCGTTCCCTTCTGAATCTGCAGAATTCCCAGCACAATGGATACCACTGCCAGGGGAATGCAGGTGCACCACAGACAGCAGGTAATCAGCGCCAAAATTCCGCAGACCATGGAAGCAATTCCAAAACCGGAACTGGGCTGGCTATAATTCTGCTGGCTGTAATTCTGCTGACTGTAATCGGGCTGGCTGTAACTTCCCTGTTGGTTATAGTCAGGCTGCGGACTGCTTCCCTGCTGCCACTGACCGTTATCAGACTGGGGGCTGCTTCCCTGCTGCCACTGACTGTTGTCAGACTGGAAGCTGCTTCCCTGCTGCCATTGGCCACTCTCAGACTGAGGGCTGCTTCCCTGCTGCCACTGACCGCTGTCTGGCTGCGGGTCTTTTTGCAGCTTAGGGCGGTTTTCATACATGTTATTCTCACCATTCATGAGACAATCCTCCTCTTTATTTCCTTCGTGTTTCATTATAGCAGACTGAAATTTACAATACAAGAAAAATAAATGGATCTGCCTGTGAACCGGATGGTTTGCCAACAGATTCAAGTATTTTTAAGATAAACGGCAAACCATTGGGCAAACAAGATAACTATTTCATTCAGGAAAGATGCCTTTTTACATTTAACGCCTCCATCAACGCTTCCTGCAAAACTCTGGAAACATTAATCCCTGCATGTTCGGCCTCATAATCAAGCCAACCTGGAAGGGCTACATTTCTTCTGACAGTCTTCATATTCACTTTTCTTCTATATTCGGAAAAATCAACATCTATATAGGTCAAAATACCTTTGGAAAAATCAATTTCTTCTGTATCCTGTTTTACTTTTTCAACCGCCTGCTGCTGTTCGGAAGGAACGGGCAGTTCTTCTTTATGATCCTCCATAGAGATTCCAGCCAGACCGATTGCGTCCCTTGCCATCTCAATTGCGTCCGCAAAGCTGCTGCCTTCTGTAAAAACTTCCATATCGGGAACACACACTAAAAACGGATGTTCTGAACCGTCACCGATATTTACGATAAAAGCCGGATAAACTTGTTTCATAATCACTCCTCCTCTTATAATTTCCATTTTCTCAATATCATCTTTGCCAAAGTCTCATTTATTTCCTTATGCCTCGGAACTTTCTCTATCTCATTATCTCTTCGATAGATATCGTGATTGCCGCCATGCCTTTCAAAAATAAAGCCTCCATCTTCAAGTTTTTTAATCAAATCTCTCTGTTTCATCTGTGCCCTCCCTGTCAGCAATATTATACACACTAACCTCCCTTGAATCAAGGAAATCATTCGAATCATTCAAAGATGAGTGATAATCACTTTACACTTCCCGTCTCAGCCGTTATAATAAGATACAACCTATTAGAAAAATCAGGTACACTTACGGAGGTATAGAAATGACTGAAAAAGAACTGATGCAAAAAAATGTTGAAGAATTTGCCAGGCTTCAAAACTACATGGTGCTTGCAGAAAAAGATTCTCCTGTCTATCAGGCCATGAAAGGCCGTTACATTGAATTAAAAGTCATTCTAATGGCTTCTGGTATTAATCTCACTGAATTGGACAGAATAAAAGAATAACATCAAATGCAGATCATGTGTTAAAATACAGTGATAATTATTTTAGAAAGAAGGACAACTTTATGAAAATGAAACGAGAGGATATCCGTAACATCGCCATTATTGCTCACGTAGATCACGGCAAAACCACCCTGGTGGACGAGCTGTTAAAGCAAAGCGGCGTGTTCCGCGCCAACCAGGAGGTGCAGGAACGTGTCATGGATTCCAATGATATTGAAAGAGAGCGGGGAATCACCATTCTTTCCAAAAACACCGCTGTTTTTTATAAGGACACGAAAATCAACATTATCGACACGCCGGGCCACGCGGACTTCGGCGGCGAAGTGGAGCGGGTGCTGAAAATGGTAAACGGGGTGGTTCTTGTGGTGGACGCCTTTGAGGGAGCCATGCCCCAGACCAAATTTGTGCTGATGAAAGCTCTTGCCCTGGATCTTCCGGTAATTGTCTGCATCAACAAGATTGACCGGCCGGAAGCAAGACCCGAGGATGTCATTGACGAAGTGCTGGAGCTATTTATGGATCTGGACGCCTCCGACGAACAGCTTGACTGCCCCTTTATTTACGCCTCCGCCAGAGACGGCTACGCAGTCAGGGATTTAAATGATGAAAAGAAAGATATGACTGCATTATTTGAAACCATCCTGGAATACATTCCCGCGCCGGAAGGCGACCCGGACGCCAACACCCAGGTATTGATCAGCACCATCGACTACAACGAATACGTGGGGCGAATCGGCGTCGGAAAAGTGGACAACGGCTGCCTGAAAATCAATCAGGACGCTGTGGTTGTGAACCACCACGAGCCGGACAAGCTGCAGAAAGTGCGGATCAGCAAGCTCTATGAATTTGACGGACTGAATAAAGTGGATGTAACGGAGGCAAAAATCGGCTCCATCGTAGCCATTTCCGGAATTGCGGACATTCACATCGGAGACACCATCTGCGCGCCGGACAATCCCTGCGCCATTGATTTCCAGAAAATCTCCGAGCCCACCATTTCCATGAACTTTATTGTAAATGACAGCCCCCTGGCCGGACAGGAAGGAAAATTCGTCACCTCCCGCCACATTCGGGACCGCCTGTTTCGAGAACTTAATACGGACGTTTCCCTGCGGGTGGAAGAAACCGACAGCCCGGACAGCCTAAAAGTTTCCGGCCGGGGAGAACTTCATTTATCTGTTTTAATTGAAAATATGCGCAGGGAAGGCTATGAATTTGCGGTAAGCAAAGCGGAAGTCCTCTACCACAAGGACGATAAGGGCAAGAAAACAGAGCCTATGGAACTTGCCTATGTGGATGTGCCGGACGAATATACCGGAGCTGTCATTGAGAAATTAAGCCAGCGCAAAGGCGAGCTTCAGAATATGGGGCCCATCAGCGGCGGCTATACCAGACTGGAATTTTCCATCCCCTCCCGGGGCCTGATTGGATACCGCAGCGAATTCCTCACAGATACCAGAGGAAACGGCATTATCAATACCATTTTTAACGGCTACGAGCCTTACAAGGGGGATATCGCCTATCGGAAACAAGGCTCCCTCATTGCCTTCGAATCGGGAGAATCCGTCACTTACGGCCTTTTTGGCGCCCAGGATCGTGGAACCCTCTTTATCGGCCCCGGGGAAAAAGTGTATGCCGGCATGGTAATCGGCCAGAGCGCCAAACCAGAAGACATTGAACTGAATGTCTGCAAGAAAAAACATTTAACCAACACCCGCTCTTCCAGCGCAGACGAGGCATTGACGCTGACCCCGCCCAAAATCTTAAGCTTAGAGCAGGCATTGGAATTTATTGAAACCGACGAGCTTCTGGAAGTCACTCCCCAGAGCCTGCGGATCCGCAAGCGGATTTTGGATCCCACTTTGCGTAAGAGGGCTGCCATGAAGAAACAGAACCCATAAATTCTTATTTGCTCTTTAATTTCATCCGGTTCGCCAGAAGTCCCGCTGCAAAAAACGCCAGTGAAAACATAACAATCATCAGATATGATTTATATACCGTTCCGGCATCGGAAAAACCGGTTACTTTCTGGATATCCTGGTTGGCAGCCACATACCAGTAGGAAGGCACAAATCTGGCAATTTTCCTGGCGGCGTCCCCCATCACGTCCAGAGAGACAAACACGCCGCCCAGAAAGCTGAACCCCAGGCCAATCACATTGCTCATGGCATTCAGCACCGCCGTGTTAGGGGCAAACTGAACCGCGAACCAAGACACGCACAGCGCGCAGACCGCAAACAGCAGAGCGTTTATTGCGCTTAATATCCCCTGAGGCGTAAACAGATAACCTCCCGTATTGCATCCGGCCATTGCCATAAATACAGCATACACCCCAAGCATATACACCAGGCACCCTAAGAGAATCTGCAGGCTCTGCTGCAGATAAGGCACAGCGGAACATTTATTTCTGGCGGACAAATCCTTATTCTGAAAAGTCTTAATCACCACGCCCACTCCCAGAATCATCATGGTCACAAACACATAGGGAATAAACTGAAAGAAATAAAACCCCTCAGATAAGGGCTGCCCGTCCTCCTGATTCAAAAATTCCACCCTGCTCTTCTCTTTCGTATTTTCCATAATAAACCCGCCATCCTGCTCAGCCTCCCGTCCGGCGGGCCGCATAGCCATCCCGCTATGGAAGCCAAAGATTTCCATAGTCAGGTCCACGGCATCCTCCAGAGCAAATCCTGCGCTTACATACAGATCCGCTGTTTTCAGAAAACTCTCCATATCATGTTCCGCCAGATAAGAACTGCTGCTGCCCGGCACCGCCGTTCCTTCCAGCAGGCCTTCCCTGTCTCCTGCCGCAAATTTTTCCGAAAAATCCTCTGGTATCACCAGTACATAATCAATTTCTCCATAATATATGGCGTCCTGCAGAGCCTCCTTCCCCTCCGGCAGTTCCTGCAGCTTGTGAAGCTCCCCTAAATACTGCTCCAGAGCGGCCCCCAGCCTGCCCTGATCTTTATTTTCCAGGGCAATGTCCAGAGAAACACCGGTAAATTCATCTTCCGCCTGCTCCTTCATAACATTGCTCATAAGCAAAGCCAGGGAAAGATAAATGACTGTGTACATAATCAACTGGCCTTTATTTTTATTTAATATCTTAAAAAATACTTTAAACAGCTGCATACCGTTCCCTCCTTACCAGTAAAAACGCCCCGGCTCCCAAAACCAGAATCAGAACCGCCGCTCTTCCCAAACAACTGAAATAGGGGCCCAGATTGTCATAAATATTCAGGCTGTACAGGGCTTTGGAAACCAAAGTGGCCGGATTAATCTGATTCAGCACAGGCACATATGTTTCCACAATCCGTGCCATCCCCTGAAACATCAGGCCGCTGAAAAAACTGGATACCAGCATAATTCCGATGCAAAGCCCTTCTTTGATTCCATACCGGATCTTTCCCGCGACTCCGATAAAAAAACCAATCATAATTCCCAATATGCTCCCAGTCAGAGCCGTCAGAAACATCAGGCCCCAATGCTCTCCCAGGTCTATGCCCAACGCAAAGGTCAGATAGCAAATGGAAAGTGCCGTATACAGAAACTGCATAGTAATTTTCGCCGCCAGATCCGGCAGCAGCATGCCGATACGGCTGGCCCCTGCCGCCGCGCGCCTGGCTGCCAGAGGCGTGGCGTCCGCTTTAAAATCTGACGCCACAATCAGCCCGGAGGTGGCCCCCATCAGGCAGGTCATCGCAACCAGAGAATAAAAACAATCCATCGTATTATTCATAGACGCGTCGGTAACGCTTCCCGCTTTCAGATACCGGCACTCTTCCTCCAAACAGGCGGCAGCAGCCTGAATTCCCGCCGGATTCTCCCTGGCAATATCTGAAAAGGCGGCGCTGGCCCGCTGATACTGCTCCAGAATGGAATTTAATATGGTCTGATTCACCTCCTGCTCTGCCACAATCAATGTGACAGCCCCGGTATCCGGCTCCACATGATAAATCCCCTCCACCTTTCCCTCTTTCAAAAGCCGCCTGGCTTCTTCATATTCTACCGTCTGCACCTTGATCAGCCCGCTGTCCTCTTCCAGTTCTTTCAGCAGTTCGCCAAAGGCTTCCTCTTCTTCCTCCGCCGCGTATGCCACCGGAATCTGGCGAAAAATCACCTCTTCCTCTGCATATCCTCCGAAAGACAACTGAAACAGCGTTCCCAGCACAATGGGAAAAATCAGGTTCCAAAACAGCGTCAGTTTATCCCTCAGGGACTGAAAAATACTGTATTTATATAATCTGAAAAACATTTTCTTCCTCCTGTTCATTGCGTTCTTTCTGATTTTATTCGCCAAACCACACAATATTTTTACAGAATTCGCTCCGGCAAATTTCATTGGATTCTTTCTAAATTCTATTCTGCCGAATCCCGCAGTTCTTTCCCTGTAATTTCCAGAAATACGTCATTCAACGTAGGCAGTTCCGAGTACACTCTGCCGAATCCAATCTCACGTTTTCCGAAATAATCCAGGATATGCACCAGATTATGCTTCCCGCCGCTGCACCTGATTTCCAGCATTCCATCTCTGTAATCCACCTTATATACATGGCGAAGCTCCTTTATTTCCTCCAGCTGGAAAGGCAAAAGTCCCATCACTTCTATGTGAATTTTCTCGCCTGTCTTAATCATCCCTTTCAGTTCTTCACTGGTTCCGGAAGCCACGCACCTTCCCTTATCCAAAATAGCAATCCGGCTGCAGATCTGCTCCACCTCTTCCATATAATGGGAAGTATAAATAACAGTGGCCCCCTTTTTATTCAGTTCCAAAATTCCTTCCAGAATCCGGTTCCGGCTCTGGGGATCTACCGCAACCGTAGGCTCATCCATAATAATCAGTTTGGGCTTATGGGCAATGCCGCAGGCGATATTCAGCCTCCGAAGCAGCCCTCCCGACAGCTTTTTGGGATAAAATTTCCGAAAATCCTCCAAACCGGAGAAAACAATGGCCTCTTCCACATATTGTTTCCGCAGCTTTTTATCCTGAATGTACAATCCGCAGAAATAATCAATATTCTCCTGCACGGTCAGTTCCTCGAATACAGCCACATTCTGCAGCACGACGCCGATCTTTTTCTTAATCTCATAGCTGTTGGGCTGTATCTCCTCCCCGAATACTTTCACACTTCCCTTATCAAAATACAAAAGGGCAAGAATACAGTTAATGGCTGTGGTTTTCCCAGAGCCGTTGGGCCCCAACAGCCCGAAAATTTCCCCTTCCTCCACCGTAAGCTTCAGATGATCCAGCGCAATCAGTTCCTTGTACCGTTTTACCAGATTATCTATTTCTATGACAGTTCCCATATCAAACACCTATTCCTTTCTATCCTTGTATGTTTTTCAGAGGATTTTTCAAACACGCTCTAGTACTTATTTTAACAGGAAATACTCTGTTAGAACAGTGTCACGCGTCACTCCTTTCCATGACAAATGTCACATCTTTTTCAAATTTCTGTTACATATTTTTAGAGTGTGCTATAATAATCATACGTTATTGAATTTTACAGAACACAGAAACAGGTGCGGAATTGTTCTGCAGGCAGCAGCGGCAGGCATTTATCCCTTTTACGGAGGAACCCGGTTATGACGACTCTATCTGACAAACTGATACTTTTTATCTGCTGTACACTGCTTTTATATGCGCAGATGCCGGCCACCGGCTTGTTTCATGTGCTGGCAATCCTGACTGGCGTCACTTTTACCTGCTTCTGCGGATGCTGCAATGCAGACTGCCTGCCCTGGCAGGACCTTTCTTCCAAAAACAGAATTTTACTGACAGGACTGTGGTTTCTGTTTGCGGGAATCAGCCTGAGCACTGCAGAATTCAGCTGTTTTCTGCCCCTTTTATTCTATGAAACGGCCCTTGCCTTTCCTGTTTTCCCCCTGCATTATCACAAACCGCTATCTGCGCAAACCACCGTTTCTTCCCCGCATCCGAACACTTTGGAAAATCCGGCGGCCGGCAGCATTGCTTTTTTTCCTGGGGCGTTTTCCTTTGCCCTCTGCCTGATCCCCTTTTATTCCATGAGAAATATGCCTTCCTTTTGTCCCTGGATCGTCATTTTTCTCTTTGCCCTTGCATGGATTCTGGCCGCCAAGACGTTTCGGCTTTGCAGAATGGAAGAAAATTTTCGACTGCTCAGAGACAGCGCCACGGAATACAACCTGCTTCTCCAGCAGAAAAATAAGGATTTAATTGAAAAGCAAAATCATGAAATCCACATTGCCACTTTGAAAGAGCGGAATCGGATCGCGCGGGAAATTCACGACAACGTAGGCCATATGCTTTCCCGCTCCATTCTGCAGGCCGGCGCCTTATCTGCAGTCAATCAGCAGGAAAATCTGAAAGCACCACTTAAGGACCTGACCGAAACTCTGTCCACTGCCATGACCTCCGTCCGTGAAAGCGTCCACAACCTGCACGACGACTCCATCGACCTGAAAGGGGCTGTGCTGGAATTGATCTCCGGGTTCTCAGACTACCGGATCCACCTGGATTATGATATGGAACATTTCGTGCCTGCCCCTGTAAAATACTGCTTTATCTCCATTGTAAAAGAAGCGTTGTCCAATATTGCCCGCCACAGCAACGGCAGTGAAATCTCCATCACTCTGCGGGAACATCCCTGCCTGTACCAATTGATTATCAAGGACAATGGAACCGCTGTCCATCAAAACCATACTGGTATGGGAATTGCAAATATGCAGGAACGGATTAAGCACTTGAACGGTAATTTTTCCCTGTCCGCCAAAGACGGATTTCAGATATTTGCCGCCGTTCCCCGTGAAGATCATGAATAAGGAGTTTATTATGAATATTATCATTGTAGATGACGATCCGTTTGTTTCCCTTTCTTTGAAAACCATTTTGGAGGCTTCCGGAGAAATCAACGTTTTACAAATTGGAAATAACGGAAAAGAGGCCGTCGCGCTCTATGAGACATACCGTCCGGAAGTCCTTCTTATGGATATCCGAATGGATGAAATGACTGGTTTAGAAGCTGCTGAAATTATTTTAAAACAGCACGCTGACGCAAAAATTTTATTTCTGACCACATTTTTGGATGACGAGTACATCGTCCAGTCCCTGCTGCTGGGCGCAAAAGGATATCTTTTAAAACAGGATTTTGAAAGCCTGCTGCCCTCTTTAAAAGCCGTTGCCAAAGGACAGAATGTTTTCGGAAATGAAATCATCACCAGGCTTCCCGATTTCCTGGCTCCTGTAAACCGCTCCCAATATGACTATTCCTCCAAAGGAATCACCGACAAGGAACTGGAAATCATCGAACTGGTGGCGAAAGGCCTCAGCAACCGGGAAATTGCCGGACAGCTTTACTTAAGCGAAGGAACTGTCCGGAATTACCTGAGCGCCATCCTGGACAAACTGGAACTGCGGGATCGCACCCAACTGGCTGTCTTTTACCTGACAGCATAGCTGATTCTTCGCAACAGGCTTCTTCTAAGAACATTCTCTTAATAGCGCCTGGAGAATCATAATATGGTATTCCTCATCCATGATGATTCTTTCCAGCACCCGGTTGACACAATCGTCCCTGATTGCTTTCATATGCATCCGATACTGGCTGATGGCCCCTTTCTCCGCTTCGATATCGGCCAGTATCATTTTTCTGACATTCTCCGAAAGATTCAGGAATCCCGGCGTCCACATCACGTTTCTGCCATTGGGCTGTTTTGCAATAAAGTCTACCGTTCCGCCCAGCAAATAAATCATTTCTCCCAGTTTCTGCAAATGCATCATTTCTGCCATGGCAATTCCCAGTATCGTTTTCGCCAAAGGGCATTTTTCACAGGACAATCGGTTTTCATTATTAATATACTGAGTGATTGCGGACATTTCTGAAGTAGCTCCGCAGTAATCTGCGCTGAGCAGGTTCGCGTAAGCCGGATTCTGCCCCCTGACCTGAATCTCGGGATAGGGTAAATCCACCATAATCGGTTTCACTCCCGCAAAACTGCAGGAATTTACAAGTGTCTTCTGATTCGCTTCCATAACTGTGCGCTTCCTTGCCTTACCTTTTATGATAGTATATTACGGCTTCGGAATAATGTGATAATTGTTCAGCCGTCAATATTTTTAAAAATTTCGGCCAATGTCATTCTGATATTCGGAAATCCTCTCAGGCAAATCTCTGTTTCCGCGTTATAATGAACATCCTCCGGATCCTCCTGCAGAATATAGCTTTCTTCTAAAATATATTTTTCTCCCTCTAAATAATAGATTTCTACAGATTTGCCCAAAGGCGCGACAATCCAATATTCCTCAACTCCTGCTTTCTCGTAAATGTCTTTCTTCTCTGAACGATCCAGCTTTGCGGTAGAAGGGCTTAAGGTTTCCGCAACAAATTTTGGAACCCCGCTGTATGCCCCTCCTTTTAAATCCCATGCTGATATCCCGGCACCGGCGACATATCATAAATAACGCCGTCTATTTTTTCATCTTTTTTACGCTCAAATTCCGCCAATCCCATATCATCCTATCCTTTCATTAGAAACAAAGTGGACAAGCCCACTTCAACTAAGATAAAAATAACTGTCTATAAATATCGAAAACTACTTTCGGTACTTATAGACAGCCATCGCTATCCTCTTAATAGCGGAAGAGGGATTTGAACCCCCGACACCACGGGTATGAACCGTGTGCTCTCGCCAACTGAGCTATTCCGCCCTATTCTGTTGTTCTTGCAGTTTCCGGCAAAATGGGACCTACAGGGCTCGAACCTGTGACCCTCTGCTTGTAAGGCAGATGCTCTCCCAGCTGAGCTAAGATCCCATGGTAATCCGCCATCATCTTCCGCCTGCCGTTTGGCGGGCTGCATGGCTATCCATCTGTAAAAGCTTTCCTGGTAACCAACACTTTTCTTCCGGTTTATTGCCGACTGCTTGACTATTATAATACGAGTTCGGGACAAAAGTCAATAGTTTTTTACAAAATTTTTCAAAATTATTTCTCTCCGATTTTTTACTCGGAAACCAATATCACAATTCATAAATACTTGAAATTTTTCCTTCTACCGTCTACAATACTTTTGATTGAAAACATGTTTGAAAAATACGTTGAAAACAGGGAGGACATTCCATGAATACAAATCAATCTTATCGTCTGATCGCCTTGGATCTGGACGGCACTCTGCTGAATTCAGAGGGAACAGTATCCAATGAAAATAAAACCGCCATTCAAAAAGCTGCTCAGCAGGGCGTTTCCTTTGCCATCGCCACCGGCCGTCCTTACTGCGGGCTTCCGCTTACTGTGACCAAAGAACTTGATATCCGCTATGCCATCACCACAAACGGAGCAGGCATCTACACAATTCCTGACAAAAACTGTCTGGCGGAACACTGCATGCCTGCAAATCTGGTCATTGATATTCTGAAAAAACTACTGAAACTGGAAATCCATATGGACTTATTCATCCACGGGAACGCTTACACCCCCGCTCAATGCCGCAAAACCCTGGACAAAATTACTGTTCTGCCAAAATCTTTGAAGAAATACATTTATTCCACAAGAGAAGTCCTTCCGGATCCTCTTTCTTTCCTTTTGGAAGGCCAGCTTCCCGTTCAGAAACTGACCTTGAATTTTATGACAAACCCGGACGGAACATACAAAGACCGGGAACGAGCCATCCAGGTTCTAAGCCAATATCCGGAAATCAGCTATCTCACCGGCGGTTACGGCAACCTGGAATTCACCCTTGCCGGAATTACCAAGACCAAAGGGCTGTCTCTGCTCTGTCAGCACTTAAATATTCCTATGGAAGAAACCATTGCCTGCGGAGACAGTGAAAATGACCTGGATATCATTAAGGCAGCAGGACTGGGCATAGCTATGGCAAATGCCCCGGAAGCTATCCGCTGCCAGGCTGACGCGGTTACTTTGAGCAATGACGCGCATGGGGTAGCCGTTATGTTAAAGCGATATTTGGGGATTGGCTGAGTGTTGGCTATTTTTTGATAGAGGGCTCGATATAGTTCGTTATAGTACTTTATATACAAGTTTTTTGTTGACTTCACATTTTTTTCTTATATTTTTCACAAAATATTGACAATTCGGAAAACTATATGGTAGATTATAAGTATCAATCGATAAGGGATTTCCGGCATGGTTGCTCATAAGGTTTTTCATAGGAGCTTACATTTTTATGAAAGGAGGCATCATTGCAATAAAATCTGAAACAATTATTCATGCCTTTATCCCAAAGTGATTTTAAATTAATCGATGTCGTGCTGTCATCTGGCAACAGCACAGAATACATACGTAAAGGAGAGAGTCAATTGAAAAATTTTGTTAAATCAACTAAAACATGGATGTTTGCACTGTTATGTGTATTATTTTTTAGTATTGGAATAAAAGCAGAAGCTGCACCTGGAACTGTCACTGATGTCAAACAAACTGGAGACACCACGAATGCTGTTCAATTGGAATGGAACCCTACTACAGTAGGAAATCCTACAGAATATAAAATAAACGTCTATGCGGATTCAGATCCAACTTGCGCAGGCTCCCCAATTATAACTGGCACCTCGCCCTCTTCTCCGGCAGTTATTAAGGGTCTTTCTGCCGGTAAGTCTTATTTTGTACAGGTTGTGGCTATTGATAAGGATAAGGCCGAAGGAGCTCCTTCCAAAGCTATTGAGATTGTAACCGCCCCCGCTGCAAAAGTCCAGAATCTGAAACAGGGCAATTTAGCAAATAAGAAAATTTCACTTTCCTGGGCAAAAGTTGACGGAGCAAACTGCTACAATGTTGGCTATAGAAAAGACGGTAGTAAAAAAGAGCCAAAATTTGAGGAAGTAACGACTACCTCCTACAGTATCTCAGGTTCTGCTGACACTGCATATGCAGTGTATGTATATCCTATGAGAAAGAGTGCCAACTATGTAGCAAAAGGCGATCCTAATACAACAATGGCAGCAACATATATGTACACAACTCCAAAGAAAGTCACAAAACTGAAATTGTACACTACAGGCAGCAGTACTAGCCGAACCGCTAAAATTGCAACATTTTCCGCCAAACTGAGCAACGCTGCAGACGGTTATCAATATGAACTTCGGGGATATAATAACAAAAAAATTGCAACTAAAACAGTAAATCTTAAATCTGTTTCCACAAACAATAAGTATATCCAATTCACAAAGGGTATCCGGATGGGTGAATTTATGAAAATTAGAATCCGCCCTTATGTGAATGTTAACGGCAAGAAAAAATATGCTGCAAAATGGTCTGATTATATCTGGTTTGCAACAACGCCAAAGACAGTGAAAGCGGAAATCTCTCCCTCTCAGCTTGTAGAAGACGGCTTTAATATTAGTTGGTCAAAAGTAAAAGGCGCAACAAATTATTCTGTTTATGTATCCAGAAGCGCTTCTTCCGGATACAAGAAAGTTGCCACTACAAATAGCACCAAATATAACCTTAGAACCTTTAATGGCTCACAGCTGACTAATGGCACATATTATTATTATGTAATAGCAAATAAGAAAGTCGGAGGAAAGACATATAAGAGTGATGATTCCTGGTATTTCTCTAAATCAATCAGAATTACTTATTACTAGAATCTAAATAGTTGACCATACAGTATAGTCAACAATCTTTATATGGTATATCCGAAAAAGCAGCAGAGATTCATCTGCTGCTTTTTCATCCTTTTCGAAGAAAAATCCTGCACACTATTTAAAAGTTATTTTTTAACAGTTCCTAATGACTTTATGCCATTGGATGAAGAACTTATCCTCAACTGGAATCCAAAAAACCCCAACCATTCTTTCACAGTATTTTTTTGTCATCTCATCTGAGGACATGCCCAGTTCCTTGGACATGTTATAAATGTCTTTGGGGTTCAATAAAATGTCTTCCCTATGAACACAGCATTTTCCACATTCTGTGTAATGATCTCTATAACCTTTCCTCCTTAAAATTTATTAAGGGTTTCGGCAATCTCTGGACAGGAAATTTCCAGTTCTCCCCACCTAAAACCAGAACTGTTGATTTGTCTTCTTTGAGTAATAAGACTCCTTCCACTCTTTCTCAAAATAATATTTCTCCAAGAAATCCTCCTTCCACCGATGCTTTAGTCCTCTTTCCTTGTTAAGCATATCACAAAGGAATTTCATTGAGAAAAACTCCAACACTTTTCACAATAATCAGGAATTCCACTTAATATTTCCCAGCAAAAAAACAGGACAACACATTTCTGTGAATCCTGTTTTCTTCTCAGATTATTATAAACTAATATAATCCCCCTTAAATAAGCGTACATTTGACTGAGAATAAATTTTCGAGAGCGCATCTCAAAAACCGGAGACGTAGTGGTTCTACGCTGAAGATTTTTGACATGTGCTATCGGAAATTTAGGCCTGTCAAATGTACGCTTATTTAAGGTGGATTATACTAGCAACCGCACTATACAGATTACAAGCCTGCCAGTTCTTCTACTTCTTCCATTGTAAGCCCAGAGCCAATAGCAACCTCTTCTATAGAAAGTTTCCCCATCATCAGAAGTCTTTGTGCTATCTTTTTGTTTGCAGCTTTTTCTGCCTTTTCTGCTGCCTCATACCTCTCACTCTCCACATATGACCTCATCACTTCTTCCTGATCATATAACTCCATTAACATATCAACCACCTCCTGCTCTTTTCTTTCCAGATACTCCTTCAATACATTCCTGTCTTTGAAAATTCTGATGGTTTCTTTAATGGCTTTCCTTGTCCTGCCATAAATCTTCACCTGCCCTAACTCTTACCAAAAGGGAGCCATTTATTTCCAAAAACACAAACTTATTTACGCTACCTTTCAAGATTAAATCTGCAATCTCATCGCATTCTCTTTCTTAATAACACTCTCCAAAATACAAAACAATCCCTTTCACCCAGCCCGCCTGTCAAACATCTTGAAATATTCCTCTGCTTTCTGCAGTGATATCTCCAATTTCTTTTGCAGTCTTTCTAAAATATCCAATTTTTGAAGATTAAATTCTATTCCAGTTTCTATAATTTCCATCGCTCTTCCTTCCATTTGGCCTTCAAGCCTGCCCTCTTTTCGTCCTTCTATCCTTCCTTCTATCCTTCCCTCTTCCGCAATTTCTTCAAACAACGTACACATTTTCCCTTCTCCTTTCTCAAATGCGTTATAATCTATGTTTGCATTGGCCGCTCCTTGCTGCTACTTGTCAAGGACGTATTCATCATTTCTCATCACTTTTTCTCGGTCTGCTCTGTTTTCCATGCTCCAAATCGTGGAGAATGACTGTGGCACTCCAGTAATCTTTCAGTACAATATCTGCTTTTAAATCTGATTTTCCTTTTCCCATCCGGCATTTTCCCCTTTTCCCATTTCAATTTCTCTCCTCTTTTGTTTTTATTTCTTCGCATTTTTTCTCGATGTTGTTTATCCCGCCATTCTATCTTGTCAAATAATAATTTTACACAGCCCGCCTGTCAAACATCTTGAAATATTCCTCTGCCCTCTGCAGTGATATTTCCAATTTCTTTTGCAGTCTTTCTAAAATATCCAATTTTCGAAGTTCAAGTTCTATTCCAGTTTCTATAATTTCCATCGCTCTTCCTTCCATTTGACCTTCAAGCCTGCCCTCTTTTCTTCCTTCTATCCTTCCTTCTTCCGCAATTTCTTCAAACAATGTACACATTTTCCCTTCTCCTTTCTCAAACGCGTTATAATCTATGTTCGCATTGGCCGCTCCTGCCACTGCCATTAATACGGATTTTTCCGTGTTATGTTCCTCACTGTAAGAGATTGCCCTCTTCATTGCCTCTTTCTTTGATATCGTTCCGTCCAATAGAATTTCCAACAGATGAAAGAAATCTTCATTTCTCCCGTTATGAAAATTCAAGCCGCTCTTCCTCGCCTGAACCAACAGCATTCTGTAATCATTTACATACCTTTCCATTTCACGGGGTATGTCTAACATCCCATGCAAGGTAACCGCCCCATCCCAGGGTTTCTCTCCGTAATATATCACCGCTGTAATCACCGGCCTAAACTTATCGCTCTTTTTCATCTTTGATAAATACTCATCTGAATCCATCCCCTTCCCCTCCCGGTATTTTGCTGCATTGGCAGCATGCTGTTTCTTATAGGCTCCGTAATCATATCCCATGATACGCATTGGCATTGCGTAATGAATGTGTTTCTGAGACTCCATTCCAAGCATTGTAAATTCTATGCCTATGGAAGAAGACTTCTTTCTGACCTTGATGTGATCTCTGGAAGCTTTCATGCTCTCAGCATATTCTTTATGTTCCAGTATTGCGGATTCTTCTGAATCAACATCCGTTAACTCATCTGGTTTAATGATCTGTTTCCCTCCAAATAGTACCGCATTAAAAAAGTCTGCAAACTGCTCATTATTTCTCCAGTATTCTTTCAGTACAATATCTGCTTTTAAATCTGATTTTCCTTTTCCCATCCGGCATTTTCCCCTTTTCCCATTTCAATTTCTCTCCTCTTTTGTTTTTATTTCTTCGCATTTTTCTCTATACTATCCTGACGCGGAACAATTCCGCGTACTTCAGCAATCTCCTGTATCGCTCCTGTTCCGCCGCCTCATTGCCCATACTCAAAATTCTTTCCAAGGGCTGCGTTCCATAGCCTGCTTCCGAAAATATGATTTCCGCTTCTTCTTTTCTGCCCAACCGAACCAAATCACAGATACTTCTCTCCACATCATAAATGCGGTAACTGCCGAATGCCGTGTTCACTTTCTTCTGGGCAACCGGATAATAATTCCGGGAAAAATAGTGTCTCTCTATTGGAAAATTCATCTTCATCGCGCTCCGGTCCGTCCTCTCTGTGGCAACCGCAAGGACTTTTGGCTCCTGCTTTAAGGCCCCCTGATAAAAGCAGGCGCTTTCCAGGCAGATCACCGCCCTGGGATTACTCAGGGATGCCTCGATGCACTTGTAATCTGACGGCTTACTGTCTCCCCGCCCTATCATCCAATAATAGCCGTGACAAATCTTCTCCAAATACCCCTCTTCTGCTAAAGCAGCAATCTGACGGTTCGTAAATCCTTCTGCCAGAAACTCCCGGGTTCCGATATAACCGGCGTATTTCGGATACAAACTCTCTAATTTGCAATAAGTGCTGGTTCTCATTTTGTTTCCCTTCCGCATTTTTGGTTACACATATAATAGCATTTTTTCATACACATGTCAATGCCGCCAGAGGAAATGGAACAAAGAAAGAACTGCCGGAACATACCCACGCAAATTGCGCAGGTATGTTCCGGCAGTTCTTTCTTTGTTCCATTTTTTAAATACTCTCTCGCCCCACAGCAAATTTTTTATCCTCAAGGAAAACGGAAAATTGTTCACTGCAGTGCCAACCTCTTTTTATAAATCTAATAAAAACAATTCAATTCAAAATTATCACAGTTTTTCTTGCTCTTTGGCAGCAAAGCTATCAGCTTTTCTCTCACTTCCCCTTCCTGCAATTCTTCCCGAAGGGAATAATCCAAGCCATTCTGCTTAAGGAATTCACCAATTTTTTCGTAACTCTTTTTTACCTTTTCTAATTCCAGGCAAAAGTCAAGATTGTATCTGGTTTCAACTTCCCAGCGCGTCAGCATGTCAACGTGTTCTTCCAGCCACTCTGTGATCACTGCCATGGAACCATTATTTCCTGACATCTGCACCAGCCTGTCAATCGCATGGGTATTGGGAACGGTAACTCCTACACATTCGAGATGGCATTTTTAAAATACCTGATATCGCACATACTACTCCTTTCGCTCATAGACCAAAACGCCTGTCCGTTCAATTTCCCGAAACAAAGCATTATCCTGATCCAGATTATAAATATAATCCACCTCACTGGAAATTGCAGGTTTTTGCTTTAATGGCCGCTCCCTATCCACTAACTTGATATAAACATCAATATCGCTGTAACTATTGCAGGAAAAATCTGCGCTGCTTCCAAAAATAACAATGTATTCCACATTATCATCGTCTTTCAGGCAGTCTATTTAAAATATGCCACTCCGCTCTCAAACAGCTTCATATCCTGCTCTCCGTAAATATTTACGGCTACGCTTTCCCCCCGGCGCTCTGAGTGAGCCATCTTGCCCAGAACTCTTCCGTCCGGGCTGGTGATTCCCTCAACTGCCAGATAAGAGCCGTTGATATTCCACTCTTCTTCCATGGTGGGAACTCCCGCCTCGTTGACATACTGGGTGGCCACCTGGCCGTTGGCAAACAGCTTATCCAACCATTCTTTCGGGGCAACAAAACGTCCCTCTCCATGGGAGGCCGGATTGCAGTAAACCTTTCCCAATTCCGCCTGAGCCAGCCAGGGAGATTTGTCGGTTACCACTTTGGTATATACCATTTTGGAAATATGGCGTCCGATGGTGTTGTAGGTCAATGTGGGGGAATCTTCTTTTTGCTGGCGGATTTCTCCGTAAGGCACAAGGCCAAGCTTAATCAATGCCTGGAAGCCGTTGCAGATTCCCAGCATCAGACCGTCTCTTTGCTGCAGTAAACGGTTGACTGCCTCTGCCATTTTCTCATTGCGGAACGCAGTCGCAAAGAATTTCGCGCTTCCCTCCGGCTCGTCTCCGGCGGAAAAACCGCCTGGGAACATAATAATCTGAGATTGTTCAATGGCTTTTACAAACACATCTACAGAATCTCTGATATCTTCTGGGCTTAAGTTTTTGAATACTTTTACGATTGGGTCAGCCCCTGCCCGTTCGAAAGCTTTGGCGCTGTCATATTCGCAGTTGGTTCCCGGAAATACAGGAATAAATACCTTCGGCCTTGCCGTTTTATGCCTGCACACATAGATATTTTCTGTATGGAATACATCGGTTTCCAGTTCTTCTTTGCCTTCTGCCGCAACGGTTGGGAATACTTTTTCCAATGTGCCGGTCCATGCGCCGAGAGCCTCTTCCATGGTAATTACCGTATCGCCGTAAATAAATTTCTGCAGTCCGTTCACTTCGCCGATCACTCTGCAGTAAGACAGATGTCCGCAGCCGGCTTCCGGAGCCTCTGTTTCATCTGTGGCCGCCCCTTTCTCATATCCTTTCATGGCAGCCTGAATGGTTTCTTCCACCAAATCCACTTGATCCGCCGGAACTTCCGCAATCAGTTTGCCGAAATGGGGGGAGAACATGCAGTCCTGGCACACATCTGATTCCATGGTAACGCCCAGCTTATTTCCGAAAGCCATTTTGCTGACGGCCGCCGCAATGCCTTTTCCGTCCAGGGCATAGGCAGATACAATGGCTTTCTGCTGAATCAGAGAATGAACGGCGTCATATAATTTCATCACCTGAGCGTAAACCGGCAAATCATATTCATCCGCTGCAATTTTAAATATCATAAGCTTATTGCCCGGCTGTTTCAGCTCCGGGGTAATGATATCCTGTTCTTTTGCCACATCCACCGCAAAAGACACCAGGGTAGGCGGCACATCAATGTCATTAAAGGTTCCGGACATGGAATCCTTTCCGCCAATGGAGGGAAGCCCAAAGCCGATCTGAGCGCTGTAAGCTCCCAAAAGAGCCGCGAAGGGCTGGCTCCAGCGGCTGGGATCCTCGCTCATCCTGCGGAAATATTCCTGGAAAGTAAAACGTATCTTTTTGTAATCTCCGCCGGCCGCCACAATTCTGGCCATCGATTCCAAAACGGCGTAAACAGCTCCGTGATAAGGGCTCCAGGAAGACAATTCCGGATCAAATCCGTAAGCCATCATGGTTACGGCGTCGCATTTGCCTGTGGTCACCGGAAGCTTTGCCACCATGCTCTGAGTTTCCGTCAGCTGATATTTTCCGCCGTAGGGCATCAATACGCTGCCTGCGCCGATGGAGCCGTCAAACATTTCCACCAGACCTTTTTGGGAGCACACGTTCAAATCGGACAGCGTTGCCAGCCATGCTTCTTTTACCTGGCCTTTTTTCAGCGCCTCTGCAACTGCCTTAATCTCCTTTTTCTCAAAAAAATTGCCTTCTTCTGAGGGAATGTCAACTGCTACCCTGGTTTCCTGATGGGCGCCGTTGGTATTTAAAAACGCCCGGGAAATATTTACGATTTCTTTCCCTCTCCATTCCAGAACCAGTCTCGGTTCTTCCGTCACCTTGGCCACCTCAACGGCTTCCAGATTCTCTTCCCCGGCATACTTAAGGAACTGCTGCACATCCTCCGGAGCAACCACCACTGCCATACGCTCCTGGGATTCAGAAATAGCGATTTCCGTTCCGTCCAGGCCAGCGTATTTCTTAGGAACCTTATCCAACTGAACCCGAAGTCCGTCCGCCAGTTCGCCGATTGCCACCGATACGCCGCCTGCGCCGAAATCATTGCATTTCTTAATAATATGGGCCACTTCTTCCCGGCGGAACAAACGCTGGATCTTACGCTCCGTAGGGGGATTTCCCTTCTGCACTTCCGCCCCGCATACTGCGGTGGATTCTGTGTTATGGGCCTTGGAGGAACCTGTGGCGCCGCCGATTCCATCCCGGCCGGTCCGCCCTCCCAGCAAAATGATCACATCTCCCGGATCAGAGGTCAGACGCTGCACGGCGCGTCTCGGCGCGGCTCCCATCACGGCTCCGATTTCCATACGCTTTGCTGCGTAATCCGGATGATAAATCTCCTTTACATATCCGGTGGCCAGGCCAATCTGGTTGCCGTATGAGCTGTATCCGTGGGCAGCCTGTCTGACCAGTTTTTTCTGGGGAAGCTTGCCCTCCATGGTTTCCGATACCGGGCGGGTAGGATCCGCCGCGCCGGTGACACGCATTGCCTGGTACACATAAGTCCGTCCGGAAAGGGGATCCCGAATGGCGCCGCCCAGGCAGGTGGCCGCGCCGCCGAAAGGCTCAATTTCCGTGGGATGGTTGTGGGTTTCATTTTTAAAATTCACCAGCCATTCTTCAGTCTGGCCATCCACCTCCACCGGTACCACAATAGAACAGGCGTTGATCTCTTCAGACTCTTCCTGATCCTCTAATTTTCCTTCTTTTTTCAGCCGTTTCATGGCCATCAGCGCAAGATCCATCAGGCAGATGAATTTATCCTCCCGGCCCTGGTATAATTCTTTATGAGTATTCTGATAGTCCTCCCAGGCGTCCATCATAGGCTTCCGATAAAATCCTTCTCCAAAGGTCACCTCTTTTAACTCAGTAGAAAACGTGGTGTGGCGGCAGTGATCGGACCAGTAGGTGTCCAATACGCGGATTTCTGTCATGGAAGGATCACGCTTTTCCTCCTCCCGGAAATAATTCTGGATATGCAGGAAATCTTTAAAGGTCATGGCAAGCCCGAAAGAATCATAGAGATTCTTCAACTTTTTCTCCGCCATCTCCGTAAATCCTTCTAAAATCTTCACATCCTCCGGCTCTTCAAAGGTCTCTTCCAGTGTCAGAGGCTTCTCCAGGCCAGTTTCCCTGGAATCCACCGGATTGATGCAGTGCTTTTTGATTGCCGCTAACTGCTCCGGGGTCACTTCTCCTTCAATCACATACGTAGTGGCCGTGCGGATCACAGGCTCTTCATTTTCATTTAACAGCTTCACGCACTGTTCGGCAGAATCCGCCCGCTGGTCATACTGGCCTGGCAGATATTCCACGCTGAAGGCCTGGGCGTTTCCCAGTTCAAAAGTTTCCTCATAAACATCATCCACCGGAGGCTCGGAAAATACCGTAACCAATGCTTTCTGATAAGTTTCTTCCGAAATACGCTCCACGTCATAGCGGATCAGCACCCGCACTCCGGTGACTGTCCCGATTCCCAGATAGCTTCTGATTTCTGACTGAAGCTCTTTTGCCTGAATTGCAAAATCAGGTTTCTTTTCCACAAAAATTCGTCTTACGTCGCTCATAATTCCCTCCTGGCATTTGGACCGCAAAAGATATGCTGTATTTTTTTGCGGCGGTTTCTGATGATTCTACGGTTGCTTTGCAATTAGTATAACATGAGAACTTTAATTAGAATAATTAATATATTTAATTCTATTTATATTTTTTACTTATATTTTACGATACGAAGTTCACTATAGCTCTATATTATCACATATTTTGCCGGGAAGGAAGAAAAAGTATTCCTCTGTCATTGACATCATTATAATCTATGCTTATAATAATACTGAGTTTTCACTTATAGTACTTCTGTCTTAACAGCAAGGAGGCTAATGTGAAAAATAACATGTTTCATTGCTATTTGTGCCGGAGCAAGGCGAAAGGAATGAGTGATTTTATGGATATTAACTATGAATTGTACAAAGTATTCTATCAGGTGGCGTCTTCTCTCAGCTTTTCCGAGGCTTCCAGAAAATTATTTATTTCCCAGTCGGCGGTGAGCCAGTCCATCAAAACACTGGAGCGGAAGTTAGAGCAGCCTTTGTTCATCCGCAGCACCAAAAAAGTACAGCTGACCCTTGCCGGAGAACTTCTGCTAAAGCATATTGAACCTGCCGTCAACCTGATAGAACGGGGCGAGCATCAGTTGATCGATTCCAGCACCCTTGGGCTGGGACGCTTACATATCGGGGCCAATGACACGATTTGCCGCTATTTCCTGGTGCCCTTCCTGAAGCAGTTCCATGAAAAGTTTCCGCAGGTTCCCATCAAGGTGACCAATGCCACTTCTCTAAAATGCGCGGATCTGCTGACCCAGGGCAAGGTTGACCTGATTGTCACCAATTTTCCCAATTCACGGATGGGCAGTTCTTATATCCAGAAAACCGTTGCTTCCTTTACCGATGTGTTTATTGCAAATCCAGCCTGTTTTCCTTTCAGGCAGCAGACAGTTTCTTTCGCAGAGCTGAACCAGTATCCCATTTTAATGCTGGACAGGAAATGCGCCACCAGTGAATTTCTGCAGCATTTATTTCTGCAGCATCAGTTGGAACTGATTCCGGAAGCAGAACTCAGCAGCAACGATTTGCTGATTGATCTGGCCAAAATCGGCATCGGCATCGCGTTTATTCCCGATTACTGCCTGACCAAGGACATGACGGATCTATGCGTTCTTAAGACAGAAGAGCCCCTGCCGGCCCGCCAGATTGTGGCAGCCGTAAATCCCGGCCTGCCCCTTTCCCCATCCGCCGCCGAATTTCTAAAACTATTACCTATTTACCATGAGGAGGATTTACCATGAGGAGGGACCCAGCTCATAACTAAGAACTCCCACAACATTGAGCGCTGGGAGGAGCCCTGATGGTCTTTCCCGCATAACCAAAAAGGAGGATTTACCATGAAATTTAAAATGTTTCACGAAAATTACAACGTACAAGATCTGCAGAAATCCATGGACTTCTACCAGGAAGCCTTCGGCCTGACTGAAGTGCGCCGCAAGGAAGCCAAAGACGGCAGCTACATCATCGTATACCTTTCCAACGAGGAAAGCGATTTCTGCCTGGAGTTAACCTGGCTCAAAGAAAAGGAAGGCCCCTATGATCTGGGCGAATGCGAATTCCATCTGGCTTTCCAGACGGACGATTACGAAGCTGCCCACGCAAAGCACGAGGCTATGGGATGCATCTGTTATGAAAATCCTGCCATGGGCATTTATTTTGTGTCTGATCCCGACGGCTACTGGCTGGAAGTGGTGCCGGTAAGAGATTAAACAGGAAACGTGGCAGCCGGGAGATAACAAATCCCGGCTGCCACGTTCCATTCCATAACCGAATATAAAATGTTCTCTTAAAACTCCTTCCTCCCCCTGCTGTTGGAAATCCCCATAGCTTCCCGGTATTTCACCACTGTGCGGCGGGAAATCACAATGCCTTCCTGCTCCAGCAGTTCCTTTAATTGCTGATCGGAATAAGGAGCGCGCTTATCCTCCCCTTCCATCAATTCTTTCAGTCTCTGCCGAATCCGCACCGTTGACATATCCTCTTTTTCCTGAAGATTTCCAGCGGGCTGCTTTAACCCTCTGGAAAAAAAGTAACTGAAGGGATAAACGCCCCAGCTGCACTGCAGGTACTTGCCCTTTACGGTGCGGCTGATGGTGGATTCATGGACAGACAGCCGCTGGGCCGCCTCTTTCATCATAAAAGGCCGGAGAGATTTTTGGCCGTACAAAAAGAATTCCTCCTGGACCTCAATCAGGCATTTTGCCAGGTTAAGCAAGGTGGAGCCTCTCTTTTCAATGGCTTCCTGCACCTGCTCAATCTGATGGATTTTCCCGGTCAGGTAATCCTTTACCTCTTTGCCGCAGTCTGTTTTCAGCATCTTGAGATAGTCCTGATTTACCCGAATATTAGGATAGGCATAGCTGTTCTGCAGAATTTCAAACCGATCCTGAAATTTTACAATAGTCACATCCGGGACAATGTAGCGCATCATCCCGCCGCTGTCAAACCCCTGGGCAGGTCTCGGATTCAGCTTCTTAATATTCTCCGCCGCCCTTTTCACCTGATCTAAAGAGATCTTCATCTTCTTCGCAATTGCGGGAAGCTGGTTCTTCCCCAATAATTCCAGATAATTCTCCGCAATGGCACGCTCTGTCTCATATCCCTCTCCCAGCCTGTCCAGCTGTCTTGTCATACACTCCTTCAGGGAACCGGTACAGACCCCGGCAGGCTCTAAGTCTTTCATCACTTCCAGACAGGCAGCCGCTTCTTCCTCCGTGATGCCGAACCGGCGGACAAGTTCTTCCAAACCTTCCGTGTAATATCCGCTGGAATTAAGAGAGTCGGCAATATACCCGAAAACCTCCATCTCGAATTCAGAATAATCATTTCCGATAAGCTGAAGCATCAGCGCATCCTTCAATGTCTCTCCTTCTTTTGAACCGATATTATTCAGGTAATCTTCATTGTCTCTTCTGTCATACTGATAATACGTCCTGTTCTGTTCATCTAAGCCCGCCAGCCACTCTAACTTCCGGACGCGCTCTTTTGCCTTATCCTCCGCTGCTGCCTCTTCAATGTCCATCACCGGATTCTCCAGTGACAATTCCCGGATATACTCTGTCAGCTCCTGGGCGTTCATCTGAAGTATCTCAACGGACTGGAGCATTTTCTGGGACAAAATCTGCTTTTGACTCTGTTCTAATTGGATTCCCATAGGATTTCCCTCCGCTTATCTGACTTGTAATTATAAAAATTGTACCATTACGCGGAGGTTTTTTCAAGAAAAAACATGCCGGGTGAACTGTTACGACTCTACCGCATGTTTGAAGAAGAAATTTCACGAAGCCACTCCATATCCACATCCCCCATCCGAATCTCTCCTTCGCCCCAGCGCAATACCTGGCCCGCTTTGTCTGTCACTGCCCTCCATTCCGGCAGTCCTTCGCCGTTGGGATCGCCGTTTTTTGCAAAATTACACAGATAATCCGTCATCACATCAGAAAGCATTTCATCGTGAGCCGTAAAGGGCCTCCAGCAATTCTTCCATGTGCCGAACCAGTACCAGAGATCGCTGGAATGCCACGCGCCCCTTTCATCTCCGGGAAGCATACGGTCAAACAGCCAGGCGTAACTCTTGCGCTTCCCCTGAATGGCCTGCTCTGCGCACCAGTCTCTTGCCATCTGGAACAGAACCGGCGGCGCCATATCATGGCTGGTGCTGCCCAGCATATACGGAATATTTTTTTGCCGCTGACTGTCAAGGGCTTCTGTAAGTGAATGCGTGATGTACACACCATCCACGCAGGGCGCGCACGCCATTAAATTCTCGGGATGTTCAGGTCCGGCAGCCTCCCATGCCGCGAATAATATTTCTGCGTCAATCTTTCGGAATTCTTCCAGTGTCCTGCTGCCTGCAAGTTCCATCACCTTTCTCCAGAATTCATAGTTTGCTTCCGGCGCCGTCTTTCGATCAAATGCCGGGCTCACCCCGCCGCCGCTGCTCATCACAGCCTTCGCGAACAGGCCTTCTGTCAAAGGACTGACACAGTGCTGCTGCACACTCATAGCGCCGGCGCTTTGTCCCATAACCGTAATATTCTCCGGATCGCCGCCAAAGGCCCTGATATTGGCTTTCACCCACTGGATCGCCGCCAGCTGGTCATACAATCCATAATTTCCTGTATGCCCGGCTTCTTCCTTAAGCTCCGGCAGGCACGCAAACCCCAGCGGCCCTAACCGATAATTTAAGGTAACTCCAATCACTCCTTTCTCCGGCCAGACTGGATCATCAAAATGCTTCTCATGCCCGCAGCCGCCGGTAAAACCGCCGCCATGAATATACACAATCACCGGCAGCCTGCTTTCTTCTGACGTATCAGCCGGCGTCCATATATTTAGAAATAGACAGTCTTCACTATAGGTATAAATTTCTCCCTTACGGAATTCTTCATAATAAAACGCTTTTTCCGGTGTCTTCGCTTCATTGTAAAATGCCCTCGGCTGATAACTGCAGTTTCCATACTCTAAGGCATCGTAAACCCCATCCCAGGCAGTTACCAGTCTGGGATACTCAAATCGTCCCGCCCTTGCATAGCGGATTCCTTTAAATGCAATTACTCCCGGCCGCTGACACGCAGCGCCCCGGATGTCCCCGCAGGGCGTCTTAATTAAAATTTTCATCTTCATTTCCTCCTGATCTTATTGAAATACGCAAGGGGCCGCCATCCTGCCTTGACCTCCGTATCTCAATATGAAACATTCACTGCAGTACCAGAGCGTGTTTGAAAAATCATAACCGCCGAAATGATCTTATAATCCAAATACCCGCCGGGCATTCTTCCAACAGATTTGCTCATACGCCTTACGGCTTAACTTTTTACTGCCAGCCTGTTCCTCCAGCCACGCCCCCAGAGGGAACGTCATTTCGCAATTCGTCATATCCGTGGCGAAAAACAGACGGTCCCTATAGGCCTCCAAAAAATGAAGGCCGAATTCTGGATCGCGCATCATTGCCTGCCCGCCGCTGTTGGCGCTCAAATCCCCGTACAGATTCGGATACTTTTCAAATAAGGCAGGCACGCGTCCCCCCGGCACAACCGGCCCCTCTCCCCAGCTGTTTCTTCCTTCCTCTGTGTCCGGCGCGTCCGCGCTGATTTCAATCCAAAAGGTCTGGCTGTGCCCTAAAACTGTCAGATCTGGATATTTCTGCAGCATTTGTTCCAAAAGGGGAAGCCCCGGCTCATCCACTACCCCATAGCCGTATCCCTCTCTTGGGCTCATGTGGAACAGCACCGGCATTTCCAGCTTCTGCGCCGCCGTAAAGACAGCTTCCAAAAAGGGATGATCCAGCCTTTTATTAATCATCAGCTCACCGATTCCCACTGCGCCCTGGCCTTTATATTCTGCCAGCCTTTCATATACGGCGTCAATGTCTCTTTCATCCAGATTGCACATCCACGCGTATTTGTCAGGAAACCTTTCACAGACGGCTCTGACCTCTTCATTATTAGAAAAAGAACTATTTTCTCCTGACGACATCAGAACTCCTTTTTCAATTCCCAGCTCTTCTAAATGGGGCAGCATATTTTCCGCGCTTGAAAAAAACATTCCGCCCTGTTTCGGAAGCTGGCGTAACGTCAAATGCAAATGTAAATCAATTTTTTTCATATTCTTCCCGCCGCCTGCTCAATTCTTCATACATCTGATTGGTGGTTTTTAAATCCAGATTAAAAATCAGGCCGATGCCAATCAGCTCCAGCGCGAAAGTAAGCACCGGAACCAGGTTGCAGAGGTAATAAATGCCTGTAACGGCCGCTTCTGACTGCACCACATTGCTGCCGGATACATATCCGATAAAACTCAAACCTGCCGCTACGCCGGCAGAGGCAGCCGTGCTTCCGATTTTACGGCTGAATGTATACAAAGAATACATCGAGCCGTCGCTCCTGAAATTATTTTTCCATTCGCTGTAATCCAGACAGTCAGAAACCAGCGCCCAGATTAACATGGCAAAGGCCACCTGCCCCAGCTGCGCAAGGAGATTCAGGGCCAGATACACATACACGTTTTCAATCCGGATCAATAATTTAACAGCGCTGATCGCCACTCCCCAGACCGTCGACACAAGAATCACCCTTCTCTTGCCAAACCTTTTCACAAGCCTTGGAATCAGCGGAAATGTGACGAACATCATCGGTATGGTAGCCAGGGACAGCACCGCAATCGCGTCTGTCCTATGATATACTTCCTTGAACAAATAACTGTTCAGCTGACTTGAGCCCGTAATGGATAACATGGAACCGATGGTGGCAAACATAACGCCAAGCAGCGGACGGTTCTTAAACGCTGCGGACAACGCCTTTTTAAATTCAAATTTTTCTCCTTCCTTTACCTCCACATGAATCCGTTCCTGTGTGCAGCGGCAGAGCACTAAGTAAGAAATCACCGAAAGGGCGCTGAAAACAACCGCAACCATGGTAAATCTTTCCGGCATAATGTTGCTTTCTGAGTCAAAACAAATCACCGGAACCATTGTTAAAGCCGTCATTCCCACAATGGTGCCGCCGATAGAGCGGGCGCGGCTTAATTTGCTTCTGTCAATGGGATCATCCGATACAACGTTTGCCATCGCGCCGAAGGGCATGCTTGTTCCCGTGTAGCTCATTCCGTAAAATATGTACACAAACGCCACCCATGCATGCAGCGCGGCGCCCTGAAACGTGACTCCAAAAAAACAGAGTACGCCGGACAACGCCAGCGGAATCATAAATAATTTAATCCAGGGTTTAAATTTATCCCCGCTTTTCCCCAGAGTCCATCTGTCCGGAAATGAGCCGATAATCGGATCGTTTACAGCGTCAAATAAACGCGCCGCCAAGAACAGTGTGGCCATCCAGCTTGCCTCAACGCCAAGCACATACGTGCAGAATGTGAGAAAATACGCGTCTACAAACAAGTTTACGAAACTGCCCGCCATATCGCCGAACACATAGCCGATTTCATCACGCACGCCAAACTTACGAATCTTTTTTCCTTTGGTTGTCATTTTCCTTCTCCTTTATTTTTATTTTTAGACAACGGTTCAGAGCCATCCGCCGAAGCGCCCTGTTTCTGAACAGCTCTAATATATCAAATACCAGATACAATTATAATTGCGAAAAGTCTCTGATTTCTTGTAAATCGTCTCACCTTTCGAAAGCCCCGGGCAAAAGGAACTTTTCGCAATGTTTTCAGACTTTTTGCAATTCCCTGCCGGCAAATCATCCGATATACTATACCTGAGCATACTTATCCGCCGAATGGATATTATACTCAAGAGCATACTTATTTGCCAAATAATTTGCTGTTTATCTTAAAAATACTAGAGCATGTTTGAAAAATGCTTTCTGACAGATGTATTCCACAATTTGTGGGAGATTTGTGCCGAATGAGGGAGGCGTAGCGGGCTACGTTGACCGAATGAGGTGCAAATATCGCGCAAAGTGGGGGATACAGATGGCGGGAATGATTTTTCAAACACGCTCTAGGAGCTGTCGGCAAATTATTTGGCTCACGGGTATATGATGTTAGAACGTGTCTTAAAATCTTGCAGAATAAAAGGAAATTTACATGATGAACTTAAATGAATTTGATGAACTGCCAAAAAGCAATCCGATACGGAACGCCCAGCGGCCCGTCCGCCGGTTTGATCCGGATACTTTTCAGCCTGTGAAAATGCTTTCCGCTTATGTGGACTGCGTGCGGGACATTAATATGCCAAACGATGTGATCAGCCTCCACAGCCATGATTTCTACGAAATTTCTCTGTTTCAGACAGGAAGCCTGCGGTATCTGGCTGATAACAAGAGGTATCAGATTGAAAAAAAAGACATTTTGATTGTTCCGCCGGGATTTACCCATTGCCCTCTGGCGCTGCATACCCTGACGGAGCCTTATGAACGTATTATAACCTGTGTCAGCAAAAGTTTTATTAATTTTTTCCTCACCAGGTGGCATGCGCAAAATGTTTACAAGACGATTTTAAGCAAGCCTACTTTGTTTAAAACCTCCGGCACCCCTTACGAATCCCTTTGCAGTTATCTGGAACGCAACGCCATAGAGGCAAATCTGGAAAGCCCCTATGCCGATGCTTTTCTGGCCGGAAATACCCTTTGTTTTTTATCAAAACTGATGGAAGCCCACGATATTGATTTTGCCCCCACAAGAAGATTAAAAAAAGAACTCATAGACGATATCATCTCTTATGTAAAAAAGAATTACCGCAAAAAAATTACTATTCAGAACATTACCGATGAATTTCACATCGGAAAAACTGCTTTGCTTAAGCTGTTCCATAAAAACTTAAACTGCACCTTCCATCAATATTTGAACCTCATCCGTCTCAACGCCGCCAAAAATATGCTCGCGGAGGATCTCAATCTGGAAACAATCTCTGAAGCTGTGGGCTTCCATGATTATTCCGGATTTTACCGTGCGTTCAAAAAAGAATTCGGCCTTTCCCCGAAAGAGTATTATGTTCAGATGCATTCCTACCTTCAGAGTTCTCCTGGCGCTCCGGAGCGTGCCTGAAACACGCTCTAGCCCATTCTCTGGTCAATGATGATCTTTAACTTTCCGGTTCTCGGGTTATATTCCAGATCCTCTGCCCTGCACCATTCCACTTTCGGCGGTTCCAGCGTGCCGTCCTCTAAGGCGTCTTTCAAAAACGACCGCTCCTGATACATCATTTCCAGGAATTTTTCCGTGAAATCCTCTTCCGTCTCAGGCACAGCGATCCGGAATATGAACTGATCCCGTATCTTATGGGTGACGACAATCTGATAAGCGTAATAAGATATGCCGCATTTCTCCAATACACTGCCCACATCCGCAGGATATAAGGATACGTAAGCGGCCCTGGCTGCCACGTTGCTCCTGCCAAGAATCCGGAACTTACGGTCTGTATTTCCTTCCGGCTCGGTGTATTCTCCCACATCTCCTGCCGGATAGCGGATCAGGGGAATCAGCGTCTTAAAAAGAGAGGTAATATAAATATTTCCCGGACGGTTCATCTCCCGGATTACTTCTCCCGTATCCGGATCAATCAGTTCTAACCTGCACAGGTCAGACAATACCCGGTGTTCATTGAAGCCGCAGTCTTTTGTGAAATATCCGATGGCTCCTCCGTCATTTGAGGAATAAAAAACAGAACGGAATTCAAGATCCCTGCCAAAGGTTTTGCAGAATTGATCTCTCTGATCCTGATACAATGTCTCTCCCGCAAAATAAACCGTATCCACAGCAAAACCTGTCAAATGGTTTTCGTTGATATAAGAGACAATTCTGGTCAGTATGGAGGGAACCCCCGCAACACAGGTGATTTGATGCTGCAAAAGCGTCCCGACGATCTCTTCCACAGATATGTTTCCTGAGAGATTGTACATAATTGTCTGAGCCGGAGAAGAATACAGCATGCTGTATGTATACAGAAAGCTGGCGTACATCCCGCCGGCGTAGAAGAGATTCGCAATCTTTGTTCCGTTTTGCAGACCGCCTTTGGTCAGCATAAATCCGCTGTACTCACAGAGCGTTGCCCATTCCTCTGCAGAATACAGAGAATACTTGGGATTTCCAGTAGTTCCCCCGCTCTTAAATATCTGCCCGTCTCTCTGCTCCCGGGTCGCGACTGTCCCGCCCTGGTCGTCACAATGGGCCCAGAAATCGTCCTGTTCGATCAGCGGAAGTTCCTCCAAGGAGGCGTCCTTGGGGAGATCCCGATATAAATCAGCATAATATTTTGAATGCTCTCTTGCGTAATCTATAATTTCGTCCAGTGAATAAATCTTTACACTCATAATCCGCTCCTTTTTCTCATATCATCCCTCAATTCTTCAAATTCCCCAAAGAGTTCCATTCTGTCATAATGAAAAGTTTCTCCTAACAGAAGCTGCATCATCAGGTAGTCTCCATTTTCACCGCCCGGTATCACTCCCGATACCGCAAATTCACATTCCCTTGCCGCCTGGTATCCATAGGCGCAGCTCGGATCGTTCAGACGGATCATCAACTCAACCATCTCATTTTTCTTACGGATGGTATCTCTGACTGTCTCTTTCAGAAGCTGGGCCAAATCCTCTCCCGCTTCTTTCAGAAGAATTCTCGTCATCTTAAGGGCGCTGACATCCTCAATTTTAATCTGCGTGTGTTCAGCCAAACGGTATTCCCCGCAAATCTCATAGTTCCACCCCAGCCTGTCATAAATCTTTTGGAAAAAGGGAACCAATTCTTTTGGCGGATACACTTTGCTCTGGGCGTCCGGATCCAGAATGCGGACGCCGGCGCACAGATCCAGCCGCTCTCCCTTGTTGTATTCGCTTTCCGTATCCGAAGCAAGGTAAGACATCAAGAGAGAAGTGGCCGTAAACCCGTGTGACATCAAAACCTTCTGCGTCTTAGTGTGGAAAGCCACCGGCTGCCCCATCAGCGCCCTGAAATGCTGTTCTTTTCCAATCTTGATACAGTGTTCCACAAATTTCGCAAACAGCTTCAGGCCCCGGAATTCCCGGCGGATCACCACCGAAGAAAGCTCCGGCATATTTTTGAAAAGCTCTGAAAATGAAAGGGCAAAATGCCCCGCCGTCTGCCCATGTTCATTTACAGCCAAAAATGAGAGCAGCTGCCTCTCCCGGATCGCCTGCAGAAAAGAATCCACATAGTAAAGGTTTTCATAGGCGTAAGAATACCCATATTCGCTGTATATGCAGCGGATTGCTTCAATGACGTCCTGCTCCGTCTCAACCGGACGGATGGAAATATTCTGATCCAGAACCTCCATCGGCTGATAAGGCTCTGGCTTTTTAAACTCTATGGGATTCCTAATACGCTGCCGGACATAAAACCTCTGCCCTTCTTTGCCCAGTTTCTCTATGCCGATCTCATCCACACATTGATCCAGGACATAATTGCGCAGCGCAGTGGCGTCACTGGCCACCTGTTCCAAATCATAGGAAAAATCCTGCCACCCCGGCACGCCTTTATCCCGGATGGAAAGTTCAAAGTATGTCTGGCTGCGGTAAATTTCCACATGCAGCGTCCCTCTGCCTCCCGGATAACAATTTTCAATGCGGCTTCTTAAAATCCCGCAAAAAGCAAAGCGCAGACGGTTGTATCTGATAATGTCCGCTCCGTACTGGCTGGCAATCGCGTCTAAGAAACTCAGCACCGGGAGTACAAAGGATTTATCATTCCATATTTCAAGAGAAACTACTTTTTCCATTTTCATCTTTCACCTCACATAACAGGCTGTTTTATTCCGGCGTTCTGCGGTCTACCACGCTTCTGACCTTTCCGCCTCCCGTGCTTAAGACAAACGCCTCTCTTGCCTGACGCAGAATCCGGATCTCTCCGGTCTGATCCCTCAGGCATTCCTCGATTTCCGGATAATGTTCTTTCAGGACATCTAAAGCCTTTTCCTCGTCATACGCAAAATCCTGCTCCACGCAGATTGTCATAAGGCTGATTGTCTCATAATCCAGAAGCACCTGCAGCCAGCCGGTATAATCCATCCTGTCACAGAATATGGACTTTATATTCTGATAATTTATATAATTGGTGGCAAACTTAAAAATATCCCCGAACCTTCCCAGAAGCTCAAATCTGGGCGCTAACCTTCCGCATTTGCAGGGTTCTTTCACAAGCCTTCCCAGATCTCCGATCTCGTATCTCTGAATCCCTGTATTCTCCTGGTCCACAGGCGTCCACACAAGCCTTCCTGTCTCCCCTTCTTCCACCGGCTCGTCACTGTCCAGCTTTAAGATCTCCAGGTATTTGGTTGCCACAACATGGTGCACACTGCCCTCGCAGTAGGGGCAGGCGTATCCCATAGATCCAATCTCATTGCAGCCGTAGGCCAGAGATCCCACTCGCTTCACCTGGAAGGTTTTCTTCAGATAATCAATCTGGGCAGGGTCAAAATGCTCTCCCCCGTACAAAATCGTCTCCACTCCCCCGTAAGCGGCCAGGGCCTCCTTCTGCTCCCGAAACAGCCGCAGCAGATACGTAGGCATTCCCAGCAGCACATTTACATGATTTTCCGTGATTTCTTTGGCCACATACTCCATATCCATCTCGGCGGCCATGGGAAGCTGGATCACATCCGCTTTTTTCAGCGCTTCATAGATGCTGATAAATCCGCCGTAGAGATCCCCGGAATAGAAAAGATTCATGCACACATCTTTCTTTGGATCCACTCCTGCCGCGATGAGAAACCTTGCGCCCTCCTCGTAAGTGACCTGCGCGTCCGCGTAAGAATGGGGCGCGTATTTGGCTTTTCCGGAGCTTCCCCCGCTTTTCAGCAGCAGATAGCCCTGTCCTTTGACCTCTCTTTTCGCCGGAAAATCATCTTTTTTGAGCACTGGGGTTCCTTTGGCAAACGGAACTTTTGTCCTCACAGACATCTCGCTTAATGACATGCTCCCTGCCGGAAGCTCATTCTGGATCAGGCTTACCCGCTTGAGATACTGGGTCAGGGCGTAGCCGCCGTCATGGGGTTCCCCTGTATATCCTGCCATCATAAGCCCCGGCTCTGTAATCCGGTTCACGCCGCCTGCCATCAGCAATTTTCCGAGAGGCACAATCTCTTCTCTTGCGCATCCAAGGCCTGCGGTCTGCAGATAGGAACGGAAAGGCCTTAACGCCGGAATCAATTCCTCTCTCCGGATGCCTTTTATAATCAAAGTGCGATAAAGGGGAGAAGCGCACAGTTCCTGGTCGTACCGGACAAAGATCCGGCATCCCTCTCCCTCCAGCAGCTTCGCTTCTTCCATCATCTCATCCAGATAACACAGCCGGGTCTGCGTGGTAAGCTCCGCCTGTTCTGCCTGGGACATGGGGTGCAGCGGATAAGCGTCAGAAACTTCCTGCAGCGCCGACATCACTTCCCTGGCAAATCCAAGGAGCTCTTCCCGATCCTCTGTCTCATAATACACAAGCTGCGGCGCGCTGCAGGCCTGCTGGTCGTTGACGCATACATCCTCCGCCAGTCCTTTCAGACGTTCTCTCGTGACGCCTTTTTTGGTAAAATAGGCAAAGCTGATACGGTTGCCCCATTCCACAATCCGGACTCCTAAGGGCGCAAGGTTCCGTACGCCTTTGGTGGCCTCATCAGAGCCCCATACGGCAATGGTATTGCACAAGGCAAACATGGCCCTCAGCAATTCCTCATCCTTCGAAGACAAGGGCAGCACATAAAAATACGGACAAAGATCTTCGTCTAACTCGCAGAGCTTTTCTACCAGCTTCATCGCCACCTTATGAGCCCCTGACGCCGTTTTGATCACATTGATATTTCCGGTAAGAATTCCTTCCACGGAACTGAAAAAGGGCAGCATGGCGTCGTTGGAACTGGTCACATGCCCCAAAACGCCCACCGGCATCCATCCTTCAAATTCCTGTTCCCTGGTGCTTAAACGGCTGATCTCAAAGGGAAGTTCCCCCAGCTCCCGTTTTATTTTTTTAAACAATTCTTCAGCGGACAAAACCGGCAGGGACTCTTCTTTGATCTGCAGCGCTTCGTCTCTGGAAAATCCCAGCTCCATAAGCTCCGGAAGCAAAAATTCCTCGTGATCCGCAAGATAAGTTCCTAATCTGTCCAGGCTCTCAATCACCTTTCTGATATCGGGAGCGCCCGCCGTCAAATCCTCTGTAATGCTCTCATAGACGCCGTCGAGGCATCTTTCCTTTTCCAACTCTTTCTTAATTCCTCTGATAATAGCTTCCATAGCGCCCTCCTGTCAGCGTTTCAGCAATTCGCTTGCTGTGATTGCGCAACTCTTGCCCTTACTGGTTCCTGCCCGGCCGATAATCTCCATAAACGGCGTCTGAATGCCGCAGCCGCACTCCTTTGCCTCATGCAGCACCGCCATATCCCCCATCAAAACGGATACGGCAGGCACACTGGTCAAATGGGGCGTGATGAAGTTGGCAAATCCCGCCTCCCCGTAAGGCAGCGGCTCTAATGTCTTTACATCGCGAATGATCATCCGGCTGTACACCGGAATGTGAAAGTGGTGGTTAGGACACTCAAAATAGGGCACCGAATGTTCTGTGGAACCGTATCCGTCCCTGCAGTTGGCCGCCGGAATCCCAAGCATTTCCTCCACCATAGCATACAGCTCGCTTTTGCTGATCTGCTGATCCGCATAGCCTTTCCAGCCGCCGCCAAGCATAGTCATAGACTTCACATTGAGCTTCAGAGGACGGTGCCCGGTCTCTTTCATTTGCCTCACCGTAAAATACAAAAAGGACGGAAATCCGAAAATACGCACCGGAAGCCCCTGTTTCTCATATTCTTCCAGCCTATTTATCGTCCCGTACACGTCAAAATCATGTCCCTGCCCATTGTAGCGCAGGGCGAAAAATGTTTCATTTACCGGCGCGTAGCTCAGCAGACCTACATCGGTCTTCGAGGTGCCCAGATCCTTGCTGACTTTTGCCGGCTCATAAGTAAACAGAAGATAGTTTGTGGGCTCCTCCGACAGAAAACCAAAATGCCGGAATTCATTCTTCACCATTGCGTTTCCAAAATCAAAACTGTCCTGGTCAAAAAACATCTGGCTTTTTTGTCCGGTGGTTCCTGAACTTGTGGCGTGTTCCACAATGTCTTCCATGGGAACGCTTAAAATCTCATATTTCTTAAAAAAATTAGCGTGAATCGGAGGAATCCGCTTAAGATCCGCTTCCGTCTGCAGCTCATTTGGATTCACTTTTTCCGCTTCCATATATTTTTTAAAAAATGCATTATGCTCCATGTGGTGCTGCAGGCAATCGCGCATTGCCTCCATAAAGATTTCTGATGAGCCTTTCTGATCGTATACATCTTCCCAGGCAATTAGTTGTTCTCTCGCTGTCACATTCACTCTCCCTTTCTGGTATCTTTTTATGGTGTACTCTGCTTTCATGGGACAAATTTCTTATCTTTGGAGACAAACTAAAATACAGGATTGGAAGTTCGCTGCAGCATATGTACTCCAAGATAAAGGCTTCCATGGTATTTATTATACTAAAAATGTGAGATTGCTTTTGTGTCAATTATGTTGCGAATGCCGTTATTTTTGCCTGGTATTAGGTCAGCTATCAGAAACTTTGAAAAAGGAACTAAAAAAACGCAATTATGTTCGGGGCTTTTCCATTCTGTTCCGCTGTCTGCACGAAGCTGCTCGGTAAAAACCTCTGAAATCTTACTGAATTATTTCTTGAATGTGTGCGTAAGGTATGGGTTAAACCAGATCCTTCCATTCCTGCACCAACCTTTTCATTTTCGCTCCGGCTGTTTCCGGGGCATCCCCATCTGTCCCCTGCGGCTTTTTACCGGAAAGCCCCTTCCCTCCTTCAGTTCTGAGCCTCTGAAACTCGCCCTCAATCATTTCCTTGGCATCCGCTCTGTCCGCCATCTTCTGGAATGCCCGGTCAAGCCCGCTTAATTCTTCTTCCATTGTCATTTTCCGCGTTTTCGTCAACATACCCATGCCTGACAATTACAGTGTGACCTATTGATTTTTTATAATTATCAAGCCATTTCGTAGCCGCTTCAATATCTTTTAACCGCTGTGTATATTCCTTTGCTGCCTTTGGATCATTTTGCATCTTCTCCAGAATCTTAGGGCTGACATCCAAAACATTCGCTTTTCCATCATTATTTGTGTTAAGCCCATATCCAATTTGCAGCTTCATATAAGGCACTTGTTTCTGCAAAGCATTCAGATATTCCTCATTGCTGCCTCTCTTTTCTGTTTCAGCACTTTTTTGCGTAATTGGATTGTTCCAATGAATTGTCGCTTCATCAGTCTCCTGCTTCAATTAAATTCCGTTTTGCCAGTCCATAGTCTTTAAATGATTTGATCGGATGAACTTTTACAAACAGGCGAAACTCCATACTTTCACGGAAACCCTTATACTATCAGCGGCATCAAAAACGCAAAAAAAGAGAGGTCCACCAACCACTCTGATGAACCCCTCTACGCCCAATAATCTCAATAGAAAGCGTAGCTTTCTATTTATTTTAAGCCATTCTTCAATACTTTTGCCTGTTAATACCCAAATTCCTATGGCATCAATTGGAAATAGCCGCCTGCGCCGCTGTTAAATATTGTTCAAGGGTATCAGCACATACCCTCGCATTATGATTCAATCCCAAGCCATCCTTTTACCGTTTCCACAGCATAGCCAACCGCCTGAGCTATCTTATCCGTATCAAGTCCCATTTCACGCAAGTTTTCTGCCGCTTCTCTAGCCTTTTTCAATTCGCCGTCCTGCTCACCAATTTTCCGTTCTTCCATCCGGATTTCTCGTATTGCCTGACACACATCGACCACCTCTTCACTTTCATCATATTTTATTCCCGAATTTGTAATTGTTTCAATCACATCCGCCGCCCTGCGCTCCAACTCCCGGAAACGCTTTTCATTGGCTGCCAATACCCTGCTTAGATTTTCCTTGTCCTTCGAATATTTGATGAATAGCATAACTTCCCGCAGGCTGGACTGGAATTTCATAATCTCCTCGTCCGTCATCTGCGCCGGTGCGATCAGCCGCACATGGTAATTGTCCATGCAGGCAAGCACATCCGGGTCTGACACATCCATCATCTCAAACAGGCTTAACGGCCCATCCCACTCTTCCGAACCGAAAAATATAGTCACCGTGATGGAAGGTATCAGTCTGTCCTCCACCCAGAAGCCGCTTAAGAATTCACCTGCACTTGGCGTTTTCCCACCTTCTTCAGCAGACGCTTCCCCCTCCTCTTTTTTCCGCTTCATTTCTTTCCGATGCGACTTTGCCGCCTCTTCCACCTGCCCTGCGTATTCCAGCGCATCATAGAGATTGTTCTTCACAGGCATAGCATAATGGATTTCTGCCTGGTTCTCCGCACTGTAAAGGACATATTCCATTTTCCCGTCTGTCATTGCAGCATACAGCTTCTGCACATCACGGAATTTCTGGACGGGAACTACAGCGCCATCCGCACCATATGGCAGCGCAATTTTCGTGGAATCACGCTCCGTAAGCTGCTCCGGCAGGATTACTTGCCGCCCGCCGTAAATATAGTAATTAAAAATGTCGGCAAATATGCCTGCATCTTTTATATAATCCTTTGTAACTGTATCTGCTTTCAACGGCATCCACCGCCTTTCTTCATGA
>CAJUBP010000004.1 GCA_910584585.1 uncultured Lachnospiraceae bacterium | reverse complement strand
CAATTCACACCCATGCCAATCAGCGGGGTGATTGGCATGGGTGTGAATTGTAACGTTATCTTTGCGCAGCAGTAATAAAAATCATAACATGTATTGAAGTTCCACTGCCTATATGCTAAACTATTATTACTAAAAAATATGCAAATACACAATAATAAGGAGTAATCCATGGAAATAAAAAGGGATTCCTATTTGGAACAATTAATAATTCGAAGGAACAACGGAATGATCAAAGTAATCACAGGAATCCGGCGATGCGGTAAATCATATCTGTTGTTTAAAATATTTAAATCATATCTGCTGGAACAAGGGGTGGACAAAAAACATATCATCGAAATCACACTGGACGGCATCGAAAACGAAGAACTGCGGGACCCTAAAAAATGCTATCAATTCATAAAAAGCACACTGGAAGATGAGAAAAAGTATTATCTGCTTTTAGATGAAGTGCAGTTTATGCCCCGGTTTGAAGAGGTGCTCAACAGTTTACTGCGCATAGAAAATATTGACATATACGTAACGGGCAGCAATTCAAAATTCTTGTCAAGCGATATTGTAACCGAATTTCGGGGAAGAGGGGATGAAGTCAGAATATATCCCTTATCCTTTGCAGAATTCTTTTCCTGTTATGACGGAGATTATGACGATGCCTGGGAAGAATATCTGGCCTATGGCGGGCTTCCCCAGGTTACGCAGTTTCCCCAGGAACGCCAAAAGGCAGAATACCTGAAAAATATTCTCACCAATGTTTATCTCAGGGATGTGATTGAACGGAATCATATCCAAAATATTGACCAATTAGATACGCTGCTCAATATCCTTGCGTCTTCTATCGGCGCTTTGACAAACCCAACAAAAATTTCCCATACCTTCACCAGTGAGCGGCAAAGCAGCTGCAGCAATAAAACAATATCAAAACATATCGATTGGCTGACAGAGGCATTTTTAATTTCCAAAGCAAACCGGTATGATATCAAAGGCAGGAAATATATCGGCGCAAACCTGAAATATTACTTTACGGATGTTGGCATCCGGAACGCGCGGTTGAACTTCAGGCAGCAGGAACCTACACATATTATGGAAAATATCGTTTATAATGAATTAATCCGGCGCGGTTACAATGTGGATATCGGCGCCATTGACATATACGATAAGAACCAGGAAGGGCAGCGGGTCCGCAAGCAGCTGGAAGTCGATTTTATCGTGAATCAGGTGAACCAAAGGTATTATATCCAGGCGGCGTACAATATGAGTTCGGAGGAAAAACAGAATCAGGAATTAAAATCTTTGCGCAGTATCCCTGATTCATTTAAAAAAATCATCATTGTGCATGGAACATCAAAACCCTGGCGAAATGAAGAAGGTTTTGTCATTATGGGAATGAAATACTTTTTGCTCAATGAGGCCAGTTTGGATTTTTGATTCAATGAATGGAGGTTTACTATGGAAATAAAAAGAGACTTATACCTGAACAAACTGATTTCCAAAAAACATAACGGGCTAATCAAAGTCATAACTGGAATCCGGCGATGCGGCAAATCCTTCTTGCTGTTTACGCTGTTCCGCAATCATTTACTGGAACAGGGGGTGAAAGAATCCCACATCATAGAAATGGCTTTTGATACCTTTGAAAATAAAAAATACCGGAATCCAGAATTGATGTATCCTCATATAAAGGAACAGATTTCAGATGATAACATGTACTACATCCTTCTGGATGAAGTACAGCTTCTTGAAGATTTTGAATCTGTTCTGAACAGTCTGATACGCATGAAAAATGTAGATGTCTACGTTACCGGCAGCAATGCCAAATTTCTTTCTAAGGATATTATCACTGAATTCCGCGGCCGGGGAGACGAACTTCATATGAGCCCGCTGAGTTTTTCAGAATTTATGTCTGTCTATGACGGCAACAAGTACGATGGATGGAACGAATATATTCTTTACGGGGGACTGCCGCCGGTGGTCTCTCTCTCAACTGATGAACAGAAAATAGAATTCCTGAAAAACTTATTTGCGGAAACCTATATCAACGACATAACCGGAAGGCACAAAATCAAAAACAAAAGCGAACTGGAAGAATTGTTAAATATACTTTCTTCCGGAATCGGTTCCCTTACAAATCCCAGAAAATTAGCGGACACCTTCCGAAGCGTAAAACAGGTATCCATCAGCCAGGCCACTTTAAAAAATTACATCGAATATTTAAGTGACGCCTTTCTGATTTCAGCCGCCAGCCGGTATGATATTCGGGGGAAAAAATATATTAATTCACCGCTGAAGTACTATTTTACTGATATAGGGCTTCGTAACGCCAGAATCAATTTCCGTCAGATAGAAGAAACCCATACCATGGAAAATATTATTTACAACGAACTGCTGATCCGCGGCTTCAACGTGGATGTGGGAGTGGTTCCTTTCAGCCAGAGGGATAAAACCGGAAAGCAGACCCGCCGGCAATTGGAAGTTGATTTCGTCTGCAACAAGGGTTCCAAAAGATACTACATTCAATCCGCCTTTGCTATCCCGGATCAGAAGAAAATGAACCAGGAGCAGCGTCCCTTTTTCTGTATTGATGATTCGTTTAAGAAAATCATTATTGCAAAGGACGTTCCTGCGCCATGGTACACGGAAAAAGGCATATTGGTCATGGGAATCTATGACTTTCTTCTAAACAGTCACAGCCTGAATGAATAGGCGCGTATGGGGCAGTCTTTAAAAGCTATGAAACAAATTATTCCGCAAATATAACTCTTTCTACGGCCTTTCTCATTTTATCAAAAATCTTTCGGCTCACTTCAGAACTCATCACAAGAACTGCCCCAAAAGTATACAAAAAGCACACCAAGACATTCCATCCCGGCGCAATGCCCTCCGGCAACAGCCTGGAGAGAATTTCCACAAAATAAAAATTCAGCATATAAATAAGATACGTGGCTTTTCCAAACCTTGTCAGAATATTCTTTTTCCCAGGCATTACCCTTACCAAAACCAGAATCATCAGCGCAGAAATTAAAAACTGCATCATTCTAATTACAAGATCGCTGTTCTGTTCATAAGGTCCGTTCATATAAAATATATCCAGTTCTCCCTCCGTGCCAAAATATATCCCGCCAAACAGCATTACTGCCGCCACAGCTATCACCGCTATCACCCATTGTTTCATATTCCTTATTTTCTCAAGATGTTCTGCTTTCGCTTGATAGCCCAGAAAGAAAATTGGAAACAAACATAAAAACCTGGAAAACGCAAAATACTCTCCAATATAAGAATTATATCCTGCTAACAATGCAACGGCAATTCCAACCACTGACGCTCCCCGTATCTTCACTGCAATTTTGTTAACAATACGGCAAAAAAACAACACAACAATATACCAATAAGCATAAATTGGGGTAAGAAAAGGATAGGCATTTCCGCTTTCCATTGCCAAATGCATCACCCAGTAAGCAAATTCAAAGGGAATCAGCGGCACAATCAGTTCCGCAAATAATTCTTTCTCTGATTTATCAACATTTTTGCTGAAATAACCAGATACAAAAATAAATACCGGCATGTGAAAACTGTAAATAAACCAAAACAGTACATCGCAGATGATATCTTCCCTGTATAACGCAAGACAATGCCCCATCATTACCAAAAACGCAAGCACTCCTTTCAAAGCGTCCAAATAATAAACACGGTCTTCCCTGTCTCCTTCATTACTTATTTTCCACATTTTCCAACGCTCCCTCCGTAAATAGATATCCTCCCTCCCACGCTATAAATTCTCCGTTCTCCCTTCCATAATATTTCTCTCCCTCCACTTCAAAAAATCCTTTTTGGCGTATTCCATCTTTATAATAAAATCTATATTCTCCCTGCTCATAAAATCCCGTATAACCTTCCAAATTCTCATCAAATTCAAATTGAAAAATGGAAGCATATTCCTCGATATTATCAACCTGCATCACTTTCGTTGCGCCATAATCCGTCAATGTTGAAAAAAATGCTCCCATAATGCCTTGTGAAACTTCAGGTTCTTTTTGAAAATATGTCATATAATATACGTTGCTCTCCTGAAAAGTCCGCATCGAAATAGCTTCCAATCCCATATTTTCCGCTTTCATGTTATTGATATGAGAATGCAGGCTGATTCCCCCAAAGAAAAAGGCATTATTCGGTTTGTCGCCTGCATAAATCTGTTCACTATCCCCAGGCATATAACTAGTTAAAGAATAAATATAAATATTTTCTTTGTTCTCTAACAAATATTCATTAATAGTCGCCGCACAATCTTTCGCGCGTTCTATCTGCGCAATCCTTTCAGAGGAATATACAAATTCTCCACAGGAAACCCCTGCATACAATAAAGCAAACAATGTTAGCAATTGACGGATTCCCCGGCTTCTGTCACCCAGTTCCTCCCAATAACCAATCATCAAAAACCAGGATATCACAATCATAGGAATCCCAAGAACACTATAGGCGCGTGTAGGAAGCCTGCCAAGTATACACAAATAAACAATCAAACCAATTGTTCCGAATATGTTAAACAGTAAAAATATAGCTTCCGGCTCCCCTATCCGGGCAAAATACACAAAACCGATGATTATGGTAAAGTACATGATAGTTGTAAGCCCTAAAGAAAATCTGCTTCCCGTTACTTGATCCATCCAGACTTTAAAAGGCAGACTTCTGTTTTGCGCATCTTTTCTGGCTTTCTCTGTTTTTTGCGCAATCGCTTTAAAGCTTTCTGTTGTTATTCTCTCATCCAAAAAGCACCAATGATCCGCTAGTATTGCAAGTTCACTGTCCCACCCAATACTTTCATAAAATTCTGAATTATTCGCATACTGCAAATGGGGGTAATCTGTATAACGAATGCGCGCTTTATTAAATTCCTGAAACTCCTGTGATTCCATTTGATTCGATACATACCTGTCATATTGATGGCACCCCAAAAAAGCCGTTCCATAAACAGCCAAATATACAAACATCACTATTATAAGATTTCTACTGCACGTTTTTTCTATTCGAATACAATAATACAGGATACACAAACTTAAATAGCAAAAAACCACCTGCCCCGTCTGGTATCTGATAAATGAACCTAACAGACAGGCCAAGCAAGGGATTACTAAATCAGAAATTACAATTTTATCCCTTTTCCTGATTAGAAGAGTCGTCAAAAAGCCCAATGAAAAAATAGACGGAACAATTGTAAACGCACTTTGCGAAAGATAATATGCCCAAACAAAAAAAGAAAAAAATCCAATGGCAAAATATGTTATCACCTTGTTTACCTGCTTCACCCGGCATAAAATAAGCCAATTTCTATGAATCAGATATATCCCCGTCATCATACAAAACATACTGAATACATACCACCACTGCACCTGCGGCATTACCCGATATAAAAAAGCCAATGGATATCCCAGAATACAATTGATAAATTGATGATATGGATAAGGCGTACCAAGGCTAAAACCTGATAACGCATTCTGGATTCCATGATCATCACTTGTTAAATACCCCATGGGCAATACAAGTACTGTAAATAAATAAAGCAGCGCAACAGACCCTAACGCTGTCATTGTTTCCCTCTTATATTCCTTTATTAACATTCTATTAACCCTTCTCTCGCAAATACTTTAACAGCAAAATCATAAAGCAAATTCCAATCCCCAAATTTACCAAAAAATATAAAACTGACGCGCCTCTTATCCCATACTTTCCCAGAAGATTTTTCCCTGAAACCAAAGCACAGACGCTTACTGCAATGTAGATATCCGCAATCACCCTCTGCTTTCTCATAACCGTCAGTAAAACGGAAAAAAAAGATGAGATTGCGTATAAAGCGCCTCCCAAAAACAATACTGCAAATTCCGTCTTGTACGCTTCCAAATTTACATTGAATAATAGATTCAAAACCGGAATTCCAAATAGAATCCCTATCAAAATTGCCGGTATTGTAACCGCCAAAATAAACAGCATTTGCTGAAACATAATTTTCCTTAAACTTTTTCTTTCATTCGTCTGCCATAGGATTCCAATATTTCTCACCATCGGCTGATAAATAAACCTGCTCAATAAAACAATGCAAAAGGTCGGCATCATAAGATAGCCAAAGATTGCCTGTATCTCTTCCGACATATACCAGTCAATCATATATTTTGAAATATTTCCTACATACATAGATATGGAGGTTGCAACAGCTAAGGCAGAGCAATCTTTTAAAATCCGCTTTACATTTTTTATTGATACAGATGATAAAAAAACTCTGTTTCCTTTCAACTGTTTTCCAAATAACATCACATCCACGGCCGCGCTGAATAATATGCCCGACCACAATGTTACAATCATATTTCCTGTAAGCAGTAACAAACCACACAGTATTCCAGTTGAACTAGTCAAACGGACAGCCATAATTCCGGCTCCTTTTTCCAACGCCCCCTGCTGCTGATAAAAGGCGACAAATACATCTTCCATGGCGTCTATTAACTTATACAGACAAATCAGCCAGATTACGTACATTTTATACAAGCTGTAGTTCAACAACATATGGCAAAAAAGCAAATAGACAGACACCCCTCCCCAGGAAAGACAAACCGTTAAAATCCTGGAAACTACATAATCTTGGAAAATCCCCCTGGCTTCTCGATCCGTTACCTGATAATTCCGCACTCCATATCTCGCAACTGTTGCGATCAAATTTGCAAGCGCGTAACCAATAGAAAAAATCCCTGCATCCCCGATTCCCAGACGATAAGAAATACAGCTAAGAATCACCATTGACTGCATGGCGTCCGCTGTCACTGCTGCCGTATTCCACCAAAAACCTTTTCTGATGCCTATTCCTCTGCCTTTTTGTTCTATTTTTGCCAACTTAGTGAGTCCCCCATTTTTCCCGAATTCTTTTTTGTATAGCAGGATACTTGCCAATGACATCACACATCTGTATCACCCCTGTCCCCTGATCTGGATTTCCCTCCACCAACACCGGCCCATGTTCCATAACAGCAACGTCCCAGCCTACAATATTACTGTCCGACAGCCTTTCCGAAGCATGTATCACCATTTCCTTTGCCTCATTCCAATACGGGATCTGAAACCCGCGCAGTTCTTTTCCGCTGTAAGGATTCCTTTCAAATCGGGCAAGGTTTCCGTCAATACCGGAGGAATCAACGATTCCACGGCAAATCTGCACATTGGAACATATTCCTCCTGAAGACAAATTGTCTACGCACGCTTCTGTTTTTCCCATTCGAAATCCTGCCGCAAATACCTCTGCCTTTCCATTTATACAGAATGTTCCAATCCGCAGTGTGTTAACTACATTTGGGTTAAACTCCTTTAATAGAGGATGCTGCTCAATACATTGCTCCAGTAAACACCCACAGAATTTCTGACTGTCCACTTTTTCTCCCTGAAAATAATATTTATATACTCCCTTCCCGCAACCGCCCTTTTTGGGTTTCACAAAAACAGTCTTATGCTTTTTTAAAAACTCTGCAATCTCTTCTTCCTTTGCGCTATCGGCATCCATCCATTCCCTTCCCAATTCCTTTTCAAAAAAACGGTTGAATGCCTGCTTGTCGTTTAAAATTGTTCTCACTTTCCCATTGTTATATTTTCTTTGCAGTCTGGCATGCCTGAGATAAGTCAAAAAAGTTTTCCGTTCCCGCCTGTCCTTATGATAAAATTCAAACCAGAGATACTCTTCCGGACTGCACCCGTCTGTCAAGACACACCACAGAAAATGAAAATTCAGCAGAACGCATTTCCCCAAAGAATTTTTTTCGCGAAGCTTTTTCTGAAACCACAGATCATTTTGCAGAAACTCTTTGAACCATTTCCAAATTCGCTTCATTCTGAACTTCCTTCTTTCACCCGATTTACAATAAACCGCAGCTTCCCGGCCTTATCCGCTTCTATTCTGCTTTTCCAGATAAAATGGTATTTCATATCGTAATCTGTAATCACCTGTTCCAACTTTCCTGTAATCTCTTTTTCCAGAAGCTCCTTATCCACCTTTTTTCCCGGATCCGCAACAAGTTCTAGCTCGACCTCATGATAATTGTTTTGTATCACGCGAAAATTAAGAAGCTCTTCCAGGTTTTCCGTAGCCGCGTAAAAAGGATGATAATCATATTTTCTCCCGTCTTCCAGCGTAATCCAGTCATTTCTGCGGCCCCGAATATTCGTAATGTATTCGATTCCGTTCTTTCTTATTATTTCTGCTCCGTCTTCAATATCATAATTAATAATCGGAAACTCATATAAAAACAAATTGGTAACCAGCATCCTTCCTGCCTTTGCCAGCCGATTCTCTTCGTCTACCACATTTATGACATGTGTGTCATTCGTTACAATATGTTCCCTGATATTTCCAATTCTCGTGAACGTACAGGCTCCTGTCTCCATAGAACCGTAAGAGGTAAACAGACGATTCCCCAGATATTTTCGGAAAAATCGGATGGATTGCTCCGTCAAAGTTTCGCTGATGCTGGCATAAGCCCTGGGATGATGCAGCTTCACATTATGGCGGCTGGCATATTCTGCGGTCTGCATTAACTTTGTCCGGTGCGCATACAAAAAGTCCGGTTTCACACGGTTAATTTCTTCCGCTATCACTTTCCCTTCAGCCAGAAAGGATACTTTATGCCGCCGCAAAATTCCTAATTTCTGCAGGAAACTGTCCTTCCCTCTTGCCACAATTGCCGGATCCTTTAACGCCATGGTCTGATCCTTAATCGGATTTACTCCGTTTTCCATAGCAATCCGCAGCCAGTTTGCCGCAAAATAAGCGTTTTCTCTTGGGGACGCACATAATTTCAGAGGCGTTCCGGTGGAGCCGCTGGTGGTGTATACATGATAATATTGATACTTTTTCGGATTTTTCTTTAATTCCGCCGTAATCCATTCCTTGATTTCGCTTTTTGTCAAAACCGGAAATCTGGTCAAATCCTCCCGGCAGTGAAAATCCTCCGGCACTGCCCCGATTGCCTCGAATTTTCTGCGATAGACTGGTATCTCATAAGCGCGTTTCATCAGACGGTTGATCTTACGGTTCTGAATGTGGTAAATCTCTTTTTGCTCCAAATCATGTCTCTTCAGCTCCAAAAGATATTTAAGAACAAACAGATTTTCCAGCTTTCTGTCCATATATGCTGACATGATACTATTTCCTCCTTTTTGTCCTGTTCTTTGGACATCAGGTATACTCCGGAGTATTTCCTCCTTCTTGTCCTGTTCTTTGGACATCAGGTACATTCCACCTGAATCTCTATATTCCCCAGCGCCTCATCCATCTTACGCTTCGCTTCCTCCAAAGTATCCGCCTTAACAACCACATGTCCAATCCGGTGCGGCCCTACCCGGAATGCCTGCACTTTATCTCCGGGCTGATAGTCAAACTGAATCTCCACGATCTGCGGATCTTTTTCGTCATTCCTGTTTCTAATCTCCCGGATTACTCCTGTTTTCTCACTTCGCAGCAGCATTCCCACATTGGGATTTGCCTCCTGGCTGGCAAAATCCACGGGCAGCCCCAGTGCAGCCTGAATGATTTTCTCATAATAGTTGTAACCATAATAGAGAGAAACCAGCTCCGCTAAGCAGGTCGCCCCGGCTCTTCCGCCGATTTCCAGCACATAGGGCTTCCCGCCGGACAGGATAAAGTCTGCATTCAGCGCACAATTGTCAAGGCCCATGGCTTTCACCGCCTTTTGAAGCTGCTCTTTAGCATCCTCAATGACAGACGGCTCCAGCTGGTAAGGGGCCCAGTGGCCGATGGGCACTCCGGTATCTCCCTGGAACACATAATCTCCATGGGGCAGGATGAACTGGACTTCTCCCCCGGACACAAAGGACTGGGCGCCGAATTCCTCCCCTTCCAGGAATTCCTCCACAATAAAATAATCTTTTCTGGTATTCTCCCGGACTGTCCGATAGGCTTCCGCAAATTTACTGCTGTCTTCTGCTTTTACGATTCCTCTGCTTCCTGAAGTATCTACCGCTTTAAAAATCAAGGGGAACTGCAGGCCCTCCAATTCTCTTTCCAAATACTCTGTCAGCTGACAATCCTTACCGCTCTCTGCCGCCCCGCTTTCTTTCAGCATTTTCTGCTTTTCTTCCCTTCCATCCAGCGAAAGAATCTCTGCCGCCTCTTCTCCATCCATCGGAAGAATCTCTGCCGCCTCTTCTCCATCCACCGAAAATTTTTCTGCCCCTTTCAGGGAAATCCTGCGGTATCTTGCCGTCCGCACGCCGTATTCCTCATATCTCTGCTTCATCAGCATCTTATCCGTGGCTGTTTTTCCCGCTTCAAAGGACAGCCCCCGCAGCCCAAGGGCGTCGCAGACCTTTCCGATTGTGACCACTGCCACATCTGTGCCTGTTGTCACAATCCCGTCAATTTTCTCTTCCCTGGCAATTTCCAGAATCTTATCATAATCCCTGGTGTCCTCATAACAGATTTTGTCCCCGAAGACAAACCCCGGATAATTCCCCGGGACGCTCACTACCAGGGTTTCGATCCCCATACGTTTGGCCTGCTGTATCAGCGGAACCTGATACACTCCCGCCCCCAATATCATCAATTTCTTTTTCTGCTGTTCCATCAATCTCCTTCTCCTTCCTCTTTCCCAGCGTCTTTCGCACTACATACTGGGGCTGGCGGTTATCCGCCAGAAACATCCGTCCCACATATTCCCCAATCAGGCCCATAAACAACAGCATAATCCCTGAAAAAAAGCAGATTGCAATCATCAGGGACGTCCAGCCCGCCACGCTTGCCTGAAAAATGATTTTTTTCGCGAATACCACAAACGCCCCTGCAATCCCAATCAGAGAAAAGCAGAGCCCCAGCCAGATTGCCATGCGCAAGGGAACCACCGAAAATCCCAGAACATTTGACCAAAGCCGGATCAGCGCTTTCAGGTTATAATTGGATTTCCCTTCTTCCCGTTCAAAATGCTCCACCGGAATGCAGGTGATCTTCTGGGTCGTCCGAAGAAACAGCCCCTGCAGATAGGCATAAGGGTTTTGGTACTGGATCACGTAATCCCGGACGAATCTGCAGATCACCCAGAAGCTGGAAGTCCTTAAATCTTTGGGCTTGCCAATCAGTTTCCGGACCGTCCAGAAATTAATTGCGCTCCCCGCGTTCCGGTACCAGCTGTGTTTTTTGCTGGGATAATAGGCATACACAATGTCCCACCCCTGTTCGATTTCTTCCAGTAATTTATGAATCTGGCTGGGATGGGTCTGCATGTCGTCGTCCATGGCGATAATATAATCCCCCTGAGCATAATTCAGGCCCGCCATTACCGCGTTGTGCTGCCCCGCGTTTTTGGCAAGGTCAACGGCAGTCACATTGTCATAAGTCTCCGCCAGTTCTTTCACGGCTTTAAACGTAGCTCCGTCATCCGGCGACGCGTCGTTTACCAGAATAAATTCCGTTTCTTTTCCTTTCATTTCCTGCATCGTCAGCCGCACTACCTTGGAAATGGTTTTGCTGGAATTATAGCAAGGTATTACAATTGAATATTTCATTTCCGCTCCATTCACTTTTTCCTGTTAAACTTCTCGATTTTTCCTAATCCCTTCATTCGGCATAGCGCAAATTACAGATTTTCCTGTGAAACTTTTCGATTTTTCCTAATCCTTTCATTCGGCATAGCGCAAAATACAGATTTTCCTGTGAAACTCTTTGATTTTTCTTCCAAACATTTGCTGAAATCTTTCATTTACCATGGAAAAATGCCAAATTATACTCACGAGCATACTTATTTGCCAAATAATTTGCTGTTTATCTTAAAAATACTGGGAGCTGTTGGCAAATTATTTGGCTCACGGGTATATCTATAAAACTGCTTTATTTCTGAAACCACATACCGGATCTGCTCTTCTTTCAGTCCGTCATACATAGGCAGGCGCAAAAGGCGGCTGCTCTCCCGGGTGGTGTACCTGTCCTGCCCGTGAAACCTTCCGTATTTCTGTCCGGCTTCGGATGAATGAAGGGGCACATAATGAAAGACTGCGGAAATTCCTTTTTCTTTCAGATAGCGCAGCAATGCTGTCCGCTCTTCCAAATCTCCCGCCTTGATGTAAAACATATGGCCGTTGTGCTCACAGCCTTCTGGCACAACAGGAAGTTCAATATGTCCTGCCTCTTCCAGATCCTGCAGCAATTCATAATACAGGTTCCAACTGTGGATACGCCTCCGGTGTACCGCTTCCGCCTCTTCCAATTGCGCCCACAGATAGGCAGCGTTTAAGTCACTGGGCAAATAGGAGGAACCTGCTTCTTTCCAGGAGTATTTGTCAATTTCTCCCCGGAAAAACTGGCTTCGGTTGGTTCCCTTCTCCCGGATAATTTCCGCATGGAGAATGTCCCCCGGATGCTTCAGAAGGATTGCGCCGCCTTCTCCCATGCTGAAATTTTTCGTCTCGTGAAAGCTGTAACAGCCGTAATCCCCGATGGCTCCCAAAGGCCTGCCATGGTAAGTGCACAGGATAGCCTGAGCTGCGTCTTCAATCACCTTTAACTGATATCTCTCCGCAATCCGGCAGATTTTGTCCATCTCACAGGCGACTCCGGCATAATGCACCGGAGCGATTGCCTTTGTCCTGGGCGTAATGGCATCCTCAATCAGTGTTTCATCCAGATTCATCGTATCTTTGCGGATATCCACGAAGACTGCTGTCGCGCCCCTTAACACAAATGCGTCCGCCGTTGACACAAAGGTATAGGAGGGCATAATCACCTCATCCCCCGGCCCGATGCCGGACAGCAGCGCCGCCATTTCCAGCGCGTGGGTGCAGGACGTGGTCAGCAGCGCCCCTGCCGATTTTGTCTGGGATTTCATCCATGCCGCGCACTTCTTGGTGTAATGCCCGTCCCCGCATATTTTTTGGCGCAGGACGGCGTCCTCCATATACTGAAATGCTTTGGGATGAAAGGGCGGAATATTAAAATGGACTTTTTGTTCCTCCATGATTCGTCACCTTATTCCTCTAATTTATCTTTTTCGCAAATATAATCCTTATAATATTCCTATTTTATAGGATTGTCAATCATTTATTCGTAATATTTGGGATTTTAATGGAATAATGAAGTGATACATAAGAAAACCGGATGTCCGGCGAAAGAGGATAATCCGGTGAGAGACAGGATAATCAACGTCCTGCGCAGTGATAACGAGCGTTGGATTTATCATCAAATGGTTAGACGGTGGCGATAAGGGCAGCAACTAGCGGGCGCTTTGCCACTATAAAAGTAAAGAAAAATCCCTCAACCGTACGGGAATACGGTTGAGGGATTCGTTTCTTCGTCAATTTGGGCTGACTTCTTATATCCTTTTGCCTAGCATTATAACATATTTACATAATTTGCAAAAGGATTTCCATTGGGGTAAACACAGGAATGCCAAAGCCTTCAAAATCTATTTTGTTTCGGGTGACAATAGAATCACAATGTATAGATTTAGCGCAAGTAGCAACAAGACAATCCTCGAAATCTTTTGCCTTTTTCTGAAATGCATTAAGAACATCATTATTCGTAACACTGCATACTTTGGCAATCTCCAAAAGTTTTCCGACTGCCTTATATGCTGCGTCAGTGCTATGGGTATATTTCCTTACAAGATAGAAGATGTCGGTAACAGAATATGCTGATACAAAACCGTCTATTTTGTGTTCTTCACAAAGTTTCAAAACCTTATAAGAATCCTCTATAAAAGGTTCTCTTTCCAATAATACATCAATGATTACGTTCGTATCACACATTATTTTCATATTTTAACAGACGCTCCTCTCGCAAAGAATCCATATCTATATCAGAGGAAATACCGCTAAGCATTCCGCGCAAGGAATCCACAGCAGAAACTTGGGGATTTACAACTTTAGCAACTGTTTTTCCATTACGAGTAATAAAGATATCCTCCTTGGCAATTAACTCAAGGTACTTTCCGAAATTAGCTTTAAATTCTGTTGCTGTAACAACCATCACGAAATCCTCCTTTTGTTTAGGCTATTCTTATTGTATGCGATTCTAGGAGAAAAATCAATAAAATCACACAAAATTAGAACAAATAACATCAAAATTCGTTCGATAGGAGAGAAAAAACTTTTTTTATTTCGCAAACAAAAATACAGAGTGAAAAGCATTTCTGCCTTTCACTCTGTATTTTATTTTCACTCATATCAGGAAACTACTGTTTTTATACACGCAAAACGATCATTCCGCGCAATCTATCGCAGAAGCTGACTCGTCTGCTGTTTCCTCTGCCACAGCGCCTGTCTCATCTGCTGTTTCCTCTGCCACAGCGTCTGTCTCGTCTGCTGTTTCCTCTGCCGCAGCGCTTGTCTCGTCTGCCGATTCCTCTTCTATTGCGTCTGTCTCAACTGACGATTCCTCTTCTATTGCGTCTGAAGCATCTGACGATTCCTCTTCTATTGCGTCTGAAGCATCTGACGATTCTTCTGCCGGCATTGTTTCCTCTGTCAATGCATTCGTATCGTCAGCAGCATCTTCCGGCGTAACATCCGCGTCGTCTTTGATTCTTTCTGCTTCATCTTCAACTGCCGGGCCGTTATAGGTCTGTGCTTCTTCTTCATCTGCAGGCGGCTGATAATTAGCATTGGGATCGTTTACTGATACATTCAGTGTTGCCTTCTCTCCGCTGTATCCGGCAATGCCTACATAATAAGTTTTTCCAGCTGTACAATCCCAACTGAAACAGAAGTCGTTCTCTGTGCCTAAAAGACTTCCTCCGTAAGCCGAAGTCAACGTACCGTATTCTGTATCTCCGCCCTGCAGATTTCCCCTGGTATAACCGGTTCCATTTGTGGAATAGAAATAATAGGTTCCGCTTGCTTTCGGCACAAATTTGTAATAAGCATAATCATCATCATAGTAATCCGGCAAAGATATATTGCTGATCGGCGTATTTTCTGTAATTGCAGGTATGTTCTTGCTGGTCACTGTGATATTGGCTGTAGCCGTAGGAACCGAGGCATTGGCCGTAACAGTTGCTGTGATTGTTGCGTCTCTTCTGTCTGCCGAAGCTGTCAGGGCAACGCTTGTGCCATCTTTCAGATAGAGATATTCACCGCTTCCGTAAACTTCTCCGTATTGATCTTCCCATTCTCCCAGCGCGTCTGCTTTAATTACTGCAGAATTCCCGGAAATAACCGTGATCTTGCGCACCTGCAGTGTGAGATCAAAGCCGGAACGGGTTGTTGTCAGTCCCTGCGCATACAGATAAGAAGTGGTATCTCCACTGCCTGCTTCACAGGAAGCTTCGATGTCATAGGTGCCGCTGACCAACGTAATAGAGAATGCTCCCTTATCGTCCGTATAGGTCCAATCATTGTTTGAATCAGCAAATTTATTCGCCTTGTCTTTATTGATAAATTTAACATATCCGCGGTGCGGAATTGGATTACCGCCCAAATCTTTCACAATTCCTGAGATTGTGACAGACTGCTCTACATGGATTGTCACTGTCCTGGTTGCCACTTTCGCCGGATTCTCATTGTCCTGCACCCGGATGTTCAGCGGATAATCTCCTCTTGCCCGCAATTCTCCGGTAATATATCCGCTTGTTTCACCGATTTCCAGTCCATAGGCATTTCCTGTCAAACTGTATTTATAATCCCCGCTGCCTCCATTTACGGACACATATAAATTACTATGACTGCCACCCCATTCATATTTTTCTCCAATAACGGCTCTCCCTTCTGCGTTCAGCAGATAATATTTCGTGCCGCTGACTGTCACCGACATTCCGTCTTTCCCGCGGATCACCCAGGTAATTGCGTAAGTATAGGTATTCCCTGCTTCATCTGCCACTACAACCTCGGTCACTACATCCCCTGCTTGCTGCGGCTTGCCGTAGAAGCGGATCTGGTTATCAGCTTCTTCATACAAAATTCCCTTCGGCAGATTCGTTACGGAATAAGCCTTATATCCTATTCCTATGCTAGAACCAAATCCTCTTTCGGTTCTCTCACCCACTGTTTCCTCCCAGGTTATTTCATCTGTATACTTAAAAGTTCCGTCATTGAATATCGCCGTGCTGACAGAAGAGGGTGTTCCCCATAACCCTGTCACGGTAACCTGTACATGATCCCGATCCTTAAAACGGCTTCTGGAATCCAGGACAACCAGATATGCAGTTTTGTCGGTGGTGGAAATATTATCCACTTTATTGACTTTATTGTAAGTGCTTCCGCCATACCTGTTGCTCTTTACCGCAAAAGAATCTTTTGTCAAATCAGCCGCTTCCGACAATGTCACTTTCACAGTAGCGGCATTTACCACAGCCACTTCCTTCACAACAACTGGATCCTTTACATTAATCGTAGCTGATTTCTTCTTACCGGAGCCGTCCTCTGCCATTGCGGTAATCTTAACTGTGCCTGCCTTCAGCGCAGTCACCTTGCCCTTGCTGTTTACCTTGGCAACCGCGGAATTGGAGCTGCTCCAGATGATGTTCTTGTTGGTGGGCTTCTTGGGCTTCACAGAAGCTTTCAGTGTAATGCTCTGCCCGGTCTGAAGAGTGGCGCTGGTCTTATTCAGAGAAACGCTGGTCACCGGCGTTCCAACTCTCACTGTAATCTTTGTGCTCTTTTTGGTATTTGCCTTGGATGTAATTGTGATGGTAGCCTTTCCTTTTTTCTTAGCCTTAATCTTGCCTTTGCTGGATACGGAGGCTACCTTGGTATTATTGGACTTATAAGTTACTTTCTGGGAAACCTTTTTCTTGTTTGTGCTCTCAACCTTAACCTTGAGAGTCATGGATTTCCCTTTTTTAAGAGTCAATGTTTTGGCCGGAAGATTCTTTACCGTTATGCCCTTCACATTAGAACTCTTGGCTGCGGCGCTTACCTCAGGCGCGTAAGACAAAGATAACGCCAACGCCAGCAGCATAGCCCACAGCGCCATCATGCCGCCATACTTCTTTTTCACTTTCTGCATCTTTTTCTCCTTTCTTATATCGTAATGCGATATTAGCCATTTATGGCTAATATCTATTATGTCACGTCGCTCCTATCATGTCAAGTGGAAGATATCATCTTTTCCAAAATACGCGGCAGCCTGGCCTTTTGGCTTTGCTGTAACCAAAATACTGATTTTCCTGCTGTTTTTGCAAATAATACGGATAAAGGCAGCAGGCGTCTGCATCGTAAGGAGGTATGCATATTGATTTCTTATGAAAATTTATGGATCACGATGAAACAGCGAGGCATTTCTCAATATTCTCTCATCCACACACATCACATCAGCGCCGGCCAACTTTCCAGGCTGCGGAAAAATTCCTATGTAAGCACTCATACTGTTGATACGCTCTGCGGCATTTTAGACTGCAGGGTGGAAGATATTATGACTTATATCCGGGAATCCCCTGAGCCAACGGAGGAAGCTTAACATCCATTCTAAATTTCATGCCCGCCCTCAGCCATTTGCCAAGAGCGGGCAAAGTCAGAAACAGACAGGGCCCATGGAGCGTAACTTGTACGCCTTGGACCCTGTCTGTATAAAAAAATTTTTAGATCAACCACACCGGAACACACCAGTTTTTCTCATCCAGCGGCAGCACATCTTTTGCCATGCAGATCACGCCGCCTGTTCCCACCTCTGTTTTTAACTGACTTACCCCTGCAAATTTCTCCGGTTCCTTTACCGGTTCCAATGCCTTAAAGTTTTTGACTGCTGTTCTCCCGGGAGAGGCAGCCTTTTTCACCTCAATGGGAGTGAGAATCCCATTTTGATAGAGCAGCAAATCAATTTCCTTCTGATCCTTGTCCCGGTAATAGAACACCGGCGGCTCCTTCCCCTGATTCAGAAAGCTTTTATAAATCTCCGAAAAAACAAAACTTTCAAAAAACGCGCCGGACATAGCCCCTTTTTCCAAGATTTCAGGATTCCCCCATTTCAGCAAATAGGCGGCAAGTCCTGTGTCCAGAAAATGCATCCGCGGCATTTTCACTACCCGCTTTAACACATTATTATAATATGGCTGCACCAGAACAACGATATGGGAAGACACCAGAATCGACAGCCATTTCTTGGCGGTGGGGGCAGAAATGTTTGCCGCATTTGCCAATTCCTCATAGATGACAGGTTTTGACGTATGGGCCGCTGCCGCTGTCATAAAATGATAGAAATCCATTTCATCCGCCACCTGAGCAAGCCCGCGGATATCTCTCTGCAGGTAAGTGTTCACATAGGAACGATAATATGTCTCCCAATCCACCGCCTTTTCTGCCCAAAGTTCCGGCATAGCGCCGCGGAAAATCCTTCCATACACTTCCCCCAGACTCCTTTTGGGGACGGTGTTCATTCGTTTCATCAAACGTTCCGGCTCTAGAGAAAAAGGTTCACTTTCATAACCGTACAACTCAGCATCTGACAATCCTACAAGCGTAAGAATTCCAACACGGCCGGCAAGGCTCTCACTTACATCTTCCATCAAATGAAACGCCTGTGAACCAGTCATCCAGATATCCCCTTTTCTTTTGGCCGTATCTGCATACATCTTGATATAGGGAAAAAGCTCCGGGGCATACTGAACCTCATCAATCAGTATGGGCGGCGTATACCGCTGCAAAAACAGTGCGGGATCGCGCTTTGCCAGATAGCGCACATCCGGATCATCCAATGTGACATATGTCCTGTCTGCCCTTGCAAGTTTCTGCAAAAGAGTCGTTTTTCCCACCTGTCTCGGCCCTGTCAGCAACAGAACCGGAAACATATCCGAAACTCGTGTTATGGTTTCTTCCATTGCGCGTTTGATATACATTTTACCTCTTCCCCTTCTAAATGCCATAATTTTTTAAGAAAATTTTATGTCTAATCAAAATTATAATTTTATATTAGACGGATTTTTCCCTTTTGTCAACAAATTTTATGTTTTTAGATTTCATTAATTATATGAATATTATAGATGCTTTTCTACTTTATTATGATTTTATATCAAATTATCCACTTATTGTCTTTAAAATAAGGATTTTCAATATATTTAGGATTTTTTTGTCTATAATATATTTGCCTGGGTCTTTTGCGTTACAAATTTGATCAATACGAAAACTTGAACGGACTAAAATGTTCCGGCGGCAATGCTTTTGCGTTACAGATTTGATCAATACGGAAACTCGGGCGAATCTGCTTTTCTTAGAAAGATACTTACAACTTTAACAATCTATGAGGTACTGACATGCAGCTTGGAGATCATTTACGAAATATCAGAGAATCCAGAGATTTGAAACAGACGGATGTGGCAAAAGCCACACATATCAGCAATAAGATTTTGTCAAATTATGAGCGGAACATCTGCTATCCCACCATTGACAATCTGATTGAGCTGTGCAGATTTTATAAGATTTCCGCGGATTACCTGCTGATGCTGACCGATAAGGATAAGAAGGCGGAGCCGAAAACCGTGGAGCATGATTTTCCCATCAGTTCTGACGAGAAACGGGTGATACAGTATTACCGCAGGCTGAATGAGGAAAACCGGGACTGTATCCGGGGACTGATGGTCTCATATTACAAAGAGCAGAAATCAGACGCCCAGTCTCTGCCCCATTTGCGGGAAAATGATTTTGTTCTGTGATATTTTTGGATACGAAAAAGCCTGAACCATTCCAGACAACTCCTGGGTTTGGTTCAGGCAGTTTTTAATTATTTTTCATCCAGATATCCTTTTAAAAAGATCATCCGAGCCCATGCGATTCCCCCGTTTTCATCTCAAACTCTTTTAAAAAAGGAATTCCTCCGTACACGCCGGCCAGATAATCTTTTTCAAAAGAAGCGTCCGCTCTGATTTTGTAATCCGACAATGCTGACAAAGTGGAATAGCCATATTCATCCTTCTGCACAAACCAAATCTGATCTCTGCGGAAAAACTTTTTGTCCATCAGTGTTGTATCATGGGTGGTGTAAATCAATTGCGCAGCAGAATTCTGATTATAAAATAAATCAATGACAAATTTTAGCAGTAAAGGATGCAGCTTTATATTCAACTCATCCACAAACATGGACTTATTATTTAAAATGGCCTTTCTTGCTACAATAAAAAGTACAATGCTCTTTATCGTCCCCTCCGATTCAGACAAAAGATTTAACGTGTAATTCTTTCCGTCTCTTCCTTTATGCTCCGTGATAAATTCCATATTCTGCCCGTTCTCTTCACAGATAATGTTTTGAATTCCTGTATCAATTGCATTTAAAAATTCCAGAAGCTCCTTTTTTTTCTCAAAAAGCATCTCAGGAAGTTCTCTTTCCAAAATGCTCTGCCTTTCCCAAAATCCACTGGGAACCACTGAAATGTTCATAATTCCTGCATACACATTTCTGAAAATATCCGTTTTTAATTTCAACTTATTAAAAAACGACATTACCAATGTCTCTGCTGGAATCTGTTCTTTATAAAGATCACACTCCTGTCTGACAACCGGCCCGAACACTGCCGCTTCTGTTGTCCGTTCAAAAATAGTGGTCTGCCTGTTGGTTTTCAGACTTTTTCTGTACAGCCACTCTGACACAACACATTCCGCATTATATTCAAAACCATAGGTATATTCGAACTCACCCAGAATCTCAACAATTTGAAATTCTGAATTTTCCTCATTTGCTTCAAAGGAAAATGGAAAATAATATTCGTCTATTGCAGTTTCAGCGTCAATACCCACATTGTTCAATGACTTGCGGATAATGCTCTGAAAATAATCCATAGCCAGATACAAATTCGACTTTCCGCTTGCATTCGCGCCATAAACCGCCGCTACTTGTACTCCATCCCCTTATCCAGCCGTTTAATTACCATTGCGGCCAATATGCCAATCACTGTCCCTGCAATGGTTCCGGACAGAACCAGAACCGGAAAATAGTACAATAATTTCGCGTTTTCCACCACCAGGACCGCCGCCAGAATCTGGCCCAAATTGTGGAATACGCCGCCCAGGACACTTACGCCTGTGACAGAAAACAGCTTAAACTTACGGGACAAAGCCATAGCCAAAAGGCTCAAAAACCCTCCAGCCAGGCTGTACAGCATAGCCGCAGGATTTCCAAAGGTAAAGCCGTTTAAAACAATCCGAACAAAAGACAAGATACAGGCTTCTTTTACTCCCATAAGATACAAAACGACAATTGTCACCAGATTTGCCAATCCCAGTTTCACTCCGGGAATTCCCAGATTGATGGGAATCAGAAATTCGAGGTAGGAAAAGACAAACGCCAGGGCCGTAAACATTCCCATATAAGCTGTTTTTTTTGCCATTTTTCTCCTCCTTACCGTCTTTTTGCCAAAAGTTTTTGACAGTTTCTTACTTCTCACCTCGTACTTGTGTCCATTGCCGGTTCGCCGCCGTTTACAATCTCAACCACCACTTCGTTCGGAAGGCAGACCAGGCTTTCCCCCTGATGATTCACCGGGCGGTGATTCACGCATATTTTATCCGGGCAGGAAGCCTCTGTGATATCGGCTTTTCCCCCATGGATTTCCAGTATATTGTATCCGCCGGAAGCGGCCTCGATTTTCACGCTTGCATCCTGATCCAGAGGATAACGCCCCTGCTCTTCCCCCTCCAGATATACCACGGCCTCCGCGTCTTTCGTACTTTTTGCTGAAAACAGAGCCATGCCGCCAAATACCGCCAACGCTGCCGTCAGCAAAACTGCAATTAAAATCACATCATTTTTCTTCATGAAATTCAAATCCGCTGCTGCAGCGGACACCTCCGTCTTTCATCACCCACAAGGCCTCTGTATCCGGCAGTGATTCCACCAGTTCCAGGCCTTCTGAGATTTCCATGTTAAACAAAGCAGTAGACAATGCGTCTGCCATGCCGGAATCTTTTGTCAGCACCGACACGGAGGGAACATATTCCGGAGGCATTCCTGTTTCCGGATTGATAATATGGCAGTACCGCTTTCCGTTCACCACATAATACCGCTGATAATCTCCGCTGGTCACAATGGTCTGATCCGCAATCTCCACAGTTCCAAGATAGGGGACTGAGCTTTCCAAATCCGGATTCTCAATGCCCACCCGCCAAGGGGTATTGTCCGCTTTTTTGCCTACTGCGCTGACATTTCCGCCCACGCTGATTAACAAATGCTCCATTCCCAGTTCTTTTGCGTATTCCGAAAGCCGTTGCACCGCATATCCTTTGCCAATGCTTCCCACATCCAGGGACATTTCCGCATCCTCTAAAAAAACTGTTTTCTGTTTTTCATCAATCAACACTTTGGCAATATCCGTATGAAGGGATTTTTCCTCTATCAATTCTTCCGGCGGCGTCTGCGCATTGGCCGGATCCGCCGTTCCCCGCTCCCGGTATTCATGCCAGACAGACAGAACGCTTCCGTAGGCAATATTTACTTTTCCATTTGTTTTCCGGTACATTTCTGTTCCAAGTTTCAGTAAATCTATGATTTCCTCATCCACCGAAACCGGCGATTTGCCGGCGGCGTCATTGATGCTCTTAAGATTATTCATGCCTTCGTAGGTATGGTAAATGTCAAAAAGCCTGTGGTAATGGGTCAGCTTTTCTTGCAAAAGCCGGGTTTGTTCCTCGAATTCTTCCTGGCTTTTGGCGTATCCGGTAATTGTTGTCACGGTGTCAAAGCTGTCGAAGAATCGGGTTTCAAAGCGGGAGGGCTGAGAGTTTTTGCGCGAAAGAGCGGCGGCTCCCAGCAAAAGTGTGATTAGCAGTAGGAGAATTCCTGCATGATGTATTTTTTTCATGATAGGTCTTCCTCATATTGGGTGTCTATATTTTGGATGACGGACGGAAATTCAGGATAGGCCTTCCTCACGCAAACCGGGCAACGCTCCGGTGAACTAACCGTTAACGGAGAGTAAGAAAGTCAGGAAAGCCTTCCTTTCTAACTCTCCGTAAACGGTGGATTTCACCTGCGCTAAAAACGCCCGTGAATCGTTTGCTTAGAGGAAGGCCTATCCTGAATTTCCTGGGTATCGAAATATAGCGTTGTATTGGCTTCTCCGATATTTTATGGAGCTTCATTGTTTTCAGATGATTCATTATCTTCGGCTTCTCCAGCATTTTCAGATGATTCATTGTCTTCGGTTTCTCCGGTATCTTCGGAAGCTTCCGTATCTTCGGCTTCTCCGGTGTCTTCCGAAGATTCCGTGTCTTCGGTTTCTCCGGTGTCTTCCGAAGATTCGCTGTCTTCAGCCTCTTCCTGTTTTATGGTAAACAGATCGTCGAATTTTACTTTCGCCCATTCTTTTTCATTTACTTCATATTTGACGCCTTCTTTATAGCCGTCGCACACTTCCTTATAGTGATCACTCCGGCGCTGTTCTACGATCTCTGTTTTCTTCTTTTCTGTAGCTTCTTTGTCAAAGGCGCTGTCCATGCGGGCAACAAAGAACGCTTCTTCGCCGGTAAGCACCGGGCTGATTTCTCCTTCTTTCAGCTTGTCTGCGCCTTCGATTAAGGCTTTATCCAGGGTTTCTTCGTCCGCGCCGTAGGATTTGCTCTCAGTTACGGTATATCCCGCCGCTTCTGCCGCGGCTTTGAAATCGTCTTTTGCGGAAGCTGCGAATGCTTCTACTTCTTTTTTCAGATTCTCTTTTTCTTCTTCGGTGTACTCTTTGGCGTTGCCCTCGTCGTCTGTGGTGGATTTGCTGTTTACCTGCACATAGCTGATGGTTTTCTGGGCTGCCTCTTCGTCGGAAACTTCTGTATCCACTTCCGCTTCAATGGCTGCCTGCATCTTGGCCTGAATGGTGTTCAGCCGGAGCATTTCTTTTACATACTCCTGGGTGGCGCCCATCTGGCTGATGGCTTCTTTGGTATTGTCCTCCATGAATTTTGCGGCTGCTTCGTCCATTTGGGCAAGCTCTTCCTCTGTGATTTCCACCTTGTAATCTCCCATGTGGTCTTCTAACAGATACAAAATCTCAATATTTTCCGCCACATTATTTTTTACAGAAGTCACCATATCGGTGCCTTCCCCGAATAAATCCTGGGACCAGAAGCCGGTTCCGAACATGCCGGTGAACTGCCCGTCATAGATGGCCTGCTGATAACGGGCCATAAAATTCATAAAACCAAGGGAAATTTCCTCCCCTTCCAAAGTCGCTCCTGTCTTCTTCCCATCTATGGAGCTGCCGCATCCGGTCAGAGCAGATACACCCATTGCCGCTGCCAGCAATAAGGGAACGAATCGTTTTGCTTTCATAATATCCTCCTGTGTATTCTCTTTTTTCTGAATTGTCTGATATAGACATACTGTTGACATTATAATTCTTTTTTTCTTTGGTAGCAACCATTTTCACAAGATTTTCAAGTTTCCTCAGCGCTTTTTTCCACCAGCAATTCCTGGGTATCCGCCAGGAGCCGCCCTGTGATTTCCAGCGGGCTGATATTCTTCTGACGGGTGCTGTGGGCCTTTTGGTATTCAAAACAGGGGGCTTTTACTGCTTTGATAAATTTAAGGGCGCCCTGATAATTCTCGGTGAGCCTGGCAATGTTTGCCGGATTGATTTTGGCCTGATCATAAAAAGTAAAGCGGATTCTGTCTGCTGTTTCTTTGATTTCCGTATAGTAGCATTGATGGGCCCTGGCTTTCAGCAAAGCAATTTCCAGCAGATTTTCCACGGATTTGGGCGGTTCTCCGAAACGGTCAATCAGTTCTTCTAACATTTCTTCTTTCTCTTCCTGATTCTCAATCACCGCAATCCGCTTGTAGATGTCCAATTTCTGGAATTCATTGGGAATATAGGAGGGCGGAATAAAGGCGTTGACGTCCAGCTCCATGGTGGTGTCAAACTGTTCCGGGGGCGCTTCTCCTTTCAGGGATTTCACAGCCTCGTTCAGCATTTTGCAGTACAAGTCATAGCCCACCGCTTCCATATGGCCGTGCTGCTGAGCTCCCAGTAGATTTCCGGCTCCCCGGATTTCCAGATCCCGCATGGCGATTTTAAATCCGCTGCCCAGTTCTGTAAATTCCCGAATGGCGGACAGACGCTTTTCCGCCACCTCTTTGAGCATTTTATTCTGCCGGTACATGAGAAAAGCGTAAGCCGTGCGGTTGGATCTTCCCACTCTTCCCCGAAGCTGATAGAGCTGGGACAGGCCCATGTTGTCCGCGTCATGGATAATCATAGTATTGACATTGGAAATATCCAGGCCCGTTTCAATGATTGTGGTGGATACCAGCACGTCAATTTCCCCGTTGATAAACTGGTACATGATATTTTCCAGTTCCCGCTCCCGCATCTGGCCGTGGGCAAAGGCCACATTGGCTTCCGGCACAAGCTCCGCGATTTTAGAAGTGACTTCAGCAATCTGGTTGACCCGGTTAAATACGTAATATACCTGTCCCTCTCTGGCCAGTTCCCGGTGAATGGCCTCCCGTACGATCTCCTCATTGTATTCCATCACATAAGTCTGAATGGGCATCCGGTCCATAGGCGGCTCCTCTAACACGCTCATATCCCGAATTCCAATCAGGCTCATATGGAGGGTTCTGGGGATGGGAGTGGCCGTCAAGGTCAGCACATCCACATTTTTCTTCATCTGTTTGATTTTTTCCTTATGGGCCACTCCAAACCGCTGTTCCTCGTCAATGATCAGCAGGCCCAGATCCTTAAATTCCACGTCTTTGGACAGTATCCGGTGAGTGCCGATGACAATGTCCGCCAATCCCCGTTTCAAATCCTCCACGGTCTTTTTTACCTGGCCCGGCGTGCAGAACCGGCACATCAAATCCACCCTCACCGGAAAATCTTTCATCCGCTGGACAAAATTATTGTAATGCTGCTGGGCCAAAATGGTGGTAGGCACCAGATACGCCACCTGTTTGCCGTCCTGAACCGCCTTAAAAGCCGCCCGGATGGCAATCTCTGTCTTGCCGTATCCCACGTCCCCGCAAATCAGCCGATCCATAATTTTCCTGCTCTCCATATCCCGCTTGGTGGCTTCGATGGCAAGCTCCTGATCTTCCGTCTCTTCAAAAGGAAACAGTTCCTCAAATTCCTTCTGCCACACTGTATCTTCCCCGTAAGCAAACCCTTCTGTCTGCTGCCTTACCGCGTAAAGCTCTACCAGCTCCTTCGCAATCTCCTTGACGGCCCCCTTTACCCGGTTTCTGGTTTTCTTCCATTCAGGCCCGTCCAACCGGTTGATTTTGGGCTTTTTGGCGTCTGCGCCGGCATATTTCTGAATGGCCTCTAACTGGGTGGCCAGCACATAGAGAGTGCTGCCCTTATCGTACTCAATCTTCACGTAGTCTTTGGCAGTTTTCTGAATCTCCACCTTTTCAATACCCCGGTAAACGCCCACGCCGTAACGTTCATGAACCACATAATCGCCGATGCTCAAATCCGTAAAGCTCTGAATTTTTTCTCCCTCATAAATTCTGCGTTTTTTCTTCCGCTTCTTTTCACCGCCGAAAATATCGCTTTCTGAAATCACCACAAATTTAATATCCGGATATTCAAATCCCTTTTTCAGCTTGCCGTAAGCCGCCATCACCTCTCCCGGCTGCACCGGATGGTCATAATCCTCACTGTAAAAACAGTTCAGGCCCTCCTGCTGCAAATCTTCTGCCAGATGGCTGGCCCGGGTTTTGGAACCGGATAACAGAATCACCTGATATTTATTCTTCCGGTACTGCTGCAGATCCTTAATCAGCAGTTCAAAGCTGCGGTTGTAGGAATTCACCGGCCTTGCTGAAATATTATAACGTCGGCGGATCTCCAATTCACTGACCTTCATGTCCAGTGTCGTTAAGGCAATACAGCTTCTGCGCTGCATTCTGCCGAAAATTTCTTTGCCGGAAAAGAGAGCCTGCATCTGCCCCGGCAGAATATAGCCTTTTTCCAGCCGGTGGGTCATGCTCTCGGAAAATTCCTGCTCCACCACCCTGCCTTTCTCCGCCAGCCGGGCCGGCTCATCTAAGAACAGCATGGTATGCTCCGGTTCAAAATAATCCAGAAGAGAGACGGTATGCTCCATAAAATACATCAGATAGCTTTCCAGATTGCCGCTCTGCCCTATTTCCATAAGCTCTTCCACAAGGGCGTCCACGGCAGTTTTCAGGCGGTGGGCCTCTTCTGTCTTCATCTCTCCCCGAAAGGCCGCGTACAGCTCTTCCGTTTCTTTTTTGATGGCCTCAATCCCCCTGGCCTTCAATTCCGGAGACAGCACAATCTCACTGGCCGGAAAAATCTGAACCTGCTCCAGATTTTCAATGGAACGCTGGCTCTCCACGTCAAAGCTGCGCATGGAATCGATTTCATCTCCCCACAGCTCTATCCGGTAAGGATTTTCCTCCGTCAGGGGAAAAATATCCAGAATCCCGCCCCGGACGGCAAACTGCCCGGCAATTTCCACCTGGTAATTCCGCTCATATCCCATTTCCACCAGCCGCTTCCTGACCTCCTCCAAATCCATTGTCTCGCCCACCCGGTATTCCAGAATGGCGTCTTGGATATGGGAAAGGGGCGCAATCCGATCCATCAGCGCGTCAAAGGTAGTGATTACCGTGACCCGCTCCCGGCAAAGAATGGCTTTCACTGCCGCAAGCCGTTCTCCCGTCAGCAGATTCCCCCGGATATCCGATTGGTAAAACAGCACGTCCCTGGCTGGATAATAGACTGCCTGCCGGTCAAAAAAGCGGTAACTTTCATACAATTCCCTGGCTTTCTGCTCCTGGAAAGTCACAATCAGGCAGCTTTGCTTTTCCCCCGCCAGACTATAGATGAAATGAGGCTTCTGGGCGTCAATACACCCGGAAACCTGCACCGTTTCTTTCGTGTTCTTTAATTGCGCCTTTAAGTCTGCGTACTCTTTCAGCCCTGACAAAGGCTCTGTAAAGCTTTTCATAATTTCCTCCATTGCGAATCTTAATTAAATAAATTCATGGCCCGATCTGTTTCTTCTCTTACCATCAGGGATACTGCATCGCAGGCTTTCCCGAAAGCTTCTTCTGCCAGTTCCCGATCTTCTTTCGAAAACCTTCCCAGTACATAGTCCGCCAGATCCCAGTCCTTTGGCTTCTCGCCCACGCCGATTTTAATCCGCAGGAATTCCTGGGTTCCTGCATGGCTGATAATGCTTTTGACGCCGTTGTGGCCGCCGGCGCTGCCTTTTTTGCGGATTCTGAGCCTGCCGGGGGGAAGGCTGATATCGTCGTAGATCACAATCAGATTTGTCTCCGGCTCTAATTTATAGAAACGCAGGATTGCCCCGATGCTTTCCCCGCTCAGGTTCATAAAGGTCTGGGGCTTCACTAAGAGGACTTTCCGGCCTTCGATGATTCCTGAGCCGCACAGCGCTTTGTGCCTCTTCTCCGTTACTCTGATATTATATTTGTCCGCCAGTAAATCAATGACATCAAACCCTACGTTATGGCGGGTTTTCTCATATTGGCCGGTGGGATTGCCCAGCCCTGCAATGATAAACATGATGTCCTCCTCTTTCCGTAATTTCTGAAATAACCGAATCATGGCGCAATCACTCCCAATAACACAACTATTTTACCGGTTTCTATCCGGAGTATTTCCATCATGGCGCAATCACTCCGAAATACAGCAGCACAACCGCGCCCAGAACAATCCGGTACCAGCCGAATATTTTGAAATCATGCTTCTTAATATACCCCATCAGGAAACGGATTACCACAATGGATACCGCAAAAGATACAATCATTCCGGTAAACAAAATTCCAAGCTCCATTCCGGTAAAAGCAAAGCCAAATTTCAATAATTTCAGAAAGCTGGCGCCGAACATCACGGGAATGGCCAGATAAAAGGTGAATTCCGCCGCCACGGTACGGGACACGCCAATCATCAGCGCGCCGATGATCGTCGCGCCGGAACGGGAGGTTCCCGGAAACACTGCCGCTGCAAGCTGAAACAATCCAATAATAAAAGCCACTTTATAATCCAGCTCACCGGTGGAGCGAATCACAGGCTTCACGCCCCGGTTTCTGTTTTCCACCAGAATAAATATAATTCCCACCGCAATCAGCATTACCGCAACCACCCAGAAATTATACAGATGTTCCTCCAGCCAGTCGTCAAAGAGCACGCCTACCACAGCTGCGGGAATGCACGCGACAATAATTTTGCCCCACAAGTTCATAATGTTCCAGTCAATCTTCCACTGTCTTCTGCGGTTTCTCCGCAGCGGAAAAATTTTATTCCAGAACAGCAGAACCACCGCAAGAATGGCCCCCAGCTGAACCACCACAAGGAACATGTTCCAAAAATCCTGGGATACTTTCATGGGCATGATTTCTTCCAGCAAAATCATATGCCCGGTGCTGCTGACCGGAAGCCATTCGGTGATGCCTTCCACAATACCGTACACTACTGCTTTTAAAATTTCTAACATAATCTTATCCTTTCTGGAAACGTATCTTTTTCGGATATCAAACAAAACTCCGTTACAGTATATCACACTATCACGGAGTTTAGGAATAAATATCTTCAAAATTTTATTAATTTTATTTGGAGACGGACGAAAATACAGGATTGCCTTTTGCCGGGCAAACCAGAACATATAAACTGTTTTCTTCCGCCGCCTATTCTCTGATATTCACCTCTATCTTCATTTCCAGCTTCATCACCCTGGGATTTGTCACAGTTTCCAATTTGGAAAAATTATGCAGCGCCATCTCTTTCACCTGTGAATCAACCTCTTTCACCTCTTCTTCATTCACCAGGTTTCCGCTTTCCGTTCCCAGAACATTATTGATAACTGCAGAAGAATTTCCCGGTATCTTTAAATGATCCTGGTTATCTTCTTGCTTATTTACCTTATGATCCCGGTAGCATAAATACCCTAGAAATCCCACCATGGGTCCCGTAACCAGCAATGCCATAAGAACCGGGCTGTTTTTCGTTATTTGCCTTAACCTGATCTGCGTATCTGATTCCTCGCCGTTCTTAAACATCTGATCCGCGTTTATAATTTCTATTGCGTGCCCGTCCTGATGATAAACGCCCACCACCGGCCGTTCCAGTCTGTTGTATACACTGGCAAAAAGCGTTTTGCTCTCTTCCATCGCTTTTTCAAATTTATTTCTGTCCCTCTTTAAAGAATTCTCTTTTTGCCTCTCAAGCTCTCCAATCATTTTATAGTATTTTTCCATTTCATCAGCGCCGGCTCTTTCGATTTTTTCCAAAACCTGCTCTAATACGCCATCCAGCAGCGCTTCACAAGCCCCTTCCAAAGATTTCTGAAATAACACGGAAAAACTGTCTGCTAAATAGCTGCTCCGCACCCTGCATCTTAAATAATGATTTACAATCGAATTTAATTTTTTATAAAGCTCAAAGAGACAATTGATTTTGCAGATATCCTCATTGGGCTCCATCGTATAAAAACGTCCCAGACCGCACATTTTCAGTACGTCCTGCCGCGCGGAAAGTACATTGCCCTCTTCAAAATAAGTTTTGTAACTGGTAGAAATCAGAAAAGACCTGTCGGCTACAAAAATATTTTTCTTGTCTGCCCCGTTTTCCAACAGCCTGTTAATTTCAGCCAAAATGACAAATTTATTGTTCACCATCGTCATTGTATCTACTGTTTTTGTGATCTGCCAGTTTGACATATTGATATCCGCTGTACTTTTTAACGTTACTTCATACGTTTTATCATTTGAATACATTTTAATTCCCCCCGTTTTTCTTCATATCCTTTATCTTTATTTCTGCAGCCCATTGGCCTGCAAATGTAAAAAACAATGCCAGAATCAACAGCACATTGGTATCCAGTACATCCATAATTTTTTGGAGAAAGCTGAAATCTTTCAGGTTTGGGATCAGAACAACCAGCAGCAATGCCAGCAGTTCCAGAATAAAAGAAATTCTCTTCGCCATTTTATTTTCGTCCGCGAATGTATCCACTGCCATTGCGATGCTGAATATCAGCGCAGCGAATGTAAATGCAAAATTCGTGGTATCCGCAATCTCCACCACACCCATCATGTACATAAACATCATGATGATCAAAACTATCATGATTGACAATCTGTACTTATTTTCCATTCCTTCTATCTCTCCTCATTCTTATCTGCCGGAATTCAAAACGGCACACTGTTTCTCAGAATCATTTTACACCAGGCTTATACGATATACAATGATATTTGCAGAAAATGTTACAATTCACGTAACAGCTCAGCTCAGGACTTTGCGCTTGCCGCATAGTCCGTGAGAATGTGTAAATTAAAAGTAACCAGAAAATTACTTTTTCTATTTATTACTCCGGCGGTTAAATATCGACGAATTTTACGCAGAATAAATTTTCATCTGCAAGGCGGAAGAAGGCGGCGTAGCGGGGCTACGTCAACGGATGACAACGCAGCAGATGGAAATTTAGGCAAGTAAAAACGTCGATATTTAACCGCCGGAGTAATATCTTGGCAAAAAACATTGGAAGAAGCAACAACAGCATGATATAATGGAATAAAAGAATCTGCAAAGCATTTTCACGTTATGCAGAATTTTCATAAATTCTTCCATACAGCTGGCCCAAACCGGATTCAAATTAACATGAAAAGAATTCAGCGGCTTTATAAAAAATTAATCCAGACATCAAACTCAGGAAGGAGCGCAGCCCCATGGGAATGTTTTTAAACAGCAAGGCCCCCTGTGAAGCCTATAAAAAAATAACGCAAGCCCCCTACTTTGTTGATAAATCATTGCTGCTGGCGGACTTAGCCCCCTCTTTCGGCAGTATTAATTGCTATTGCTGTATCACAAGGCCCCGCCGGTTCGGCAAAACAGTTGCGGCAAATATGATCGGCGCCTTTTTCGGCAAAACAGGCAAATCAAATCATATATTTGATCGCCTCGCCGTTTCAAAACAGGATATCTACAAAACGCATCGAAATAAATATAATGTAATCTCCATTGATTTCAGCAAAGCCCCAAAGGGCTGCAGCAGCTATGCACAGTACATTCAACGGATTGAAAACGGAATTCTGAAAGATTTGCAAAATGCCTATACGGACTGCGGCATCAACACAGACGACTCCCCATGGGACGCCCTGCAGAGCATTTACGAACAGACAGAGCATACATTCCTGTTTCTATTAGATGAATGGGACGCCATTTTCCACATGCCCTTTATTTCTGCTGAAAATCAGAAAGAATATCTTCTGTTCTTAAAATGGCTTCTCAAAGATCAACCCTATGTGGAATTCGCGTATATGACAGGAGTGCTGCCCATTGCCAAATATTCCAGCGGTTCCGAACTGAATATGTTTGTGGAATACGATATGGTGACTTCGGAAAAATTCAGCGGATATTTCGGTTTTTCCGACGAGGAAGTAGATGACCTCTATCGGCGGTACTGCAAGAATTCGGGCCTATGGCAGCAAAAAATGTCCCGCCATAGGCAAATTGATACACAAACTGAAACGGAACAGAAAGCAACACTGCCCAAAATTACCCGCCAGGAACTCCGCGACTGGTATGACGGTTACTATACCGCCGCCGGAATCCGGCTTTATAATCCACGCTCTGTTATTTTGGCTTTGACAGACAATCAGCTTCGGAATTATTGGACCAGTTCCGGACCCTATGATGAGTTATTCTATTATATCCGGCACAATATTGAAGATGTCAGGGAGGACTTAATCCTTATGGTCTCCGGAGAACGTGTTTCTGCGGAGATTGGGCAGTTTGCCGCCGTTTCCATGGAAATCCATTCCAGGGAACAGATTTACTCCGCTATGGTAGTTTATGGACTTTTGACCTATGAGAGCGGAAAAATCATGATCCCAAACAAAGAACTGATGGATAAATTCAATGAACTGCTGCTGACCAAAGAACATAGACGCAAAATAGAACTATTGGAATTATCCTGATACGGATCATGAAAAGCTGCCTTCTTTATCAGGCAGCTTTTCCCACATCAGCATTTTTAATATTTCTATTCTCAAACTTTACTGATACTTATCCTCAGTATCATAACCAAGTTTATACCCTGTTTCCAAATACCACTCTACTGCCTCTGAAGCGTTGTCATGTTCACTGACAATGATGACAAATCCCATGTCAAATCCTTCATTTGTATACCTTTTCTCACTGTCTGGGATTGTGTAATACCAAAAATGCTGCCAATATGCAATGGCATTGGTTTTGGCGTCTCCATACGTTTCCAAAAGATCCCCATTTTTCTCAGCAAACTTTTCCGCATGAAACATTTTATGAAGCGCTGCCGCACTCTCACTGGAAGACGCAACTCTGGACTCAGCACATCCCCATTTTACATAATGGTATACTAAATCTGACGGCGTTTTTCCTTCTAAATCTTTGTAAGACTCCCTGTAATACAAAAGATCCAAAAAAGGACTGATGTCGCGAAATTCATTTCCATGCAGCACATGGTTCACCCAATGGCAATACACTTGAACATAATCATTTCCACATAATTTTTTGACATCGCTATTTGAAGATGCGTAATATACCGGGTCAAACGCTGCAGAACAAGCATAACCTTTGGCAATTCCTCTGGTATACCAATCTTTTAAAAGTTTTCCGTGATTTCTTCCTATAGACTTCACTGTCGAATCAGACGCGCTGTAACGCCCATAATAAAAGGCAGCGTCAAACAAGGGCTCATCCATCTTTACCGCACTAAAATTCCCCTTGTAAATCTCCTTATATTCGTTCTGTGAGGTATATGCCCTGACAATCAACTGGTTGCTCCCATGCATAAACTGTGTCGGATCAATCTTGAGACGGAATCCAGCTTTAGAAGTGTCATAGGCAGGATAAACCTTTTTTACATCATCTCTCTTAAATCTTTCCGGTTCATATTGTTTCCCATTAATGAGAACCACAACTTTTTGCGGCGTATCTGTGATTACCCAACCGCCTACCGTCCCATTGATCACCAGCTCATCCGGTAAATCTTCCATATTGGAAATTAATGGTTTCTTCGGCACGTGATTTACCGTTCGATGTCCAAAATCAGTAATTATCTGGGTATTACGATTCGTATATGCCCGAAAAAAAATCTGATTTTGGCCGTCCCGCAGGAGACTTTCACTGATTTTACAGCGGAACCCTTCATTGCCAGTGGGATAACCAGGAAATGCATTCGCAACGTCATCTCTTCTAAACCTTTCACAGTTACAGACAGGCACTCCGTTTAAATACGTCACTACTTCTGAAACTCCGTTTCCATAAATAGCCCAGCCTTCTATCTGAAGATCACCTGTTTGTTTTTCGCCATCCGCCGGCTTCTCCACATTTGCCTGAAAAGATTTCACGCTTTCCCTGGCCAACGTATCTGCATGATTCACCGAACCGGATTCTGCTTTAGCGGTATGTACCGCACCCGACGCCACTCCAAAAGCGATTGCCATTCCCACTGCCAATAAAACATATTTTTTTAACCTTTTCAAAATGCCTTCCCCCTTTTTCATTAATATTAATTTTATCCTGCAAATACACAAAACATATATTTTAGTATAATATTTCTTTTTGTCATTTTTTTGGGAAAATTGTCATCTCATCATCTATTTTCCCAGCACTTTTTAAATATAGATAGAAAATTAACAGACTTTACACCTGCCTTATCATACGTTATAATAATTTCAGCACCAATTAAAATGCCATCAGAACGGAACAGAAACAAGCAGCTCTGCAGCAGTAAACCCGGCGCCTGCCGGAAAAGGCGGTGAAACATATGGAGGAAATGAAAATGACGGAAAAAGAAATGATAAAAATGTCCATTGAAGAATTTTCAAGACTGCAGGATTATATGAGCACCTGCGAAAAAGATTCGGAATCTTATAAAAAAATGAAAAGACGTTACACGGAATTAAAGGTAATACTTACCACTTCCGGCGTTAATCTGACAGAAATCGATTACCTCAAAGAGTAAAACCAATACAAATAAAAGAAAAAGCCAGCGCAAAGGTCCATTTCACCCTCCGCGCTGGCTTTATTGCTTCTTTTTCTTACTTTTACTCCTAACACATCTTATGCACCAGCTCTCTCATCAGTCTGCTGTAGGCTCGGTTTCCATTCGATATTTATCCAGAATAATCTGCTGAATCGTCTCTCGGGTCTGCGAATTGATTGGATGCGCAATGTCCCTGTATTCACCGTCTGCCGCTTTCCTGCTGGGCATTGCGATGAACAGGCCTTTTTCGCCTTCAATCACTTTTATGTCATGAACAACAAATTCTTCGTCAATGGTAATGGATACCACCGCCCTCATCTTACCTTCTTTCTCTACTTTTCTGATTCTCACATCGGTTATCTGCATAAATTCCCTGCCCCTTTCATAGCCACTTAGCCCGAAGGCTAAATTACATATCTTTCGTTATGTTCATATACTACTTTAATTCCATCGCCGCCGCTGAAGTAAGTATTGGCACGTAAGGTATCACGGCTTTCAACAATACAGTTCTCAATATGTGTGTTGTCACCAATATAAACATCATTCAAAATAATGGAGTTCTTGATGACACAGTTCTTGCCTACAAACGCTTTCTTGAATAAAATGGAATTCTCCACTTTGCTGTTAATAATACAGCCGCTGGAAATCAGGCTGTTGCGCACTTCTGAACCTACATTATACTTGGCCGGAGGAAGATCATCCACCTTCGAATAAATCTTCGGCTCATTGCTGAAATACTTGCGCACTTCCGGCTTCAAGAAATCCATGTTGGTCCGGTAATAGGATTCCACCGTCGCGATATTGCTCCAGTATTCCTCCATCTTATATCCGTAAATACGCTTCAGATTCTTATAGCGGATTAAAATATCCGTTACAAAGTCATGCCTGTTCTCTTCCGCGCAGCGTTCTAACATCTCAATCAACTGTCTTCTGCGGATGATATAAATTCCTGCGGAAATCGTATTGGATTGGGCGACCATGGGCTTTTCCTCAAATTCCACAATTCTGGAATCCTCATTCATCCGGATGACTCCGAACCGGCTCACATCCTCGCCCATCGGCATGTCCTTGCAGACAATGGTAATATCCGCTTTCTTCTCAATATGATATTCCAGAATCCGGTTGTAATCCATCTTGTAAACACAATCGCCTGCTGCAATAATCACATAGGGTTCATGGCTCTTCTTGAGGAAATCAATATTCCGGAACATGGCGTCCGCCGTTCCCCGGTACCACCAGGCATTGTCAGAAGTTACCGTAGGATTGAATACATACAGCCCTCCCTGTTTTCTTCCGAAATCCCACCATTTGGAGGAACTCAAATGCTCATTCAGGCTTCTCGCGTTATACTGGGTCAGCACTGCCACTTTCTGAATATGGGAATTGCTCATATTGCTGAGGGCGAAATCAATGCACCGGTAACTTCCGCCGATGGGCATTGCCGCAATTGCCCTCTTGTTGGAAAGCTCCTGCATCTTGCTGTTATTGCCGCCTGCTAAAATTATACCTAATGCCTTCATATTATGTCACCTGCCTTAATAATTGATTCCCCGCTTGCCAGAATCCCTTCTGGATAATCCCCTGGTTCCGTGTCGCCGGATATGGCCGTATTCTTGCCCACCTTCACTCCGGGCGGAATCACCGAATTCTCCCCGATGGTCACAAGTCCGAAAGAATAAACGCTTTCATTCAGCTTATTAGGAGCTTCCTCGCCGATTCCCAGTTCCACACGGTCGCCAATCTTTACATTCTCAGCAATGATTGACTTATTGACGGTAACGTTGTCCCCAATTTTGGTATTCTGCATGATAATGGAGTCCCGCACCACAGAATCCTTCCCTATAATTACGCCGGGCCCTATGACAGAACCATAGACCTTGCCGTAAATCCCGGCTCCCTCACCGATAATGCACCGCTCCGTCACCGCTTCCTCTGCAATATACTGGGGTTCTATCGCCTCGCTCTTGGTATAAATCTTCCAGTATTCTTCATAGAGGTTAAATTCCGGAATCAAATCAATCAATTCCATATTTGCTTCCCAGTAGGAACCAAGCGTTCCCACATCTTTCCAATAGCCGTTGTATTCATAGGCAAACAGCCGCCTGCTGTTCTTCCGGCAGTAAGGAATGATGTGTTTTCCAAAATCGCAATTGCTCTGCTCTGACATGGTTACCAGCGCTTCCCGCAGCACACTCCAGTTAAAAATATAAATACCCATGGAAGCCAGATTGCTTCTGGGATTCTCCGGCTTCTCCTCAAATTCCAGAATCTGCTTATTCTCATCGGTAATCACAAGACCAAAGCGGCTTGCCTCCTCCCAGGGCACCGGCATGGCTGCAATGGTAACATCAGCATTATTTTCTTTATGGAAATCAAGCATCACTTCATAATTCATCTTGTAAATGTGATCTCCCGAAAGAATCAGGACATATTCCGGATGGTAACTTTCAATATAATTCAGGTTCTGATAAATTGCGTTGGCTGTCCCTGTATACCATTCGCTGTTGTCACTCTTCTCATAAGGCGGCAGCACCGTCACCCCGCCGTGATTGCGGTCTAAATCCCACGGAATGCCGATTCCGATGTGAGTATTTAACTGCAAAGGCTGATATTGTGTCAATACGCCTACCGTATCTATCCCAGAATTCACGCAGTTGCTCAATGGAAAATCAATAATTCGATACTTGCCGCCAAAGGCAACCGCAGGCTTCGCCACTTTGGAAGTCAATACCCCCAGGCGGCTTCCCTGCCCTCCTGCCAGAAGCATGGCAATCATTTCTTTACGAATCATGTCTCTCACCTCTCGTCAATTAATTTCTTGTTCCTTGTAGACCAATTATATCATAAAAGAATCTTTTAGTACACATATTTCACAATTTTTTTCGCAAAATTTAGCTTTATTTGTCATTTCATACAATATTTTTTCCTCTCCCCTTTTTTTCCTCTATTATTTTTTCCTTCATCCATTCATTTTCAATTTGCAAAATACTGTATCTTGTTATAAAATGAAAGTAATAATCAATATAGAGTGGGCAGGTAATATGATATGTACAAAATTAATTTTGAAAAACCAATTCATCTTCATTTCATCGGCATCGGCGGCATCAGCATGAGCGGCCTTGCCGAGATTCTGCTGAAAGAAAATTTCCGTATTTCCGGTTCTGACGCCAGAGCCTCTGAACTGACTGACAAGTTAACGGAACTTGGAGCTTCCATCGCCTTCGGGCAGCGGGCCTCTAATATTACAGAGGATATCGACGCTGTTGTGTACACAGCAGCCATTCATCCCGACAATCCGGAATTGAGGGCCGCAATGGACCGGCAGATTCCGACCCTGACAAGGGCAGAGCTTCTGGGACAGATTATGGACAACTACCGGGAATCCATCGCCGTCTCCGGCACCCATGGGAAAACCACCACCACCTCCATGATCACACAGATTCTGCTGAAGACATGTACCGATCCCACCATTTCCGTGGGCGGCATCTTAAAGTCCATTGACGGAAATATCCGTGTAGGCAGTTCAGATTTCTTTTTGACGGAAGCCTGCGAATACACCAACAGCTTCCTGCACTTTTACCCGAAGTACGCCCTCATATTAAATATAGAAGAAGATCATCTGGATTTCTTCAAGGACATTGACGACATCCGGCATTCCTTTCGGCAGTTTGCAGGCAATGTGGCTTCCTGCGGCACACTGATTCTGAATGGTGAAATTGAGCGTCATCAGGAACTTACAGACGGCCTTTCATGCAAAGTCTTAACTTACGGCATGTCAGGTTCTAATTCATATTATGCAGACAACATTACTTTTAACACACAAGGCTGCGCAAACTTTACCTTAATGCACGAAGGCTCTCCCGTGGGAGACATCAGCCTGAATGTCCCGGGCATGCACAACGTAAGCAATGCCCTGGCCTCCTGCGCCCTTGCGCTGGAAATGAACCTGCCCTTTTCGAGTATTCAGCAGGCTCTGGCAGAATTCGAAGGGCCCAACCGCCGGTTTGAGCACAAGGGCGATTTGGGCGGCATTACCGTGATTGACGATTACGCCCACCACCCGGCAGAGATTACGGCAACCTTAACTGCAGCCAGAAACTGCGGAACGCACCGGATTGTCTGCGTATTCCAGCCTCACACTTATACACGCACCAAGGCTTTTCTGGATGAATTCGCAAAAGCCCTCTCTCTGGCCGACGTGGTTGTGCTGGCAGACATTTATGCTGCCCGGGAAACAGATACTTTAGGGATCAGCTCGAAAGATCTGCAGAAAAAGCTGCAAAATTCCGGGTGCGAATGCTATTATTTTCCATCTTTTGACGAAATTGAAAATTTTTTATTAAATAAATGTATAAACGGTGATTTGTTGATAACTATGGGTGCGGGAGACATTGTGCAAGTAGGGGAACGGCTTCTCGGGAAATAGTTATCCACGTTATCCACATTCAAATGGGGAAAACTTTCCATTTTGGATGTGGATTTTTATGTTTACATAACATATTTTTTTCCACCGAGGGAATTTTCCGATTTTTCCGATTTTATCAGGCGCCAAGATGTTACCATAAGATTTCCGGGACCCTTTATCCACATTATCCACCCTTTCCACATTTTGCTGAACCCTTGATTTTACTGGATTTTCAGGAAAAATTTTGCTTCTCAATTTCGTTTTTCTGTGCTATACTTTAATCCACATTAAGAGTTTGCCGGCATGCAGCGGCTGACTTACGGAACGTATACAAAACAGACATTTCACTGGAGGACATTATGGCAGACATTACATTACACAAAGACAACGGAAATTCTACAACAGAAATTCCCAACCGCTTTATCGACGAATACATGACGAATGCCAACGGAGAATTTGTTAAGATTTACTTATATCTTCTCCGCTGTATGAATTCCCCAAACTGCAGTTTTTCCATTTCCCGGACTGCGGACAGGTTCGATCATACAGAAAAAGACATCCAGCGGGCTTTAAAATATTGGGAAAAAATGAACCTGTTAAAACTGGAATACAATGAGGACAAGTCCATCTGCGGCATTTATTTCCTGGAATCCGACGCAGACTCCCCCAAAGACGACGCCGTTCCTCTGAAAAAAGCAGATTCTGCCGCTCCGCCTGCAGGGCAAAAGGCAAAGGCTTTGGAAAAAACTGTCTACACTGCCGGCGACATGGCTGCCTTTCAGGAGAAGGAAGAAGTGCGGGAATTGTTATTCGTAGCGGAAAGCTATCTGGGCAGGCCTTTAACTTCCACAGATATTCAGACGATGCTTTACTGGTACGACGGTCTGGGGCTCTGCTCCGATCTCATTGTATACCTTATGGAGTACTGCATTGCCGGAGGCCATTCCAGCCTTCACTATATGGAAAAAGTTGCCATTAGCTGGAAGGAGAGCGGCATTGAAACGGTGGAACAGGCCAAACGCAGCGTCAATACCCACAGCAAACTTCACTATGCCGTGATGAAGGCTCTGGGCATTCACGGACGCAGTCTGATTCCGGCAGAATCCGCTTACATAGAAAAATGGAGTAAGGAACTGGGATTTGGGCAAGATATGATTACTGAGGCATGCAGCCGAACCATACTTTCCATTCATCAGCCGAACTTTGAGTATGCCGATCGCATTCTTTTAAACTGGAAAAAACAGAACATCCGTACAGCTGCCGACATCCGCAAAGCGGATGAATCTTTCCAGGCTGCCAAAACCGCTGAAAAAACTGTCAGGCGCACAGCCGCAGCCAACCGGTTCAACAGCTTTCCCCAGCGCGCCTATAATCTGGATCAGCTGAACCAGCTGGAGGCGGAATTATTGAACAGCGCGCATTAATTGCCGCAGCTTTTTCATTCGAAGCAGCGTCGCACTGTAAGTGAATACAGACACTGTATCATTTCCAGGCGTTTTCAGGAAAGGAGTCACCCATGGCCTTAAGCAATACCCAGTACAACACGTTAATCCGAAGCTATGAGGCAAAGCAGCTGGAGAACCGCCATATTGTAATGGAGCGGAAGAACGACCTCTATCAGCGGTTTCCCCGGCTGACAGAGATTGACGAAACTATCTCTTCTGTCTCTGTTGCGCAGGCCAGGCGGCTGATGGACGGAGATAACGACGCCCTTCGCCGGTTAAGGGAAATCCTTTCCGCGCTGACGGCTGAGAAAAAACAGATATTAACCAGCCATGGATACCCTGAGAATTACTTTGAACCCCCTTACCGCTGTCCGGACTGCAAAGACACCGGATATATCGGCAGGGAAAAATGCCATTGCTTTAAGCAGGCCGCCATTGATTTGGTTTATACCCAATCCAATCTGCGGCAGACCTTAGAACAGGAGAATTTTCAGAATTTCTCCTTTCATTACTATTCCGATTCCATAAAAAATCCTTCCACCGGATTAACCAGCCTTGCAACGGCAAAGCAGGCGGTTTCTCTATGCCAGGATTTCGTCAGTGCCTTTGACGCGGAATTTAGGAACCTGTTTCTCTATGGAGATACCGGCGTCGGCAAAACCTACCTGTCCAACTGCGTGGCAAAGGAACTTTTGGATTCCGGACACTCCGTAATCTATTTTACCGCCTCTTCGCTGTTTCATATTTTTGAAAAAAATATTTTCGGAAAAGAGAAGGATTTCAGCGAAGATTATCAGAATATTTTTGACTGCGACTTGCTGATTATAGATGATCTGGGCACGGAACTTTCCAATTCCTTTACAACCTCCCAGCTCTTTCTTTGTCTGAATGAACGTATCCTGCGGCGGAAATCCACAATTATTTCCACCAATCTAAGCTTAAGCCAGCTGGTGGATACATACTCTGAACGGACATTTTCCAGAATTTCCAGCAATTATACAATGATTAAGCTGTTTGGAAACGATATCCGGATTCAGAAAAAACTGGGAGTTATCAAAGAAACTCCGGCAGGAATCCGATAATTTAACTGTTTGGAAACCATCAATGAAACTGCAACAAGCAAACACTTTTCACTTATATTTATGGAGGACATTTTAATGCAGCGTAACGAAAGAAATTATGAAACAATTCCTGCCGGCGCTCTGGGCGTAATCGCACTGGAAAGCTGCCGGCCCCTGGGAGAAATGGTAGACAAATACCTGGTACGGTTCCGGGCGGAACGGCAGCATGAACATGAGAATGACATCGCTTTCCGGGGATACCAGAGAGACACCTACCTGATGGACTGCTATACCCCCCGCTTCGGCACCGGAGAGGCCAAGGGCAGCATCAAACATTCTGTCCGGGGCTATGACCTGTTCCTGATGGTAGACGTTACCAACTACAGCATGACCTACACCGTCTGCGGCCATGAGAACCATATGTCTCCTGACGATCACTATCAGGATTTGAAACGTATTGTAGCCGCGGCAGGCGGAAAAGCCAGAAGAATTACCGTCATTATGCCTTTCCTCTATGAGAGCCGCCAGCACAAGCGCACCGGCAGGGAATCCTTAGACTGCGCCATTGCGCTGCAGGAACTGGTGAATATGGGAGTGGACAACATTATCACCTTTGACGCCCATGACCCCCGGGTGCAGAATGCCATACCGCTCCATGGCTTTGAAACCGTGCAGCCTGCTTATCAGTTTATCAAAAGCATCCTGCGGGAAACCCCGGACTTACAGATTGACAGCGACCATATGATGGTGATCAGCCCGGATGAGGGCGGAACCAACCGGGCCGTTTATTTTGCAAATGTGCTGGGACTGGATATGGGAATGTTCTACAAACGCCGGGATTACAGCAAAATCGTAGACGGCCGCAACCCTATCGTGGCCCATGAGTTCCTGGGTTCCTCTGTGGCAAGCAAGGATGTGTTCATTATTGACGATATGATTTCTTCCGGAGACAGTATGATCGACGTGGCTACGGAATTGAAAAAGAGACAGGCCAGCCGTATCTTCGTGATTGCCACTTTCGGACTGTTTACCAACGGCCTGGAGAAATTTGACAAGGCTGTGGAAGAGGGCATTATTTACAAGGTGGTGACCACCAACCTGACTTACCAGACGCCGGAACTGCTGCACAAGCCTTACTATATTGACTGCGATATGAGCAAATATATTGCATACATCATTGATACGCTGAATCATGATACTTCTATCAGTGATCTGTTAGATCCTTATGAGAGAATTGAAGGGCTGGTGAAACGGTATAAGGCAGGGGAAAAGGTGAAATAAGTTCTGCCTTTGAGTGCCCTTTTATCTTTGGGGACGAACTATCTTTGGATATGGACTATCTTTGGGGACGGACGGAAATGCCGGAGTACCCTTTCACACGCAAACTGGGCAATGTTCCGGCGAACTAACTGCTAACTTCGGCTAAGGAAGTCAGGAAAGCCTTCCTTCCTAAGTCTCTGTAAGCAGTGGATTTCGCCTCCACTAAGAACGCCCATAAATCGTTTGCTTAGTGAAAGGGCACTCCGGCATTTCCTGTGTACCAAAAGATAGACTATACATTAAAAGACCAACCTCGCTTTGCTCGGTATCAATTTGTTGCGCAGCAGAGCTGTGGGGTATTAGACCCGGAGAGATTGAAAGCTCATCCTGTATCTTTGCAGAATTAATTTCCCCGACATATTCTAAATGCAAAATTTATTTATCGCTTTTCTCCTACAATCCGATAATAGGCTCTTGCTGTAATTCCGAACACAATCCCGTAAATCACCGCGAAAACCCCCACCACGCTCACGGTGCAGACTGCAAACAGCCCTGGATTCTTCATGTTGAACATCAAAAGCAGCCGGTTCATCATGGGAAAGGCCATGGTAAGGTGCACGCATGCCATCACAAGGGGAAGGAAAAATACTTTCAGAATCTGGCTGTGGATGGCAGCTTTCACTTCTCTGGGGCTCATGCCAACTTTCTGCATAATTTCAAACCGCTCTTTATCTTCATAGCCTTCGGAAATCTGCTTGTAGTAAATAATCAGCACTGTCGCCATCAGAAATACAAATCCAAGGAAGATCCCCAGGAACAGGAACCCGCCGCAGAATATCATAAATCCATCTCTCTGCTCTTCTCTCACATTAAGTCTCACGCTAAGATGCTCTTCCTCTGCCCTTTGCTGATTGTAAGCTTCTATCAGCTCATCCATCCGGCCGGCGCATTCTTTGATTTGTTCCTCGGTTCCTGAAAGATCTGCATACACGCAGTAATCCGCAGTGCTTGCCACGTCTCCGTAGACTTCTCGCTGCATCTCATTCAGTTCTTCCATAACCTGGGTATCCCTGACTACCAGAAAATACCCGTCATAAACCACATTGCTGTCTAACCCCTCCAGGGCTAAATCTTTCAGGTACTCTTTGATGCGGAAGTTTCTTCCATTGATACAGTAAGCCGCATCCCCTTCCGCCCCCTGTCTGACGCTGACTAAAATTTCATCCTCTGCCAGTTCCTGCTGCTGGCCTGACAGCCTGTTATACTCTTCTAATGTAATCAGCTCCAAAATGACAAGTTTCCCTTCCGGAGTTATGGTTCCCGGCTTTTGAATCTGCATATTTTCTCCCGACTTCCATGCAGAGATGGACAGAGCCGTATATTCCACAGAATCCTCCACCGCAAGGCCGGTTTCTTCCGCCGCCTGCTGGAACATCCCTTTTAGACTTGCCTTTTCCTCTTCGGACATATTGCCGTACCCGGTAAAGGAAATATCTTTGGGATACCGATTATTGATGATATCGTCCACCCCTGCGTACAGAGCCACCGTGCCTGACACCATCACCAGTACCATTGTGCTTAAGATACAGATATTGGCAAGGCCCACCGCGTTCTGTTTCATACGGTAAATCATTCCGGATACGGAAATAAAATGTTTCGTCCGGTAAAAATATTTCTTGTTTTTCCGCATTATTTTCAGCACTGCAATGCTGGCGGCAGTAAACAGGAAATAAGTCCCGATGACCACCAGAATCACCGCCACAAAGAACAGCAGCAGCGCCTCCACCGGATTCTCCGTCACAATGGCAATCCCGTAGCCAAGGCCCAGGGCCAGAATGCCCAGAATTGCCAGAATCCATCGGGTTCTGGGTTCTCTTTCTCCCTGGCTCGCACTGTGGAGAAGCTCGATGGCGTTGGCCTTCTGAACCTGGAATAAATTGTAAACAAGCGTCATTCCAAACACTACAGCAAAGCAAACTGCCACATTGGCAATGCCGGCTTTCGAAACAGTGAAGCCAAAGGGCACTTCCAGACCAGTGATGCGAAGCAGCACTAAAACCACCAGTTTATAGAGCAGGATTCCCCCTGCCAGTCCCCCTGCAATGCTGATTAGTCCCACCATACAGGTTTCCCAGAACATCATTCTTCCAATATGCTTCTTCTCCATCCCCAGGATGTGGAAGAGGCCGAATTCTTTTTTCCGCCGTTTCATCAGGAAACTGTTGGTATAGAACAAAAAAATCACTGCAAAAATCAGGATAACGCCGCATCCAAGACCCATAATCATCTTTAAATCTCCGGCGCCGGGCATTTTCTCAATCCCTTCATCCCCGGTGAGTGCCACCATAATGTAATACATAGCGCCGATACCCACGGCCGCAAGGATATAAGGCAGATACAGCCTGCCGTTTTTCTTTAAATTTCCGAATGCAAGTCTGCCATAGAAAAAGCTACTCATGTCTGCCACCCCCTGTTGTAATCACCGTCAGGGTATCAGAAATCTTCTGGTACATTTCCTCATTGGTGCTGCTTCCTTTGTAAATCTGGTGGAATACCTGGCCGTCTTTGATAAATAGGACCCGTTTGGCACGGCTGGCCGCCTGGGTGGAATGAGTTACCATCAAAATGGTCTGGCCTGCCCCGTTGATCTCCTGAAACTGGGCCAGAAGGCTTTCCGCCGCTTTGGAATCCAGCGCCCCGGTAGGCTCATCCGCCAGAATCAGCTGAGGATTGGTAATCAGCGCCCGGGCCACGGCTGCGCGCTGTTTCTGCCCGCCGGACACCTCATAGGGATATTTTCCAAGAATTGCCTTGATCCCTAAGTTCTCCGCAATGGGCATCAGGCGCACCCGCATTTCATTGTAATTTTTTCCTGCCAGCACCAACGGCAGAAAAATATTGTCCTGGATATTAAAATTGTCCAACAGGTTGAAATCCTGAAATACAAAGCCCAGATTTTCCCTGCGGAAGGCAGACACTTCAGAGTCCCGCAGGGCGGAAAGATTCTTGCCGTTTAACAGCACCAGCCCCGAAGTGGCTTTATCCAACGCCGCTAAAATGTTTAAAAGGGTGGTTTTACCAGAACCGGATTCCCCCATAATTGCCACGTACTCTCCTTTTTCCACGGAAAAGCTCACATCGGTCAAAGCCTGCACCTGGTTGCCTCCGAATCTTGTGGTATATATTTTCTTTACATTGTTTACTTCTAAGATTGCCATAATCGTCCTCCTTGCTTTCTGTTGTTTTGGCACTAGAAGCGAACGTTTCATATTGGGATACGGACGGAAAGGCAGGATGGCCCTTTCCTGTGCATCGAAATAGAAGATTGTTCGCTGTAGTACTGAGCGTGTTAGAATAATGCTCTGGTAACAGTATACAAGAAGAATAGAGGGAATACCTTAATTTTGGCTTACATTTTTCGGGAAATTCCTTACGGTTTTGTAAGTTTCTGTATGTGATTATACCCTGATATCAGATAAGGGATAAGATTTAAAACCTGCAGTTTTTCCTGAGAATTAGGATAGATTTGCGCCGAATAGTATGTTATAATTTTTGCGCTGCTCACCGATATCCGCAGCAAAATCAGAACACGCAAAATATTCATCCACGGAGGTTTATCTTATGAAATTAACAAACTGCGCCGCAGAAACACAATTTGCGAATCTGGAACGCTTATATATAGAAGCATTTCCCAAAGCCGAGCGCAAACCGTTTTCCCTTATGGCGCAAAAGAGCCAGGAAGGCATTATGGAATTACTGGCGATAGAAGGGGAAGACGGCTCTTTTCTGGGCCTTGCGATTACTGTCCTGCACAAGGACATGGTCTTACTGGATTACTTCGCCGTCTCCCCGGCTATGCGGGGACAAAATATCGGCTCCCGCGCTCTTGGGCTCCTGCAGGAACGATACAGCGGGAAAAGGTTTCTGCTGGAAATCGAAGATGCAGATGAGGATGCCCCAAACCGCCAGGAACGCATCCGCCGAAAAGCCTTTTATCTGAGAAACAACATGACAGTGATGCCCTATTATGTGAATTTGTTCGGCATTCAGATGCAGGTTTTGACCAATGGGCCGAAGATTTCTTTTGAAGAATATCACGAAATTTACCGGGAATCTTTTGCTGAGAAAATAAGTTCCAATATTACATTGATCCGATAAATTGATTCCGGAATTTCATGGATCCAATATCAAAACAGCAGCTTTACTTTTGTGCCCTGTCCCGGCTCTGATTCTACCAGAATCTTATGTCCCAGTTTATTAAGAATTTTCTTCACCAGGTAAAGCCCGATGCCAGAAGCTTTCTTATCGCTCCTGCCGTTGTATCCGGTGTAGCCCTTATCAAAAATTCTGGGAAGATCCTCCGGCAGGATACCGATCCCGGTATCCTCCAATACCAGGCATCCGCCCTCCATCCGGATAAAAATATCCCCGGAAGCTGTATACTTAATGGCATTGCTCAGAATCTGTTCCAGGACAAACGTCAGCCATTTCTCGTCCGTCACCGCCTTCACCTTAAGGGGCTCATAGTGAAGGGACAGCTTCTTTCGAATAAACATGGGCGCGTATTTGCGCACTGCCTGGCGGATGATCCCGTCCAGCTCATATTCCTGCAGGACGAAATCGTTGACGGAACTGTTCAGCCGCAGATACTGCAGAACCATTTCCACATACTGCTCTATTTTAAACAGCTCCGATTCTATTTCCCGCTTCTGCATATAATACTGCTCTATCAAATAATTTTCCCGGGCGGCTTCCTGCTCCCGGCCTGTTTCACTTTCCCGGGCGGCTTCCTGTGCCCGGCCTGTTTCACTTTCCCGGGCGGCTTCCTGTTTTGGCGCATTCCCATATTCCTGCATAAGGACTTGCTGCTGCAGCAAGCGCATGGCTGCAATGGGCGTCTTAATCTGGTGGGTCCACAGGGTAAAATAATCTGTCATTTCGGATTTTTCTTTCAGGATATTCCCTACCTGCCGGCTTCGCTCCAACTGGGCATTTTCCAGCAGCATCTGATACAGACGCTCCACTTCATCCTCCGGCTTCGGCAGCTTTTCCGTACCCTCTTTTACCGCTTCCATCTGCCAGGTGAGATCTTCCACTTTCCTGCGGTAACGGATACTGTCTGCAATCAGCACAATGACGGCAGCCGCCAGGCACAGGCCAATGGCATAGACCGCAGGTTCCATAGGCATCTGGTACAAAAACACCACAGAAGCAAAAATGGCGCAGAACAGCGCATACATAACAATCCCCAGACGATGCCGCCTTAGATAGGCTCTAATCCACCGCATAGCCGATTCCTTTCCTGGTCTTAATCATATCCGCTACCCCGATGGCTTCCAGCTTTCTCCGCAGCCGAGCCACATTTACCGTCAGAGTATTGTCGTCAATGAAGCTGTCCGATTCCCACAAGCGCTCCATCAATTTATCCCTGGTCACAATTCTGCCCTTCTGTTCCAAAAGCTCCTTTAGGATACCCATTTCATTCTTGGTAAGCTCCGCCTGTTTTCCCTCATAAGTCACAAACCCCCTGCTGCTGTCAAAAATCATCCCTTTATGCTCCAGCAAATTGCTCTCCCCCGCAAAATCATAAGTCCTGCGCAGCATTGCCTGGACTTTGGCCTGCAACACATTCAGGTCAAAGGGCTTGGCCACGAAATCGTCCCCGCCCATATTGACCGCCATAACGATATTCATATTATCAGAGGCGGAGGAAATAAAAATCACAGGCACCTTGGAAATCTTGCGTATGGCGTCGCACCAGTGAAACCCATTGTAAAAAGGAAGGGAAATATCCATCAGCACAAGCTGAGGTTTCGCTTCCACAAAGATCTGCAGCACATCCCTAAAATCCTCTGCGCAGACCACTTCGTACCCCCAGCCTTCCATATGGCTTTTAATTGCCTGGGCAATTACTCTGTCATCTTCCACAACCAATAACTTATACATCTTCGGCGCTCTCCTTCCCTTCACTCTCTGGAACGATCGATCTGATTGCGGATTTCCTGCATCTGATAATCCAGCTCTTCAATGGAATCTGCGCAGGCTTTCAGCCGGCCCACAATTTCATCCGTGTCCGCCACATCCTTTTTGTATTTCAGCTTATGTTCCAGGCTGGCCCAGAAATCCATGGCAATGGTCCGAAACTGCAGCTCCACTTTCATATATTCCTTTTTATCCGATAGAAAAATCGGCACGTTCAGTATCAGGTGAAGGCTTCGGTATCCGTTTGGCTTAGGCGCCTGAATATAATCCTTTTCCCGAACCAGAAAAATATCATCCTGGCTGGTAAACAGCTCCGCCAGCCGGTAAATATCATCGGGAAAGGAACAAATCACCCGCACGCCCGCCACATCATTCAGATTTTCCCGAATGCTTTCCACGGTGACCGGAAATCCTTTCCGCTCCAGTTTTTCAAAAATACTGGCGGGAGACTTCAGCCTGCTTTTGATGGACTCAAAAGGATTTCTGTTATACTCCTGAGAAAACTCCTCATTTAATACTTTTAGCTTTGTCTCAACCTCCATAATGGCTGCACGGTATTCCATCATCAGCTTGCTGAAAGGTTTTGCTTTCCGAAGCTGCTCTTCCTGCATCCGGATAATGCGGGACTGACGCTTCAGCGCCTTTTCCTGCTCTTCCACCTTCTGTTCCAGCTGATTTTTATGAGAAAACAGCTCCACCGCATTCCGAATCCGGTTCTTTACAATGGTGCCCTCAAAGGGCTTATGGATAAAGTCAGAAACTCCCAGCTCAAAGCACAGATTTTCTACTTCCACCGCAAATTCACCGCTGATGACAAGAACCGGAATCTGTTTCATCCAGCCTTTCTTTTTCATCTCCGCAATGACTGTGTAGCCGTCAATTTTCGGCATCTGCAAATCCAGCAGGACAACGGCAGTCTCTTTCCTGTATTTTTCTAATTTCTCCAACGCCTGCTGTCCGTCTTCTGCCATCTCTACGATATAATCATCTTTCAGTATATGATTCAGCAGTTCACGATTGATTTCCACATCATCTGCTACTATAATCCTTTGCATGATATCTCCCAAATACGTTCTTGCGTATGCCATAAAAATAATTATGGTACAACAAATCCACTTACCGCGCAAACAGCAAGTGGATCTTCGAATATTTCTTTATTTTTCCTATTTATAAAGCTACGCCTCCGGCAATTTTCTCGTTGATTACGTAATAAGCCATATTTTCTTCCGGTTTGATGTACAGGCGGATGGATTTGATGGATGATTCTCTGTGTCCTTCCGCAACGTAAGCCTGTTTTGCTCTCTCCATTACATCTTTTGTAACGATTTCCTGTCCATGGAACTGAAGATAAATTTCTTCTACTTTCTCTGTTTTCTTTGCATCTGTCTTTTTGGCCGGAGCCTTTTTCGTTGTTTTCTTTGCGGCGGTTTCTTTTTTCACTGTCTCTTTCTTTGTTTCTTCCTTCTTCGCTGTCTCTTTTGTCTCCGCTTTTGCAGCGGCTTCTTTAACTGCGGCGGTTTCTTCTTTCACCTCTGCAGCGGATTTTGCTGCTTTTGCCGGAGTTGTCTTTGCTTCTCTCTTTTCCATCTTCATTTCCTCCCTGATTTTACTGACAGACTAAAAATTTCTCCATTGCCAACAGTGCTTCTTCTTCATCTCTTCCATCGGCCACTATATTTACAGTCATTCCCTTTGACGGATTAAATGCCATGATTCCCATAATACTCTTTGCGTTAATTTTTGCCTCGCTGCTTTCCAGCCGGATTTCGCTGTCAAACTGGCAAGCCACCTGCACCAGCTCTGCAATTGGATTGCTGTACTCTTTAGCTACATTAGATACAATAATTTTCTTTTCGCTCATCTTATCTCTCTTTCTCATGTAATACTAACATACAACCTGTTCACACCACACATGCGCTATATACCGTAATAAATATACCCCAACCAACTTTCTTTTTCAAGCGGTTTCTGAAAAACTGGCAATTTCTACTGAAAAAATATACTTTACACAAGAAAAATTAAACAATTTTTTCAAACTTTTTCTCACCAACTTTTCTAATTATCTCCCTAAAGTACTAATTTTATTCCTGTTTACAGTATGCTTTATCTACCTGAATTACCACAAAATAGTTATTCCCCAATTCTCCTGCAACGCGGCTCTGAATCTGTTCGGTCAGCATCTCGTCACTGATTTTATATTCGTAGGGGATCACAATGTCAAAAATCAGATTTGTATGGCTGGAGCCCGCAACTACTCTGAAATCATGCATGGAAATCACCGGATCAATGCTTTTCACAATCTGCCCTGTCTGTTTCTTTAAGCTCAGCACATGTTCATCTTCTGTTATCACCGGATCCATATGAATCACTGCGTCACAGTTTAATTTCCTGCGCAGTTCCACCTCCGTGTTGTCTATGACGTCATGCAGTTCCAGAATATTTCCTTCCGCCGGCACTTCCGCATGGAGGGAAATCATCAGCCGGCCCGGGCCGTAATCATGAACCAGCAGATCGTGAATGCCGCAGATTTCCTCCTGAGCCAGCACGATTTCTTCTATCTGGCGCACCAGCGTCTCCTCCGGCGCCTGCCCAAGCAATGGATCCAACGTCTCTTTTGCCGCGCAGATCCCTGCGTAAAAAATAAAAACGCCAACCAGCACGCCGCAGTAGCCGTCAATCTGAAGCCCTGTCGCTTTGCCCACAATAGCCGACAAAAGCACCACTGTAGTTGCGCAGACGTCGCTCAAGCTGTCTGTGGCCGTGGCGCGCATCGCCGCGGAATCCACCTTTTTGCCGATTCTGTAATTATAATATGCCATATAAAGCTTCACCAGAATAGAAATCAGCAAAATTGCCGCCGTCAGCATCCGAAACTCCACTTCCTGAGGATGGATAATCTTATCCACTGAGGTACGCACAAGTTCCACCGCCATCAGAAGAATCGCCCCTGACACAATCAGTCCCGCAATATATTCTATTCTGCCATGTCCAAAAGGATGCCCCTGATCCGGTTTTGCGCCGGCCATCTTAAATCCCACCAGGGTAACGCAGGAAGACCCCGCGTCCGACAGGTTATTAAAAGCGTCTGCCGTAACAGAAATGGAATTGCTGATGGCTCCCGCCAGGAATTTTCCCAGAAAAAGCAGAATATTCAGCGCAATCCCCACCATTCCGCAGAGCATTCCGTATTGCTGCCGGACTTTTGGATTTTTCACATCCTCTTTCTCCTTGATCAGTAAATTTATCAGTATCGTAACCATATCAGCCCCCTGAAATTTTTCCATACAATTGCTTCCATTTTCCGGTTTTCCTACTATTATATGAAAAATATGCCATTGTTTTACTTGTCCCCGCCCCGGTGATAACCTGTCCTCCGTCAGTGCAACTCATTGTAACACAAATAAAATCAAAGGAAAAGTATTTTTTCATAGTATTTTTTCAAAATACGTGATATAATTACTTTCATATTTTTGAAAAAGGAGAGTAAATTGTATGTTGGAAAAATTTTTCAAATTAGAACAAAACAACGCCAATGCAAAAACTGAGATTATCGCAGGATTTACAACTTTCATGACGATGGCATACATTCTTGCTGTAAATCCCAATATCCTCTCTGCCGCCGGCATGGATCCCAATGCAGTGATGATTGCAACGGCTCTGGCCTCTTTTGTGGGCACCCTGCTTATGGCGCTGCTGGCCAATTATCCCTTTGCGCTGGCGCCCGGAATGGGACTGAACGCCTACTTTGCCTATACAGTTGTCATCGGCATGGGCTATACCTGGCAGGTTGCATTGTTTGCTGTATTTGTGGAAGGTATCCTCTTCATTATCCTGTCGCTGACCAATGTGCGGGAAGCTATTTTCAACGCCATTCCCATGACGCTGAAGTCGGCGGTAAGCGTTGGAATCGGCCTGTTTATCGCCTTTATCGGCCTGCAGGACGCAAAACTGATTGTACCCAGCGACTCTACTCTGGTTACCTACCAGACCTTTAAGGGAGATAATTTCCACTCCGTCGGCGTGGGCGCTATCCTGGCCCTGTTAGGCGTGCTGATCACCGCTGTCCTGCTGGTCAAAGAGGTAAAGGGCGGCATCTTAATCGGCATCCTGATCACCTGGGTTCTGGGCATCCTGTGCGAATTAACCGGCATATATGTGCCTTCCCCGGATGCAGGCATGTATTCTGTCATTCCTTCCGGCGTCATCAGCTTTGATTTTTCATCCTTTAAAGAAACCTTCGGCGCTGTCTTTACCTTAGATTTCAGCAGTTTTGACATCGGAAACTTTCTCATTGTCATGTTCTCTTTCCTCTTTGTGGATTTGTTTGATACTCTGGGAGCCCTTATCGGCCTTTCCTCCAAAGCGGACATGCTGGATGAAAACGGACAGCTGCCCAGAATTAAACCGGCTCTCTTATCTGACGCAATTGCTACCTGCGTGGGGGCTTTATTCGGAACTTCCACAACTACCACTTACGTGGAAAGCGCTGCCGGCATAACGGCAGGGGGACGCACCGGCCTTACTTCCCTTGTGACGGGGCTGCTGTTCCTATTATCCGTAATTTTTTCCCCGTTATTCCTGAGCATTCCCTCCTTTGCCATAGCGCCTGCATTGATTATTGTGGGATTCTATATGATGGGAGCTGTAGTAAAAATTGACTTTGACGACATGGGCGACGCCATTCCGGCCTTCCTCTGCATTATCGCTATGCCTCTCGCTTACAGCATTTCAGAAGGAATCGCCATCGGAGTGATTTCCTGGACCATTATCAATCTGTTGACCGGCAAGGCCCGGGAGAAGAAGATCAGTGTTTTGATGTATGTGCTGACGGTTCTGTTTATTCTAAAGTACATCTTCTTATAAAAGCAGCATTTAAATAATACAGGGGCTGTCGGAACATGAAATTTGCAGACAATCTATGGTTTGAAACTCAACGATTCACAGCCATCTATTGTAGGAATTTTCCATTTTCCGGCAGCCCCTGTTATTTCTTAACAGTTCCTCAATTCAAATTATAGATTTCATAAGCGGGATAGGCTCTGTCAAAATGATATCCCAATTTCTCAGCCAGCCTTACAGACCACCAATTCTGAGCGTCCCAACTGGGATACAAATCTCGTTCCATACATTCCAGAATCAGTCTGGCCCCGCAGGCAGAAGCCAGGCCCCGTCTCCTGAAATCTTCCCTTGTGCCGATTTCGATTTCAATTCCCTCCCGGTACACGGTATAGGAGGAAGCTCCTGACGCCAATTCTCCCTGATAAAGCACGGCTGCCCCTAAGCCCCGCCGGCGGTAATCTTCATAATCCGCAAACTGGGAAGTAAAATCCACAGACCACTGAGCTTGTCTGGTCTGAGCGAATATTGCTTCATCTATCAGTTTTACCTCGTATTCTCCCGGAAGGCTTTCTGCAATTTTCCTTAAATGCTCCCGGTCAAAAATTCCCGGTTCTTTTTTGATGGCGTACCGTTCCACCCGTCTGCAGTTTTCACCGTAGGCCTGCTCAATCTCTTTGGCCCAGCTCTCCCCCGTTTCGCCCAAAGGAGGCACCATGATTACAAATTCCCTCACCTGGCTGCTGATTTCCTCTGTTACCAATGCCCGGCTGGCTTTCCCGGCAAAAAAACAGAAATCCGCCAGCAGGATTCTGGCCGCCCCTGGCTGGCTGACACTGTCTGCCCACGCCTCCCCCATGCAGCCCTGCAGGCAGGACCAGATTAAGGATTCCTGCCAGCCTGCAAAGAGAGGGGCGATGTTTTGTATCTGTTCTCTTTCTATTTTATATATCATTATGGTTCTCCTTCGTTTGAAGCAGCCATCTGCCGCTTGCTCCATCTGTATGCTTTTTATTTATTATTACTTACAGACGCACGGTAAAAAATCACCCGGAAAGCATCTCCCATATCAATAAATTCCGGCCGTGCAAGCCCGTATTCCCTGCACCCTTGAAGCATTCTTTGAAATCCTGTTCCCCATTGTTCAATAATCCCCATTCGGCTGAATACCTCTGCAAGACAAACATTTCGAATCTTGGAGCGTCCCTCCATTGCCTGTTCCACCGTCAGCCCGCCATACAGCATCCCGGGCGATGTAATCTCCACCCTGTCATCGTAAACCGCAACCTGGACGCAGGAATGCTCCAGGTAACACCTGTGGCATACTGCATTGACAATTGCCTCTCGGATACTTTCCGGCGGAAGCTCATATCTGTCCTTGCGTATAATCCCATCAATTGTCGCCCCAAGATTAATATGCTTTAAAACAAATTGATAGGCATCTTCAATCTGACTATAAAGAGGACCGTCAAATTCCCGCTTGTCAATAAATACCGCCCGGTCTTTCCCTTTAAACAAGGCGCATTGGATCTTTGCAAAACGGAACGTATGACTGGTAAGCAGCAAAAAAGCGTTCGTAGGAACATACGCATTTCCGTTTTTCTTTAAAATTCTCCAATTCTCTAGATTTGCAACAGATATTTCCCTGACTTTATTTATTGGAATCTCCTGAGATTCCGCAATATATTTTCTTATGTCTTTGCATAAATTCAGCGCGGCAGTCTCATCATAATCTGTCTCGACATTTACCAGTTCATCAAAGGATATTCCTGCTCCCTGATATTCCAAATCTCTTAACGTCGTTTCATCTGCTGGCCTGCTGGTTCCTGCCACTCGTATAAATGTTCCGTTTTCTTTTCCCAGTTTCTTTATATAATAGGGTCTGTTCTGGCCCGGATAAATCTCTATCTGAACAATACATTTTCCATCTATTGTCTGAAAAGTAATATCCGGAACAATCTGGGGCGCACACATATCGGAGACTGCATTTGCAATTTTATCCATAATCTGAAATACGGACTGCGGATCGACGCCTGTAATTTCCCGAGTTACGTCATCCACGCCAATAATTATTTTGCCGCCGGAAGTATTCGCATAGGCAACAACTGTCTTTATATATTTTTTACTGTCATCCGGAAGCTGAATTTTAAATTCCAGATTTTTTGATTCTCCATTTTTAATCTCTTCAAACGTCATTTTTCCCCTCCCTGCTCTCTTCCACTAATTGTTTTAACTCTCCAAATAATTTTTCTAACGGGTGCTGACCATCCAGACAAATTATTTTATCTTTACCTGTTCCCCAAAATGTTTTATCAATCTCTTTTTTCGACAGATAACTTCCAAGCTGATAAACTTCAATATCCATCAAATACAATATTTTTTGCAGCGGATACTCATGTTCCAGTAAATACTTCGCAACGCACCTGCGAACATTTACCGGACTCAATTGGGTGTAAAACACATCCTTTCTATCAGCCTTGGCAATACCGGAAAGAACTATATTAATAGCGCCATCGCTTAATACCTCACCGCCGCTGTTACGAAAGATATAGCCTCTCGCCGCATCCTGATCCCGCAGTTTAGTCAATACCTCCAGAAGATATGTCGGCATGGGATATTTCTTTTTATTAATATCCAATTGCCCGTCATGAAACAATATATTGTCCCAGGTCAGCCCGCATAATTTTCTTCTCTCCATTCCAAATGCAAGCAAAAACAACAAGATTGCTTTATTTCTGGTTCCATTTCTATTCTTACTTAGATATTTTAATGCAATTGCCAGTTTATCAACGCACATCACATTCTGCATCTCATATTTAGGCACAAATTCCTGAAAACTTTTGCTCACCTGGCCAGGATCATCGAATTCCTTTCTCTCAGACTTTATCTGCATAAAATCCTTGATGTAAAAAAAGGCATTTCTTGCACTCTTAAGAGAATGGCATTTCGTTTTGTTTTTCACAAATTCTACGAAAAAGGCATACTGAATACTATCATATATATTATCTTCATTACTATAATCACCTTTATCTTCTATGTAGTACTCCAAAAACCTTTTCAACGCTGACTCATACGCTGGCCAGCTTTTCTCTGTACCCTTATAACCATTATTTTTATACTCAATAATATCCCGAAAAAAACACGCATTCTTTTTAAGGCCAATAACATTTTCCTCCGAAAAATATTTAAAATATTTCTGATCCGTATTCAAACCATGCACAATTTCTAAAACCACCTGAGAATTCCTGAAATTACTGTTTGTCCTTGGCTTTGTCTCAAGATTAATTAGCCATATTCCCGCAGGATGCATCAAAATCCCCCAAATACACCCCTCCTTTTCCACTTGTTTGGGAAATGCGGCAAGTTCTTTTTCCCATTTGTCCTGGACGGAACCTTTGATCAATAAATCTTTTTTTTGAAAAGTATTTCTGCACTCTTTATAGCATGAATCTCTGCTTTCATAATTCATTTTTGAAATAAAACGCTCTTTTACAACTTCTTGATAAAAATTTTCCTCATCCCAAGCAGACATAGAAAATGAAATTTTCTTTAATTCTTCTAAAATCTTCTTATAAGTATTTTCCATTATTTCTCCTAAATTCATGGTTACTTTAAATCTGATTAAAATCCTTTATTAAAATAATAGCAATAATCCCCTTCTATATTTCTGTTCTATTGATATTATATATTAATTGTGATAAATTTTCAATCTGTTTTTACCGTTTAAACTCTGATTTTATTGATTATTCCCCTCAGATAAAATATATTTCAGCGCCTCATCCGAAAAAATCCCATGTTCCCCCAGATAAACCACATGCTCTCCTTGTATATTCTCTCCCATCAGGCCGTATTCTGCCAATGCCAAATCTGCTTCTTCCAGCATCGAAATATCAAACCTGCTGTCCCCGGCTGCAACTACGCTCCCTGCCTGCACCTTCTGCCGGAACCTTCTGACCGCTTCTCCCTTGCTGAGTTTTTTCGGTACCGCATATATTTTCACCCCATTAGAAAATACTTCTAACGGACTTCCCGCCAAATAATTTTGTAATCTCCAAATCGTCTGCTTAGGCCTGGCGCTTTTGGTAAACACGAATAATTCTTCAATATTCCTGACTTCAAAGTTCACATTCTCATCTGTCCAAAGCAGCTTCTGCGCATCGCGCAATTCTGTCTGGCAATCAGCCAGCAGTTCCCGGGACTCTTCATACCAGTTCATATCTTTTTCTCCGTGAACCAGGAGAACCCCTCCGTTGCACGCCAACGCGTATTCCGGCGGCTGTTCTCCCAGTCTGATTCTCTGGTACTGCTCCACCGTTCTGGTAGTGGTGGGCACAAATAACGCCTTTTGGCGCAGCTGATTCAGCAATATTATGGAAACATCCGTCATATAGGAAATCTCCCGGTTCTGATAGATTTCCACGCACTTTTTATGGATACCGATCTCGTGTTTATAGGAATAAATCAAAGTATTGTCCAGATCTGAGTGAAATACCATTCCTGAGTCCTCCGCATTTTGGTTTCCGTAAACTGAACTATCGCTTGCGCTGACAATAGCATTTTCATCTATATCCAAACATAAAAAAGCGCGCAGCTCCAAAGCCGCCGAATGCTCTTACGCACTCCCTGCACGCTTCAAAGCTGCACACTTTCCTGTATTTTCTATCGCTCAACAACTGCCTTGCGCACCAGATCTACCGGAATCATAGTGGCTGCCAACAGAATCACGGCAATCCAGCCCTTAATTCCAAAGGGCACACAGCTGAACATATTCCCAATCCAGGTAAACGCCGTAAAGGGCACAAGGGCCGCATTTACAATCAATGCCTGTACCAGAATAATTGCAAAAAACACTTTTAAGAAGCCGGGATTCTCATTTAATCCTTTAAATATGCCGAATTTTTCATCCCGGACATTAAATCCGTTAAACAGCGCACTGACAATAAACAGCACGAAATAGCCTGTCAAATGCTGTTCTTCCGTCTCAAACAGCCCCTGGAAGAAGGGCAGCTTCAGATACAGGAAACTGAGGATCACAAGCCATGCTCCCATGGTGACAATCTGAGCCATCATCTTCTTGCTTACAATGCTCTCGTCTCTTCTTCTGGGCTTCTCATCCATATATTTTTTCAGGGCCGGCTCATTGCCAAGCATAATTGCTCCCAGTCCGTCCATCACCAGATTAACAAACAGCAGGTGGGTGACTTTCAGCGGCTCTTCCACTCCGAAGAAAGGCGCAATGGCGCTGACTACCACTGCCGCCACATTGATCACCAACTGGAATTTGCAGAATTTCAGGATATTGTGGTAAATGGTCCTTCCATACCAGATAGCATCCTTGATGGACTTAAAGTTGTCATCCAAAATAACAATCTTGCCTGCTTCCTTGGCTGCCTCCGTACCGCTTCCCATGGCAAATCCAACGTCTGCCCGTTTTAACGCCGGGGAATCGTTGACGCCGTCTCCGGTCATGCCTACCACCAAGTTCATTTCCTGACAGAGACGCACCATTCTGGATTTGTCTGTAGGCAGAGCCCGGGCAATCACCCGGATATTGGGGATAATTTTCTTTACTTCCTCGTCTGACATTTCATTGAGCTGAGCGGAAGAAAGCGCCCTGTCAGAGTCATTTTTCAAAAGTCCGGCGTCTTTGGCAATAGCCACTGCTGTCTCCAGCCGGTCTCCGGTAATCATAACCACCTGAATTCCGGCGTTCTGCACTTCTTCAATGGCTTCCCGGGCTTCGGGCCTTACGTCGTCCCGGATGCCCACCAGACCGATAATCACGATATCCTCGTTAATTTTATTCTCTACAAGTTCGCTTTCGGAGTAACCGAAGGCAAGCACTCTCATTGCCTTTTCGGCCAATTCATCAATTTTCCGGTCTAACGCAGACTTGTCAATCTCTTTGAGTTCTCCGTTTCCGTCCAGATATTTCACCGCAGAAGCCAGCAGCCGCTCCGGCGCGCCTTTATAGAAAGTTTTCCCTTCGCTGTCAATCCTTGCCTGGCTGAATTTGTTGGTGGAGTTAAAGCCCTGGGCCTTAGAGATCACACAGCTTTTATCCGCTTCCAGGCTGCGGAAAGTCTCTTCCCCGAGAAATTTCATCATAGCCTGATCCGTGGCGTTTCCGCCGATGACCCGGTGTTCTCCGTCAAACATGGACTGGGTGTTCTTACCAATGGCCAAATCCAGCAGATGTTTCACTGTCCCGTGGCTGCCCAGCTCCGAAATGGGAATGGAAGTTCCGTCTGCAGTAAAGAAATCCACCACTTCCAGCATTCCCTTGGTGATGGTTCCGGTTTTGTCGCTGAACAAAATATTCAGGGAGCCTGCCGTCTCGATACCCTCAGCCTTTCGCACCAATACGTTGTGATCCAGCATTTTGCTGGTATTCTGCATCAGCACCAGAGAAATCATAAGGGGAAGCCCCTCCGGCACGGCACAGACAATGATTACCACTGCCAGAGAAACAGCGTTTACAATATCCTTAATCACCTGTTCGAACCCGATGGAAAAATACTCGGACACGCCGCCTGCCGACACAATAAAGTACACAAAATACAATACTGCAATCACAATGGCTCCGATATAGCCGAAAGTGGAAATCTGTTTTGCCAGCTTTGCCAGCTTCACTTTCAGAGGAGAGTCTGGCTCGTCCTCCTGCATTTCCTCGGCCATCTTACCCATCATGGTCTTTAAGCCTACTTTCCGCACATCCAGTATGCCCTCTCCGTCAAACACCACTGCTCCCCGGAACAAAGAGTAGGAATCCACAAAGGTATCCCCGGTGATATCCTCGGCAAGAGAGGTTTCCGGCGAAGTCTCTTTTTTCTTGCACTCTTCCGCCTCCCCGTTCAACGCGGAATTGTCCACGCTCAAAGCGCCGGAAACGAGAATTCCGTCTGCGGGAATCTTATCTCCTGATTGGAGAAGCACCTTATCTCCCACAACAACGTCATCCACATCAATGACCATTACCATATTGTTCCGGTGAACCTTACACTGGTCTTTCTTGGTGCTGTCCTTTAATTCCCGGTATTTGGTATCGCTGGCGACTCCTGTTTTCGCCGATACAAACGCCACAATCAGAACTGCCACAATGGTGCCCAGCGGTTCATAGATTTCCGCGTATCCAAAGAAAAACATCACAATCATAAGAGCTGCGATGGCAAGCAGTATCTTAATCATGGGATCTCCGAAAGTTTCCTTGAATTCTTCCCAAAATGTGGTGGGTTCTGAATCCGGAATCTCATTGGAGCCGTATTTTCCCCTGGAAATCTCTACTTCTTTGTCTGTAAGTCCCTGAAATTTCATTCTATGTCTCCTTACTATCGATATCTTTCGGCCGTTTCGTTATTTCCTGACGGCCTTTTATACATACCGGTTCGCTAATTCACCGATACTTCTGTCGTTGGTTCCCTGGCCGATGGCATTGAACTTCCATTCTCCGTTATGGCGGTACACCTCGCCGAAAATCATGGCTGTCATTCCGGAATAATCTTCGGTCAGATTGTATTTGCACATTTCATTATTATTTCTGGCGTCCACCAGACGGATGAACGCATTCTGAATCATTCCGAAATGCTGTCTTCTCTCCACTGCCTGGTAGATGTTTACCACAATCACAATCCGGTCATACTGGGCCGGAATCATGGACAAATCCACTGCAATCTGCTCGTCGTCCCCGTCCCCCGCTCCGGTCAGGTTATCGCCCATGTGCAGAACGGCGCCGGAATCGTGGCGCAGGTTTCCGAAAAATACCAAGTCCTCCTTCCTTTTCACTTTGCCGCCGCTTAGCAGCAAAGCGGAAGCGTCGCAGTCGATTTCCTGAGGCTTGGGCGCGAAAAGGCCCCGTTTTTTGCGCTGGGCTTCATCCCAGCCTAAACCTATCATGATTTTGGAAAGCCCTGCGTTGTCTTTGGACAAATTGACTTTCTGGCCTTTCTGTAAACTAATTGACATTTATTTTCCTCCTTAAAACTAATCACCTATTCCACTTCCACGCCGTAATTGGCGCATAAAGCCGCCAGTCCGCCCTGATAACCGCTTCCGATGGCGTTGAATTTCCACTCGCTGCCGTTTTTGTACAATTCTCCAAACACCGCCGCCGTCTCAATGGAAAAATCTTCTCCCAAATCATACCGCAGCAGTTCTTCTCCCGTATCCTCTTTATAGATACGGATAAAGGCATTGTTCACCTGCCCGAAATTCTGCCGCCGCTGCTCCGATTCATAAATCGTAACGGTAAACGCAATTTTGGTAATATTCGCCGGAACCATGGACAAATCCACTTTAATCTGTTCATCATCGCCGTCTCCTGCCCCTGTCCGGTTATCGCCCAAATGCTGCGCGCATCCGGACGGGTGCTTTAGGTTACCGTAAAATACAAAATCCTCAGATCCTGACACTTTTCCTGCGTCTGTCAGTAAAAACGCCGCCGTATCCAGGTCGAAATCCCCGCCGGTGTCAAAAGCGTTCACATCCCATCCTAACCCCACAACAATCTTTGACAATCCCGGATTGTCTTTGGTAAGGCTCACTTTCTGGCCTTTCTGTAAATTAATTGGCATATCGATAGAAACCTCCTTTACTGTCTTTTCCATACTTCAGATCCGGGCTTCGCCCTCCATATTACAGAAAACTTTTTATATGATATGGAAACGAAGCCGCCGCAGAATTTTCCTTCATCTAAATATTAAGCAACTTCTATTCCATAGTGCCCGCACAGCGCCGCAAGCCCTCCCTGGAACCCGCTTCCAATGGCGTTAAACTTCCATTCCCCGTTATGGCGGTACAATTCTCCCACCACCACCGCAGTTTCAATGGAGAAATCTTCCCCCAGATCATACCGTATCAATTCCTGCCCGGTAATCTCATCCACAATCCGGATAAAGGAATTGGACACCTGTCCAAAATTCTGCCGCCTTACATCAGAATCATAGATGGTCACCGTAAACGCGATCTTCTCCACATTGGCCGGGATCAGAGCAAGATCAATCTGAATTTGTTCATCGTCCCCTTCGCCTTCCCCGGTCAGGTTATCCCCCATATGCTTGACAGCGCCGCTGCTGTGCTCTAAGTTGCCGTAGAAAATAAATTCTTTCTCCGTGGGGCATTTCCCATTCTGTCCCAACATAAACGCTGCCGCGTCCAGGTCGAAATCCGCGCCGGAATCAAATGCGTTCACATCCCATCCCAAGCCTACCATAATTTTTTTCAGACCGGGATTCCCCTTTGTCAAATCCACCTTCTGTCCTTTTGATAAGTTAATCGGCATACTTCATATCCTCCTTTATTTGGCATTTCTAAAGTTTTTCTAACATTTTTCTAATATTTCTCTAATACTTCTTATCCGGCATATGATACATCTTATTAAACTCTGATTTAATATTTTCAAGTCTTGCCTGATCCTGAATGCGCTGCTGTCTTGCATTCTGCTGGATCTGCTTCGTCTCATCTATGCCGTTTACAATGGTCCTCCAGGTATTTTCCAGAGTTTCAATCTTAATGGAGCTTCCGGAAGCAAGCTGCGCCGTCATCTTAGACTGTTCCACGGTATTCCTTGCGTTTTTCAAAAGCATCTCATTGGTCTTTTCATCCAATGCAGACATAGCCTCTGCCTGAATCTTCTGTCTTTTCAGCATAATAGCCTGTGCCAATGCCTGTTTAAAGACTGGAAGCGTAATAATAAATGCAGAATTAATTTTTCTCACCAGGTTCATATTGCTGAATTCCATGGTTTTGATCATGGGAATAGACTGCATTGCCACGCTTTCCGCCGTCCGCAGATCCTGGGTTCTCTGCTCTAACATCATCAGCGCCTGCTGCAGGCTCTGCAATTCAAACTGGATGGAATTATCCCCGGTAGCCTCCAGATCTGACTGCCTCTGGGCAATGTAATCTTCCAGTTCCCGGCATCCCTGCTCTCCGGCCAGAATATATTTTACCAAATCATGATAATAATTCACATTGGCCTCAAACATCTGCTCCAGCTTGCGGTTGGACTGCTTAATTTCTGACTCATACTGTTTCAGCTGTACGTAAATCTTGTCTACTTCTTCCCCCATAGTATGATACTTGGCCAGAATTTTATCCAGCTGTTTCCTGAGATTTCCAAACATCTTGCCAAAAAGCCCCGGATTCTCCTGCAATTCCTCAACGTCAAACTTAGACATCACTTTCGCCAGGGTATTCAGCATCTCACTGGAATCATCCAGCTGCGACATATTCATGCTGTTTAACACCACATCGGACGCCTTGGAAATCTCCTCCGCAGCCTCAGCCCCGAAAGATACAATGGTCTCTAAGTTGTGAACCTCAATGGTGCTGACCAAAGCATCCACCTCGGCGGAATTGGTCAAAGCATCATTCATCTGCTGCCGGTCAGCCACAATATCATACTGTTCCACTACCTCAATCTCATTTTTGGGTTCCGGCACCGCCTGCATCTGCGGCTGCACTGCCGTTTTGCTAAAATCAAGTCCCATATGCATCAACTACCTCTCTTAAATATTTTATCACGCCATGACTGGCGGCCATTAGATGGAATCCTTCCGAAATCCGGCGTCTGCAAATCATACATATATTCGCCAATCTGGTGTTCTTCCATTAATTTCCTGTTAAAGTATTTCTCAATGCTCTGATATCCGGTAGGCACCAGAAACAGCACGTCAAAGCCTGCCAGATTTAAAAAGGAAACCAAAATGGAATCCTCCAAAGTCATCATTTCCTCTGTGGTATTAATATAGAGAAATTTCGGGTTCTTTTTCGTGAAATCAAACTTCTGGATCAGGCGCAGCACTTCTTTTTTCAGGTTCAGAACAACTGCAATGATCGTATATTCCATGCCGTTTTCAAATGTCCCCTTGATAATTCTCTGGTCAATCAAAAGCTGCAGCTTATCCAGAATATGCTCCTGAATCTCTTCCCGGAGAAAACCGTAGGGATAGCTGGGATGGCCTTTGATTCTGGCCCGCTGCAGCTTTCCGTTTTTCAAAAATTCCGTCACATGAGGCTTTACCGGATTGGGCTCTGACAAACTGACATAGGGAACCTTCCGGGATACCAGCGTATCACTGGTCACCAGCCTTTTTACGCTGTTCCAATAGTCCGAAACCTCCTGTTTCACGCCGGAAACCTTGGCATAAATCACCGGAAGGTTTACAACCCCTTCCACCGTGCTGAAATTGGGCCGGTATTTCAGCTCCTGATCCCAGAGCAGCTCAATCTCTTCATACATGGTCTGCAAAGTAACTGCATTGGCCTTTTTGTACTGCTGGTTCCGGTATAGGCCGGAATCCTGATACATCACCGTATCCAGTTCCCGCTCGGCATGATATGCCGCCGTCCCCATCCGAATCCCGGAATTGTCCCGGGGAAACTGATCCACCGCCAGAGATTCCGGATAATTCTTCTCATAGAGCAGCGGATCCTCCAGGCAGCAAGTTTTATTCAAATCCGGAACTAAAATCAGAACATCCACAGGGAGTCTGGCCAATACCCGCAGAAACATGCTCTCATTCTCCGTCCGGCAACCGCCCAGATAGATAAAACAGCCGATATCCGGCAATTTCCACTGATAAAAAAGTTCTGGCTGATATCGTTTCAGCCAGCAAATCAGATAGACCGCCTTGTTGGTCAGTTTATTCAGGTTCATTCCCGGACGTTTTGCTTCCTCCAGCATAATATCCAAGAACGCCTTATGCATTAACTTCTGCAATTCCAGATTGGCCGTATATTTCAGATTATTTGCCGCCAAATCTGACAGCATCTGTTCCTGTCCTGTGTAATTTTTCCGGGCTACGGCGCCGATTTCTTCCATGGCGGGCTTCGAAATCTCCTGCTCCGCAATCACAAATTTCCGTCCGCTGTTTTTCAGTTCCAATTGAAACTGATACAGCTCATTTAAATAAGTCAGTTTATCCTCCACACCGTTGACGCGGATAAAACAGTTATAGAAAAGTCCGGGATCATTTCCCCTGCTCCGAAGCTCTGTCCTGACATCCGAAAGCCCCTTCCCCTGTATCCAGGCATTGGTGCAGTTCAAAAGACTGGGAGCAGGCCCATAAAGACGTTCCTCATCCTGCTTACGCCTTATTTCTTCTCTTAGGCTTTTCAGCGAAAAGCCCTCCGGAAAAGCAGTCATATTCTGTCCCTTCCAGGCGCAGGAAAGTTCGGAAGTTATATCCAGTTTTAAGTATTGCTCATCTCCTCGGTACTCTAAGAGCACAATATCGCAGCCGGCGCGGGAGAGAACCGCCATCAATTTCAGTTCATAATTGCTGATTTCACCTTCATACAGAATCTTAGGGATATGATGTTCCCCCAATTGATTCACCACACGCTCAAATTTGTAGTAAAGCCAGCACATAAACTTGATATAGGCGTTTTTCAGCATATTTTCGTTCTTGCCGGCCCTGCGCATTCCATCCAGAGTGTCGTAAATCGCCAGCGACACCTGCTCCCTCTGATAATCCTTCATCCTCGGCAGCCACTTTTTCAGACTGGCCGAGAGAAAACCTGTGCTCATCTGGAAATCCATTCCCATTATCTCTCCGTAATAATCCAATTGCTTTTCTTCCGGATTGGGAATCCTCCCCTCAATGACAGCGCCGGAGGTTCTGGCTGCATCATAATACTTCCGGATAAATTCATGGATCTGCTGATTATATCCATAAATCCGGTAAAAATACACCCCTGTTTCCCTCCGGCTCTCTGGTTCTGAAAAATATTCTTCTAAATTCTGAAGTTTCCTGTGTTCAAACATATGTCTGCTTTACCTTCAATATCTGTTCATCTTGTTCTTATTCATCACGTAGCCAAGGCCTGCGCCCACGATTCCTCCCAGGATATGCGTCAGATTCGCTACATTATCCTCTACAAAAATCCCCTCATACACCTGCTGTCCGATATAAATCACCGCCACCAGGATAAAGGTCAGAGGAATCTCCCCTTCCTTCACACAGGTAAAAGAGGATAAAAGAATCAGGGCAAATACCACGCCGCTGGCTCCCAGCAGCATAACTCTGGGAAAAAATATAAAATGCGCAACTCCGGTAGTCAGCGCCGTTGCCAGAATCACAAACAGCATGTTGGACGAACCGTATTTTTCCTCCAGCAGCGGCCCCACCACCAAAATCAGCGTAATATTTCCAAAAAAATGGTTCCAATTTGCATGCCCCAGCACATGTCCGAAAAATCTAAAATACGTCCAGGGACTCAGCAGAGAAGAACGGTAGACGCTGAAAAATACCTGATTGGTAAATCCCCGGGTAATCATATTCAGTATCATGGCAAGAAAACACAAGATGGTGAAGCTTAAGATCACCGGCGAATTAAAAGATATTTTCAGCTTTCTCTGGTCAGACATAGACAGTTCCTCATTTCACAGTTCTTTAGTTACAGAATACTGCTAAATCAATATTAAGTCAATAGATTTGCGGTGTCTGTAAGATTAAATTAAGATATTGCAACATCAACACGCTCTAGAGAACTTTCCGTATTTGGATACGGACGGAAAGGCAGGATGGAGTACTAGTTTACAAATCCCCGGATAAAATTCCCTATGTATTCGTACCCCACCGCCAGGTTGATATTCTGCCCTGCGTCAAATCCGGCCGTACTGATTCCGATGACTTCCCCATACATATTAAGAACCGCTCCGCCGGAACTTCCATTGGAAATAGGGGCTGTAAACTGAATCATGTCCACGCCTTCCACGGAACGGAATCCTGAAATTATCCCGTCTGAGACAGAATTAAACAATCCCAGAGGGCTGCCGATGGCTACCACCCGCTGTCCGCGGACCAGCTTTTTCTCTCCCTGATAGATGGGAAGGGGCTGCAGGTTCCGGTCGATCCGCAGAACCGCAAGATCCAGCACAGAATTATATTTAATCATCTCATCTGTCTGATAGACCCGCTCGTCCTCTTCAATCCTTACGGAATACAGCCCTCCCCGGCAGGCCACGTGATTATTGGTCAGAATATAGCCTCCCCGGCCGATCATAATTCCGGAGCCGCCGCCAATCACCTCTCCCCGGCTGTCATGAATCATAATCTGCACCACAGAAGATGCCAGCTGAGCCAATTCTTCATAAGTCAATTCTCTTCTCAAACCCGATACGCTCTGATGGTTTGCAGGCGCTCTCCCATTCGATATCTCCTGCCGGCCTGTCACATCTCTTCTATTCTCCGGCTGCCCTGAAATTTTCTCCTTTTTTCTGGAATCCAGCATTTCTCTGGTTCTCCGGTCCCGCTCCGGCACCCTGACATTCACTGGAGCACACTTTTTTGCAGTTATTGTTGTACCTCCATGCGTTTCTTTCCCATTTCTGACATTCACTGGAGCGCTCTTTCCTGCCGGCTGCCGTTCATTCCCTGCAGCGCTTGACGCATTTTCGGCAGGAAGCCTTTGGCTCTTGCTGCTTCCATATATCTCCGGCTGATATTCCGGCACTGCAATCCGCTTAGCATATACCGCTGCATTCCGCTTATCCTTTGCCGCCGCATACTTGCGGGACAGCCCCAGCTGCTCCAATTCCTGGGAAATATCCTGGTTTACCTGCAAAAGAAGCACATCAAATCCCAGCAAAGTAAGCAAGTAGCAAAACAAATACTCCTGCTGCCTGGAAATATCCATGCATGCCACTTTCATGGAACTTTCCGGCCTCCAGTTCTGCAGCGCCGAAAATACGGTTTGATCCAGCCAGAACAGAACCTTTACCAGAAAATTTTTCTCTATGGACGCGTTCATTCCCTGCTTTCCCTTTTCCAACAGACCGAGAATCTCAGCACATGCCCCGCCGAGGATCCGGCACAGCTGCTGATTCTGCCCAGACGCCCTCACTGCCGCATATTTCTTCCCGCTGCGCAGCCAATCCTCATAACATTTAGCATAGAACTCCGCATCCTCCATTGCGGCCAACCGAGGCAGGCTGCCTATCCTGTTATAAAATCCCTTTCCTTGATTCATCTGCTCTGTCAGCGTCTGATCCATCTGCTGTATTTCCCGGGTCATTGCCTCATTGATTCCAATCATTCGGAGAAAATACACATCTTTACAGTCATGATGAAAGTTTCCTTTTACATTCATAAATGTTTCTATGGAAGACACTTCCATGACATGATATCTTGTTTTAAAATTCCCTGTCTCCATAAGAAATCACCTGATCCCTTCGTGTTTCACTTGTATTCATTTTTTATCCTATTTTATCATATTTTAATGAACATGGGCAAGGTTATTGCGAAATCAACCATTTTCCCCTATAATATAGTAAACGATAAGACCAGGAGAACCGCAAATGAACCATTTCCTTCCTGCCTACAGCGTCGGCCCATTGCTCTATTGCCCGGCCAACAACAAAGGCATTGTAAATTCACTGATCCAAGAAAAATTCGGCAGACAATTTTCCCTTGCCCTGTGCCTGGAGGACACGATACAGGACAACTGTGTCGCCGATGCGGAAAATATATTGATTTCCTCACTTCAGGCGCTTTATGCCCAACAGGCCCAGACGCCCTTTTTCCTGCCCAAAATCTTTATCCGGGTCAGAACCTGGGAACAGATCAAAAGCCTGCTGGATCGTTTGGGAAATTCCAGAGCACTTGTCACAGGCTTTAATATTCCAAAGTTTTCCCTGGAAAACGCAGACGCTTATATTTCCGCGTTCAAAGACATCAACCGTCAAAGCAGCGAGCCTTTTTATATGATGCCTATTTTTGAAAGCCCTTCCATGATCCATCTAAAGAACCGGGCTTCCATTCTCTATGAACTGAAAGGTAAACTGGATGATATCGCCCAATTTGTGCTGAATATCCGGGTAGGGGGCAACGACCTCTGCCATATGTTCGGCTTTCGCAGGCACAGCAATGAATCCATCTACAAAATACGCCCGGTGGCAAATATTTTTTCTGATATTATCACCGTATTCGGCATGGATTACGTAGTCTCCGGGCCTGTATACGAATATTACAATGGAAAAAACTGGGACTCCGGCCTGCGCAAAGAACTGGATGACGACAGGCTGTGCGGATTTATCGGCAAAACTGTCATTCACCCCAACCAGATTCCGCTGGTGAATGAAGCATACAAGACGCCTCTGAAAGACTACAATGACGCCAAAGCAATTCTGGACTGGGACTCATCTTCTCCCTCCCTGGTGGCCGGCAGCATTGTAAAAGAACGGATGAACGAATACAAGACCCATTATAACTGGGCCTTGCGGACGCTGCTTCTGGCAGAAGCATACGGGCTGAAATAATTTACAGTTTCCAGAGCGTATATGAAAAGCTCTTTCAGGCATCCGCCAGTTGTTTAATGATTCCGCAGCACTTGTAATTTTGCAAAGGATAATATTCCACAGGCACACTCTTTTCTTCTGCCAGGCGCAGAATATGCGCCAGCGATTGATCCTCTTTACAGTCCTGCCTGAGCAACACTTTCCAGGGAACGCGGCGCAGCAGAACCCGGGTGGTTTCTCCGATTCCCGGCTTAATCAGATTGATATCAGAAACGCCAAATTTCCCGGCAATCCCCTTTACTTCCGCCATCCCCGGATTCCAGCCCTCTGCCTGGCTTCCGGACTCCGCTGCCGCTGTTTCTCCGGCCTTCTTCCCACTATCCGGCTTCGAAACTGCTGTTTTACCGGCTTTCTTCCCACTATCCGGCTTCGAAACTGCTGTTTTACCGGCTTTCTTTCCGTTTCCGGACTCCGTTGCCGCTGTTTCTTCGTTTTCCGTCCAAAATTCAAATTCCGCTTCAATCGCATGGATAAAATCATAAGACAAATCCGCCTCTTTCAGTTCCCCGTAATACGCCGCACCGTGAAAATCATTTTCTCCAATAAGGTCCGGCCGCAGAAATGTCCGGCTCACCAATCCTGACACTGTACAGTTCAGACAGGAACTGGGAATCAGAATATCCTCATGGGTTCCGCACAGCTCCGTGACATTTGCCGGATCCGCCAGCACTGCCAGGTCGGAAGAAACCCCGGGATAAACCGCCGCGGCTTTTTTCAATTCCCCAAGAATGGCCCCTTTTCCAATCCATCCGTCCACAAAAAGCAAATCCTTGGGCCGGTAACGCTCCAGAAGAAACTTCATGGCATTGCCGTCAATTCCTCTGCCCCGAATGATGGAAATGGAATAATGGGGCACATTTCGGCCATATTTTTTCTCAAGATACCGTTTCAGCAAAATTCCAATGGGCGTCCCCGCCCTTGCCAGCGACACGAGAACCGTATGCTCCCCTTTTTCTTTCATGATTTGATCTGCCAATGCCCCAACTGCCCGGGCTGTGGGCCTGGCATAATGAGCCAGCGCCTCCCGGTACACTTCCATATATTTTTGCGTCGGCACATACTCTATGGGCAGCATTTCGCAGTAATGGCGCCCTGCCTGGATTGCCTTTTCCCGTTCCCGGGTGGATTGGGGCTCCACCAGACCGGTAATGTCCTTTAACAAAAAGATAACGTCCTTTTCCTGATACGAACTTCTCAATCCTTACACCACCTGACCAAATAAATCTCACCATTGCCGCAGCTGCAAAGGGCGCTGCAAAGAGAAGCCGCGCCCGCTCCCAAACCACGCTTGATAGGAACATTCTCCTCCGCTTCACCCAGATTACATTTTACTGAAAGCTCTTCCCTTTCCAAACTCAAATTACACTCTGCCGGCAATTCTTCTCCTTCCAAACTCAAATTACACTCTGCCGGCAGTTCTTCCCCTTTCAAACTCAGGCTACACTCTGCCGGCAATTCCTCTCTTTCCGCATCCGTTATGATTAATACCAAATCATATACATCCAAATCATACACATAGGTGGCGCGCTCCCTGTCATAAAAACTCGCCAGCTCATACCGTTCATGAAGAGGATATTCCGGTTCCCCGCTGACCATAATCGGGCTTCGGGTCGTTGCGTGAAATTTCACCCGGTTTCCCATTTCCCGGATTCTCTCCGCTGCATACAGCGGGGCATACATAAATTCCTCCGTGCCCAGAACAAGAATGTCCCTGCCTTTCCCAAAAGGAATTTTATCTTCAAGCGTCTGCCATAAGGCCTGGCAGGCAGATTGATACTCCCGCCCTCTGTGAAGCCTTCTTGCATTGATATACCCGGAAACTTTAAATTCCTTTATTTTTTCAGCGTTGACATCACACAAAACCGGACACTTTTCCCTCTCTGCGTCCATACATTCATGATACGTTCCATCGCCTTTATATTTTTCCGCCGCTTCAGCATATCCGCCGTGATCTGTTTTTACCAGATACGCCAGTTCAATCTGCTCTTTCCGATATCTTTCCAGTGCTTCTTCGTCCATTCCGTTCAGCAGAGACACTGCAGAAAAATTCAGCTTTCTGCCATATGTCTGCCGAATCAGCCTCACAATCTTTCCAATGGTATTGCCGGTAGTCACTTCATCTTCCACAAAAACAATCCGATCAATTCTGTCAATCACCAGATCCAAATCATTCTTTACCACTTTCTGCTGAGCGGCATGGCTGTGAGATTCGCTGAAATACAGGTAATCCACGTCCGGAATATGCTCCCGCGTCGTCTGCATATAATCTGCGTTAAGCTGCACTGCCAATGCTTCCCCGATTGCAGTGGCTGTTTCCGCAAAACCAATCAGCAGCAGCCGTTCCCCTTTGTACCGCTCCGCCGTCAAATCCGCCAGGGCCGAAAACATGCGAAGGGGCCTGTCAGGGCTTACAGGAACATGTTTTCCCTGTTCTTTATTGACAACCAGAAATTTCCGTTTTGTATTATTTTCCCGTTTGGCTATGGCTATTATATTTTCTGTATACATGAAATCCCACCTGAGCTATTCCCGACTGCAAATTAATTTTTCTCTTTTATCATCTATCAAGTGCTGAATACTTTCTATCACCTGTTCTCTGGCTTTTTCAGTTCTTTCAATTTTTTCCAATTCGGCCTTAGCCCATTCTTCTGTCTCCTTAAATAATTCTGGCGTCTCTCCTAACATAGCATAACCGTAAAACATCAACAGCACCTCCTATCTGTCTTCGTAAATAATACCTACTCTATGGCAATTACTGATAAAATATTTTGTTGCGTCTTGGTACCCCTTTAACCCCGAAGATTCATTATACTTTTGAATTGTATGATTTAACAATTCTACTGATTTTCTGTAATTAAACTTTTTCCCCTTAACCATATAAGAAACACTTCCAAGATTTGTAACTATAACGAGAAGCCGAATGCTGCCATATTGAAGAAAAAAACGGATATCTGTTACAGATACTAATGACAAAGAAGGGTGGTTATGCATAGATACCACCATACACTCTTTTGATGTCATAATCAAATGATATGTTAACGGATCCGCCAAAGGATTGACAGAATGCTCATCTCCAAATTGCACCCCTATTACATCTTCCTGTTTCATCACTTTATCTGTGTCAAAACTATAGGTGATTGCAACCTCATTAGAATTATTTTCTTCTTTTGAAAGCTTAAGCACTTGGCAGACTAATTCATGTATAATTTTATATTCCTCGTTTGGTATCTCACGATATTCAATATAAGGAACTCTTTTTATCGCTTCTTCCGTAATCATAATCTTATGATCTCTCTTTTTGGCCATTTTCAGATTGTCAAATTCCTGATATCCCATTTCCCTATCCCCCATCTAACTATTATTATAACGAAATTCTGAGTAAATAACAAACTAAAGAATACTTTCCATCCAAATTTTTTTCCTGAAAACCACAAGGGAAATCCCCAGCCTGACACACTCTTCCAGCGATAAAATAACATACACAGGCGTCACCGGCAGCTTCCAGACGAAAGCTGCCAGAAGTCCCAGAGGAACTCCGAAGATCCAGGTTCCTGTCAAGTCAATCCACATGGCGTATCTGGTTTTTCCGCCGCTTCGGATAATCCCTCCGCCCAGTATCATATTTAACACTTTTACCGGCGCAATCAGGGCAATGGCCAGAAGCAGACTCTCTGTGATTTCTTGAACCTGAGGCTCCACAGGGTAAATTTTCACATAAAGAGGACTGACAATGGCAAGCAGCAGCGACAGCAGAACCGAAAATGACAGGCCGTATTTCATCAGTTTTTTCGATTCGGCATACGCCTGCTCATACTGCCCGGCTCCGAGAGATTTTCCAATCAGAATTCCCGACGCCTGGGCCAGGCCGCTCAAAGCCCCAATCACAATGGTCTGAACCGGTACTGTCATAGTCATGGCGGCGCAGGCGTCCGTTCCAATGTTGCCGTAAATGGCCGTATAGACATTTTCCCCAAGGCTCCACAAAAATTCACAAACCAGAAGCGGACAGAGAATGCCAAGATATTGTCTCCTAAATTCTCCAGATGCAGAAAAAGGCAGATCCCCCCGGCGAACCAGCCGTTTCATTCCACGCTTTTTCACCATTGACATTGATTGAGAATGTTTGCCGCCCAGGCAGAGCAGCCGTTTCATTCCACGCTTTTTCTTATTATGCAGGAAAAACAGTAAAATTACAAGACAAGAAATGATCTGGGCAATCACGCTGGCCAATGCAGCCCCCTCCACTCCCATTCTGGGAAACCCCCATGTTCCAAAAATCAGCAGATAATTCAGCCCTGTATTCAAGGCTAATGCAAAAATATTGGCATACAGCGGCAATGCGGCAGCCTCCATGCACCGGAGCATGGTCGTCAGCAGAGAACTGACTGCCATCGGCGGAAAGGACACTGACAAAATGCGCAGATATTTCACCGCCAATTCTCTGGCCTCTGCATCCCTGGTGTAAATTGCCATAATGGGTTCGGGCACTATCACACAAAGGGCCAGAAATCCCGCAGCCAGCCCCACTGCCGCCGTCAGGCTGAGAATAAAACTCCGTCCCACGGCTTCCTCATCCTTTTTTCCGATATATTGCGAAATCATAATTCCCGCAGCCGACGCGACAGCGGCAAGCACGACGGAATAGAGGGAGGCAAATTTTGCGCCCAGGCCGATTCCGGCAATGCTGCCGCTCCCAAGCTGACCAATCATAATCTGATCGATGACTCCAAAAGAAGACTGCAGCAAAGATTGCAGCGTTACCGGCAGCGCTATATTGAAAACCGTCCGCTGAAACGTATTTTTCCTGTCCATCCGCCCTTACCTCCTGTTTAATCTCTTGACGCTTTTGCGCTCCACAAGATACACCGGCAATTTCACAACAACCCGCTCTTCTGTTCCCATTTTCAGATTTTTCAGGACAGAAACTGCCGTCTTTGCCCGGACGGAGGCGTCCTGCCTTACGGTAGTCAGCGCAGGAATACAGTAACTGCACAAAGGGCTGTCGTCAAAACCCACAACTGAAAGATCTTCCGGCACACGGACGCCTTTTTCCTGCAGATACCGAATTAATTCCACCGCATAGAAATCAGATACTGCAAATACCGCCGAATATTCCAGAAGCTCCGCTTCTCTCTCCTGGTAAAACGCCATCCGCTCTTTTTTCTCGAAAGGAAGCTGCCAAAATTCCATCCCGGAATCTCCCAATGCGGCCCTGCACCCTTCCATCCGTTCCAAATCCACGCAAATACAATTATCGGAAATGCAGAGGACATTTTCGTGTCCCATACCTTTCAAATAAGTTCCCACCTGATAACCGCCGTCATAATTGTCTATCACCAGATTGCAGATTTTCTCCGTTTCCTGAAAATACCCGTCATATACCACAAAGGGAATATGCATGGATTCCCGCAGTTTCTGATAATCCTGCTCACAGAATCCAAGGATTACCAGGCCTTCCATATTCCACATGGAGGCAAACCGCACGATTTCATCCCACTGGGCAGTTGCCTTCACCATCATAAAATAGCCTGCCGCGTCAATCTCCCGGAACAAGGCATTGACAGAGGCTGAAATAAATCCGTCCTCTAACACACGCCCCTCATATTTCTCGTGATCATTCACCACAACGCCGATGATTCTGGAATCGTTCTGCGCCAGGAGAATGCCTGCCATATTGGGGATATAGCCGCTTTCTTCTATCATCTCCTGCACCCGTTTGACCGTTTCGTCCGATATCTTTTTTGTTTTTCCGTGAATCACATTGGATACTGTCGCTGTACTGACGCCCAGCGCGTCTGCAAGATCGGCGATTCTGATTCTGTCATGTTCCACAGCCATGCACTTCCTTTTCTAAAAAATCAGTGATACCCGAAAGCATCCCTGTCTGCCAAATCATTAAATACTGCCTGTCAAAGCATTTGGTTTATGGGTATAAGTATAGTAAAAGGAACGCTGTTTTTCAAAGGTTAAATGCGTAACCCGCGCCAAAAAATGAAAGGACTTTTTATGCAATTTGTATGTCTGCGGCAGCAAACTCAAGGCAAAACAGCAAACAAATCATGCAATTTGTATATCTGCGGCAGCAAACTCATGACAAAACAGCAAACAAATCATGCAATTTGCATGTCTGCGGCGGCAAACCTAGAGCAAGGGCAAAGGCAGGGAAACAGAGCCGGGAACCTGTTTTCAGATCCCCGGCTCTGTTTCCCTGCCTTTGCGCATCTGTCAGCTTTCACTTGATATCTGTAAAGAATAGCCCTGAAACAGGAACGATTCCATCCTGCAAATAAATATGATTTTGGGTCATTCCCATGCTATTTTACAAAGCCTTTCACCTTCTCATAAATGCCCTGGCCGTCCAGTCCGTATTTTACCAGCAATTCCGCTGCCGGGCCGGATTCCCCAAACACATCGTAGATACCGATCTTGCAAACCGGCGTAGGCGCATGTTCGCAGAGACAGTCGCAGACTGCGCTTCCCAGTCCGCCCACCACGGAATGCTCTTCTGCAGTAACGACTCTGCCTGTTTTCTTCGCAGAATTTAGAATGATTTCCTCATCCAGCGGCTTAATGGTATGAATATTGATCACCTCTGCGCTGACGCCATCTGCCGCCAGCTTATCTGCCGCCTCCAGAGCCGCCGCCACACACAGCCCCGTTGCCGCAATCGTAACGTCCGTGCCCTCCCGCAGCAGAATGCCTTTGCCGATTTCATATTTGTAATCTGGATGATCGTTAATCACCGGTACGGCGAACCTGCCGAACCTTAAGTATACCGGCCCGTCCAATTCATAGGCCGCCAGCACTGCCGCTTCCGCTTCCACAGCGTCTGAGGGATTGATAATAGTCATTCCGGGAATGGTCCGCATCAGCGCAATATCTTCGTTGCATTGATGGGAGGCTCCGTCTTCTCCAACGGAAATTCCTGCATGGCTGGCTCCGATTTTCACATTCAGATGGGGATACCCGATGGAATTCCTGATCTGTTCAAATGCTCTGCCTACCGCAAACATGGCAAAAGAGCTTGCAAAAGGCACTTTTCCGGTGGTTGCAAGCCCTGCTGCAATTCCCATCATATTGCTTTCCGCAATTCCGCAGTCAATATGGCGATCCGGAAACTCTTTCTGAAACACGCCTGTCCTGGTGGCTTCCGCAAGATCCGCATCTAGCACTACCAGATTATCATGCTTTTTTCCCAATTCTACCAATGCTTTTCCATAGCCTTCTCTGGTGGCCAACTTCTTTACTTCCGGCATAATGCTTCACCTGCTTTCTCCAATTCTTCCATGGCAATCTTATATTCCTCGTCATTTGGAGCCTTGCCGTGCCATCCGGCATGATTTTCCATATAGGAAACGCCTCTTCCCTTGACGGTTTTCAATATGATGGCGGTGGGCATTCCCTTAATTCCCCTGGCTTCCTGAAACGCCGCCCTAAGAGCGTCAAAATCATTGCCGTCTTCCACATTGATCACATGGAAATGAAAGGCCCGGAACTTTGCGTCAATGGGATACGGAGAACACACCTCTTCAATTTTGCCGTCAATCTGCAGCCCGTTATTGTCCACGATTACCACAAGGTTGTCCAGCTTTCTATGGCCTGCAAACATGGCTGCCTCCCAGACCTGCCCCTCCTGGATTTCTCCGTCGCCCAAAAGCGTGTATACCCGATAGCTTTCTTTGCTTAACTTCGCGGACAAGGCCATTCCCACTGCCGCAGAGACTCCCTGTCCCAAAGAACCGCTTGACATATCAACTCCCGGCGTATGCTGCAGGCAGGGATGCCCCTGAAGATAGGAGCCAATCTTACGAAGAGTCTTTAAATCCTCCACCGGAAAAAATCCGCGGCAGGCCAGCGCAGCGTAAAGCCCGGGGGCCGTATGGCCTTTAGACAGCACGAAACGATCCCGATCTGCCTTATCCGGATTCTTGGGGTCAATATTCATTTCTTCGAAATACAGATATGTGTACACCTCCGCCGCCGACAGAGATCCGCCGGGATGCCCTGCTTTGGCCGCATGCACAGAAGTAACGATTCCCTTGCGGACTTCGTTTGCCGTTTTCTGAAGTTCTAAGTTTTCCATGATGTAACTATCTCCTTTTTATTTGCTGGGTATTCTTCTGTCTATTCACCGAAAACCGCTTTGTAATCTTTTTGAAACTTCTCAATTCCCTGGTCTGTCAGCGGGTGTTTAGTCATCTGTTCAATCACGCTGTATGGGATGGTTGCAATATCCGCTCCCGCTAGGGCACAGTCATGGACATGAACCGCATTGCGGATGCTGGCCGCAATGATTTCTGTTTCAAGCCCGTAATTTTCAAAAATAGTAACAATATCTTCAATTAAATTGATTCCCGGCTGGCTGATATCGTCCAGACGGCCCAAAAACGGCGATACATAAGTTGCGCCTGCCCGGGCCGCCAAAAGCGCCTGATTAGCCGTAAAAATCAAAGTAACGTTTGTCCTGATTCCTTCTGCCGAAAGTACCTTCACAGCTTTTAACCCTTCCGCCGTCATGGGAATTTTCACAATCATGTTGGGATGGATGGCTGCAATTTCCCGGCCTTCCCGAATCATTCCTTCCGCGTCTGTGGTCGTTGCCTTTACCTCACCGCTGATGGGACCGTCTACAATGCCGGCAATCTCCTTGATTACCTCATTGAAATCCCTGCCTTCTTTTGCTATCAGAGAAGGATTGGTGGTTACTCCGCAGATCACTCCCATGTCATTGGCCTTGCGGATGTCCTCTACATTCGCTGTGTCGATAAATAATTTCATGTCTTCCTCCTTTTGTATCCATTCACTCTGTTAAAACCCATTGTTTCGCGTCAACCCTCTTTTAAAATAGCGGATATTGGTATTATTGTCAATATAAACCGCTTCAATACACGCAATATCTGCCTGGGAACTGTTACTTTTTACAAAGTTGATCCCGCATTGCAGGTTGATTCTTCCGCAGCGGTGAAAAAATTAAGCGCATACTTATATTTTTATTTTTTCTATCACGCAGCTGTGATGTTTGTTTGGGTTTTCCTTCTCATAGCTCACGCCCACCAACAGAATTTCACCTGTATATTCTTCAAAAACCTGCATATACTTCCGATCTTTGATCTGCTGTATCGCTGTCTGGGCAGATTTATCATATTTCAATTCCACTAGCAGCGCCGGCCTATTTGTATGAGGCAGGGGCAGAAAGGCAATATCCGCAAACCCTTTCCCGGCAGGAAGCTCCCGAATCAGCTTATAATCTTTCCTGGCGCTGTAATATGCAAGGCCAACGGCACAGGCAAGGGAATTTTCATCATTGTAAGTCAAAATGGAAGCCGCCTGCGTATGTGCCCTGTCAAGTTCCTCCGCAACAGCCCCGGCATCTCCTTTTAATGTATCTTCCAGAAGTTTTTCAGATGACTTCAATATCTGAATAATTTTTGACCACCCTCCGACACTCATAGCATTCTCAAATTCCCCCATGATTTCTTTATTGGGAATAAACGCCTCCTGGGCGTCAAAATGATAGCCCAGATAACCCAAATGAATCAGCAGCGTAAGCACATCATCTTTCGTCCTGAAATTGCGCATGTCATTCTGAAAACTCCGGGTGTTCACCCTGACGCTCCCTCCACCGAGCATCTGCACAACATCCCCCCGCAGCCCGTCATAATCCATGTCCATATAAATCTTAAGGGCCTCGTAAGTCTCTGTGGAAGTCCAGTAATTGGAATACCTGCGGCGGCGCATTGCCTCCACCACAGATTTTGGATTATAAATATGTTCAAATTCCGTAAACGCGTACCCATCATACCAATTGCCCGCCTGGGCGTAATCCATATCAAACCGGCGGCATAACCCTTCCACTTCTTCTTCCGTAAAACCAGTATATTCTTCAAAAACATTCTGATCTATCATAGAATATTCCAGAAACATATTCAACGCGGAATGCAGCCCGTATTTTTTCACCGGTAAAATCCCCGTCATATAGGCAAGGGCCACAAACGGCTGATCCTTCAAAAGATTCCTTAAAAAATCCAGATACTGCTTCTGCTCCTTCTCTGATTCCTGCCTTTCCCGCATGATACAGTCCCACTCGTCAATCAGGAAAATAAACTGCCTGCCCGTTTCCGCGTAAATTTCCCTCAGCGCGGCAGCAAGTCCCATCCCTTCCTGTTTCAGAAGTTCCCCATACTCTTTTCTAAGTTCTCTGAGCACCTCCTGCTCCAGGTATCTTGTCAGACCAACAGAATCCGCTTCCAGCAAAAACTGCTGCATATTCAGGAAAATCACGTCATATTGATTCAGATATTCCTGAAATTCCTCATTCTGCTCTATCTTTAAACCTTCGAACAATTTCTCTGATTCACATCCCCGGCTGTAATATGCCGCAAGCATCTCAAGAGCCATAGACTTTCCAAACCGCCGGGGCCTGCTGACGCAGATATATTTTTCTTTTGTATTGATCCGTTCATTGGTACATGCAATGAGATTCGTCTTGTCAACATATATTTTAGAGCGTATTGCCTCCCAAAAGCCTTGATTTCCCGGATTCAGATAAATTCCCATACGGCAGTCTCCTCTCCTGGCGCTAAAGCGAACGTTTCATATTGGAAGCCGAACGGAAAGGCAGAATGGCCTTTCCCGGGTATCGAAATATAGATTATCCGCTGCAGCAAAACGCATGAATTTCGGCAATGTTTCAGCCTTGCAGCATCCCTTGATACGTCTTTATTATAGGAGAACTGATGAAAATTAACAAGTAGATTTTATATTTAAAATTACAGTACTTTTTCCAACTATGGGTATTCCGATTTATTGGATGTCATTTCACAGGAGTTATAATATGGGAATTGTTCAGAAAGGAATATTTATTTACGAAGATCATTTATCTGCAGCCCAAAATGCCGCGCTGCCGGCGGAACTCGTAATATCAGACAGAATTTCTAATGAGGCTGTGTTAATCCGATTGCTGCTTGGAACTTTAACTATAAAACATTTCTCTGGAGAACGGCAGATAGCGCTGGAACAAAGAAACAATTATTCCAGATATGAAAAGATTTTTTATTCCCGGCAGCCCTAATTTTTACGCTCGCAAATAAACAGCCATACCCCCGGAGGCCGCCGGGAAATTAAGGAACTGGCTCCTTTTCCCAATCACTCAGAAAAGTCCCGCACCAATATCTCACTTTTCTCCAAAAACTCTTCAATGGTAAGGAACCCCAGCCGGGACAAAAGTTCCTGCACAAAAGGATTCTCCAGCGGCGTCCGGTACTCCGCTTCCTCCCCGTAACGCTCCACATTCTTTCTTCCCTCTTCTTTTTCAATGAGGATCTTCGGCCCGCCCACACAGCCGCCCGCGCAGCCCATGCCTTCAAAAAAATTAGCCTTTGTCTCCCCCTTTTTCAGCCGTTCAATCATTTCCCGGCAAGCCAAAACGCCGTCCGCCTGCTCTGCGCGGACCTCGATTTTCCGCTTTGGATTCAGCTGTTTTACCGTTTCCTTCACCGCCTCGCTGACGCCTCCTGTCCTGGCGTAAATCCGTCCCGCCCGGGAAGAATGCTCCTTTTCGTCCTCGCCAAGTTCCTCCGGATGGATATCCGCAGCCTGAAACATATCCTGCACTTCCTGAAAGGTCAGCACATAATCCACCGCATCCGCAATATCCGGCTCCCTTGCTTCCTTTTTCTTGGCCATGCACGGCCCCACAAACACAGTAACAGCCTCTGGATGCAGTTTTTTCACCACCCGCCCTGCCGCAATCATCGGCGACACCGCGCCTGGCACATGGGGCATCAATTCCTGATAGACTTTCCGTATCATGGCAATCCAGACCGGACAGCAGCAGCTGGTCAGCTGGTAATCCTGTTCCTCCTGAATGTTCGCGTCAAATTCCAGCGCTTCCTTCAGCGTTAAAATATCCGCGAACACCGCCACCTCAATCAGCCCCTGAAATCCCATGGCTTTAAAAGCCGCCCGCAGCTTTCCGGTGGTAACCTCCCTGCCGAACTGCCCCAGGAAAGCCGGAGCCACCAGGGCGTACACCTCCCGCTCTTTGCTCCTGACAGCCCGAAGCACTGGAACCACATCCTTATTGGCAGCCAGTTTTTCTAATTTACAGGCTTCCACACAGGCGCCGCAGCCGGTGCATTTTTCCTTATTAATGTGCACTTTCCCATTCTCATCCTGCTCAAAGGCATCGAAGATGCAGCTGTTCTCGCAGGCTCTCTCATAAGCGCACTGCTCACATTCCTCCGCAAAAATCACAGGCGCATGGCGCTCCGGGTGAAGCAGGCAGTCCATATGATAGGGGTCGTAGTCCTCCTCTAAAATACGGCCCCGTCCCGCTTCCTGCTCCAAAATATCCAGATATAACTGATGAAATGTCTTCATGTTCGTTCCCTCATTTCCGTTTTTCCATAGTATTGCCGAAAATTAAGGAAAAAACTCAGGATCAAACCTTTTAATAGTGATATTTCTTCCGGTTTGCAATCAAAAATGTCGCCGTTACCATCAACGCCAGAAGCTCCGCCGCCCCAATGGCCAGCCAAATTCCGTCGATCCCCAGCAATAACGGAAGAACCAACACCATCACAATCTGAAACAGCAGCGTCCGCAAGAATGAAATCGCCGCTGAAATCAAACCGTTTCCAAGGGCAGTAAAAAACGCAGACCCCCAGACATTCAGCCCCATTGCCAGAAACGCAAGGGCGTATAACCGGAACCCATGACAGGTCATGGCAAACAATTCCGCGTCATAATTGGCAAAAATAGTCACCAGCGGCACCGTCAGTATCTCCGCTAACACGGTCATTAAAATTCCTGCTCCGCCCATCAATACCATGCTTTTGCGCCGCAAATTTTTCAGTTCCTCATGATTGCCTGCTCCGTAATGATAACCCACCACCGGGCTGCTGCCGATGGCATACCCCAGATAAATAGCCATGAACGCAAAATTTACATACATAATAATTCCATAGGCCGCAATCCCGTTTTCCCCTGCCAGCTTCATAAGCTGAAAATTATACAGGATATTGATAATTGAGGCGGACAGGTTGGTCACCATCTCTGAAGAACCGTTTCCGAATGTTTTTAAGATAATCTTCCATTCCAGCTTTGCTTTTGTCAGTTTGAGCAGACTGTCATTTTTCCTCGCAAAATAAAAAAGCGGCAAAATTCCTCCCACCACCTGCCCGATCCCCGTGGCAAAAGCGGCCCCCGCAAGGCCCCATCCAAAAACCGCAATAAACAGATAATCCAGCACTACATTGGTAATCCCCGCCGCTATGGACATTCTAAGGCTCAGCCCTGGCTTTTCCGCTGTCACAAAAAAACTCTGGAACACATTCTGCAGCACAAAGGGCGTTAAGGCCAGAATCAGGCACCGGCTGTAGAGAACGCTGCCCTCTAACAATTCCCCGCTGGCTCCCAGGGCAATGGAAATGGGCCTTGCAAATACAAACCCAATGACAGACAGTATCAGGCTTAATCCAATGGAAAAATACACCAACATGGAAAAATACCGGTTGGCTTCCTCCCGCTTGCCCTCGCCCAAAGTCTTAGACACCACTGCGCTTCCGCCTGTACCTATCATAATTCCCACTGTTCCGAAGGCCATACACACCGGAAACACCAGATTCAGCGCCGCAAAAGGCGTCTTGCCTACATAATTTGACACGAAAAACCCATCTACAATACTGTAAAAAGAAGTGCATATCATCATCAAGACCGGCGATATCACAAAACGCAGCAGCCTTCGGTAAGTAAAATGATCGGATAATTGTATTCTCATAATGTCCTCCTTTCCGACACAATGATTCTGCCACCCCGAAGCAAAAAGAACGGGATCTTAAAAAACTTTCTGAATCTTCCATACCTATCCACATTCTTCCGCTTTTTTACGGAACTTACCCACATATTTTTCCATCAATTTCAACATTTCCCGGCACTCCTTGGGAGACATTTCCTCGAATATGGACTGCTCCAGCTCCATCACCGGAAAAATCTTTTCTTCTATGAGCCCCTTCCCCTCTTCTGTCAGAAAAATTTCTTTCTCCCGGCCTTTCCCGGAATCCAGGGAAAGAAAGCCCTGTGCCTTCAGGTTCTGAATCGACGAGTTGACCGTCTGCCTGCTTAAAGAACACCATGCCGCAATATCCTTCTGCAGACAGCCTTCTCCCAGTTCCGCTATGGTATACAAAATGATAAACGCGCTGTCAGACAGTCCCATCCGGACTGCCAGCCCGTGATAAATCTGATCCATTTCCCGATACAGCCGATTGAATTCTTCTAATTGTTTTCCCTGTTCATATTTCATAAGCGCCCTCCCTAATCCGAAATCAGACAATTGACAGTATAATCCGATTTCGGATTGATGTCAAGGACTTTCGTACTTCTTTTTGGCAAATTTTTATCTTGCTTTTTTACCTTTCGGGATTTAAAATATCCATATGAAGACATTAATTGGAAACATCAAAAAAGCAACCATAGAAATGCTTATCCTCCAGATACTGTCAGAAACCGATATGTACGGTTATCAGATTACGCAGGAGTTTAAAAAACGCAGCAACGAAGAATTTATTATATTAGAAGGGTCTATGTACCCCATTTTATATCGCCTGGCAGACAGCGGATGCATTTCTTCTTATAACCGGAAAGCCGGCATACGGAAAACAAGGGTTTATTATCATATAGAAGAAAAGGGAACCAAACGTCTGGAAGAAATGAAAGAAGAATTCCGACACGCAGTGGGCCTGGTGGAGCTTCTGATGCAGAGCCGGGGCAACGGCAATACTGACTCCGACTCCCGTACCATATGACAGAAACTGGAAAAGGACTGATATCTGAATATCAGCCCCTGATCTTTTTAAGCCTATGACCGCTAATCTCATACACCTGCGTACACAAAAGCTCAATATCCCTTTCATTATGGCTTGTAATCAATACCGTGACTCCCTTTTCCCGGTTTAACTGCATAAGCAATGTTCTGATTTTGCAGACCATATCCTTATCCAATGCGTTCATGGGCTCGTCCAGCAATAACAGCTCCGGATCCTCCATCAACGCCATGGCCAGTCCCAGACGCTGTTTCATTCCAAGTGAATATTTCTTTACCGGCTTCCTGCTTTTATAGTCCAGCCCTACAAGCGTCATACTTTCCTGTATCTTCTGATCACTGATTTTGCGATCAATCACCGCTATATTTTTTAGATTTTGAAAACCGGTGTAATAAGGGATAAAACCTGTTCCGTCCAGCATTATGCCGATAGAACCCGGAAATTTACCATCCGTCACCCTTGTTCCCAACACCCGGATTGTGCCCCTGTCAGCGGAAATAAGTCCGCAGATCATCTTAAAAAGCACGGATTTCCCGCACCCGTTTTCTCCTGTAAATCCCACAATCTCTCCCCGTCGGATATCCAAAGAAATATCCTGAAAAAGAATTTCACCGCAAAAACTTTTTTCCAAATTTCTTATTTCAATCATAGGTTCCATCGCTCCTCCTTACAAAAGCACCGAGACTTTCTTCATCTTGTTCCAGTAAACAGCCATCAGAAGCGTCAGCTCCGCTGCCTGATAAATCAACGCAAACTCCCAGGTAAATCCCGGAGAATACAGATAAAAGCATCCATGGATGAAAGGCATATATTTCACAATTCCCCCAAACAAATGATAAAGCGTCAGATTTATCAGCTGCAAGACCAGCGCCAGCAGATAACTCTGAGAAAAATTCCTGATATACAGATGAAATACACATACCAAAAGACTGAAAATTAGCAGGCTGAGCATATAATTCAGCAAATAGAATCCACATTCCTCACTGCTGTACAAAGCAAATCTCCCCGCTTCCAGACTTCCCCGCGCCATCCATACAAATATCCCCGCACAGCAAATCAGCAGCAATGTCAGCAGCACCGTTCCCGCTGCCATCCTGCCGGCTAAAAATTTTATATAATTTTCCTTGCTCTTTAACTGCAGCACTCGGATATGGGCATAATACCTATGATTTCTGTATACAAAATTGGTAATATATAACGTAACTGCCAGTTCCAAAAACACCCACATCAAAAACCTTACATCCAGCCGATCAGAGCCTGCAAAAAACAATGCCAGCGTTTCCGCAAATCCTCTTTCGCTGTAACCGATGTGCGGACTGGCCAGACAAGCATAAACAATCCCTATAAGCGAAAAGAATAGAAATTTCCTCCAAAATTGAAAGTATATGACATTTTTCACTGCATGCATCCATCCCGGCAGCCGCCTTTTTGTTTTCACAATATCCGTTTTTCCTGTAATAACAAACAGCAGCAGACAAAGCAGACTACTGGCTCCTGTCCAGTACCAGCCCTGAAACGCAAAGTTGCTTTTTTCATTGTATACCGGCAGCGTATGAGCCAGAAAAGAATATTTTTCAATGCTCTCCACTTTGCGTAAGTAAAGGATGTAATCCAAAATTACCAGTGTAAAAGTACACAAAGTAGCTCTGCTCCTTTTCCTCGCGCAGCAAGCGCATATGCACAAAATAAAACTCAGACATAAAAAATATGCCGCCGTATTGAAAAATAATCCCGCAAAAATTCCGGCGGCATCCGCCGTATCACATATAAATCCTTCGCCAAAGCTATTTTGCAGGAAACTCAGGTTTCCTGTGTGAAACATCCCCCTGTTCAGCGACATAAGCAGCACTGAAATCCCAAAACCGGCAGCACATGCCACAGTACTCCAGAGCATGGAACACACATTTACAGCCCAAAGCTCCGACTTGCTTTTCTTGCGCAGAATAAAATGAAGATCCTCTTCACCGAAAATCATATATTTCGAGGCAGTCAGGCAGAATAAAGACGTCTGAATAAAAACAAGATTGACCGGATTTCCCATATTCCAGATATAGAGTTCAAAAAAAGTCAGCCTCTTTAATGCATACCCCGATGAAACGGCCCTGTAATATCCCAACAGCCCGCATACAACAAAGCCAATCCCAATAAAAATGAGATCCCGTTCCCTCCATTTATATCTGATTCCCTCAAAACGCAGCTTACTCCTTATCATTTTTCACAACTCCAATTATAATAATCAGTGAGGACAACAGAACTGCAGCTGCTTTCACCCACATAACCAAAAGGGGGTCTGATTCAGCATAAAGATTGATATCCCACCAAAGAGTAGGATTAAGATTGATAAAAATGCCCGAGAACAATATATTTAAAAAAATATAAAGGATCAGCGGCAGGAACAGAATCAAATATTGATTTCTAAAAAACATGGACAATGCCATACCCATCAGCGAAAATATCATTCCGCACCAAAAAGCATTGCCCACATATCCCAAACAATACAGTACAGGATGCTGCTGATAAAAGCCGGCCCCGTGGACAATATATTGGATACCGCCGTCAATCAGAACCGTTCCTTTCATTTTGACGCATATCATCAGAAACACTGCCAGCGGCAGGCTGACCGCAAGCCCGCCGCTGACAGAACAAGTCAGTAACTTTGACAAAATATACCGGGATCGTCTCATTTTCATCCTCTGAAACAGCAGATAGCCGGAGCCGCGTTCCGTTTCATATCTGCCGGAATACGGCATACAGGCAAAACCGGGTAGATCAAAGCCACTAAAGAAGAAGCCCCGCATGAAATAGAATGGAAAAAAATATATGTAAAATCAATCCCTTCACTATAGCGAAACAAAATATCAGCCCCTCCTACCAGGAAGCACAGGAAAACAAATGCCTGTGACAATAACATCCGTTTGCTGCATACAGCGTTTTTTATTTCATAAATAAGCATTTTATTGTTCTGTCCTTTTCTTTTCGTATCTATGCCGTCTATATTTTCTCTTCTTTCGTTTGATACCTAAGTTTACACTCTCATATTATCATTGAGCAATAAATTTGTCAATATTATATTTTAATTCTATGTATTTACAATAAATATATTTCACAAAAAACGCTTGAGGTCTCAATTGCTGATCCTATGCCATATTCAGATACTTCTAAAAAATCCGTATCGTCTGACTCAGAAGCAATAAGAGCATTATGGAATAAAAGGAAAGAAAATCAATGCATAAATAGGGAGTACAATGCCAAATGTACAAAAAAAGACACCCGGAAATTTAACACCCCGAATGTCTGATTTTTGTTTTGGGCAATACCGCTGCCATGCGGAACCACTTTACTGATTCTCACATTAAATCCACTTAACAGTTGTACCCATTTTTTGATAAGATAATATTGGATACTGAAGACGTAAATTCTGGATTCATATCTAAACCGCTTCCCTGAATCTTCTTCATCTCTTCTTCACTAAGGTCTTCAAATTTTTTCCCTATCAGGTTCCCATCTTCAATTTGTTTCTCCCGATTGTATTTCTTTTCTTCCTTATCTGGTTTCATATTTTCACCTCCTCGTTAAGCACTTATGGTTATTACTCCCTAACTTCAAGTCAGAGATCTATCCATCCCGTTCATTCCGATATGCATTTTCCCGTCAGCGTATCTTATACATGGTTAAAAACGATACGCCGTCTCAAACCTCTAATAACAGAACCTTAGGAACCGCTGCGTTTATTCCTCTTATATATCCAAAGGCAAGCCCTGCCATACCTGTCATCAAATCAAATGAAGGAAAAGTTTCCATGCCTCTGATCCGATATTGATTCTTCAGACAAATCTGCTCTATTTTATTTTTGTATTTATCTGCATCCTCTCCAACCATTCCGTGTTCTATCATATAGAACATGAATTCAGCCAAACCAAAATTCCCATGACACAGACAATCATCTTCCAATTCCGCGGACAAGCTTTTTTCTGCTATTTTGGCCAACATTTTATGTTCATCCTCCGCGCCGCCGCCATATACTTTATATGTTTTCAGGAGAGTCAATCCAATGCCTCCCCACCCTTTACACCATGAGTAGTCTTCTCCAATAGCGGCGCCAAAGGATTTCAGCTGTTGTCTATACCACAGCAATTTCCCGGATAATTCTTGCGCGCGGCCTTTGTTCATTTCTATAAAACGAAGCAGACTGTACAATGTCCCTGCATACCCATGGGCAAATCCAGCGCCTTCCATTTTTTCGCGGGAAATATCCTTTGCAACCTCACACGCAAATTCCATTGCCTCTTCTCTGCCTGCAATTTCATAGTATGTCAACAGCAAATTTAATAAGCTTGCCTTTCCAAATAACCACTCATTCGTAAAACTTTCCTTATTCTGCCTATAATAATCACGAATTTGTATCAATACTTTATATGCAAATAATTTATTCCTGCCATTATTCTCACTTTTTATCTTGCAGCACAAGGCATATAAAATACTGACAGCGTCTACATACGCTTCATGGTTAAGAATGACCGGGACTTTAGAAAAGAGCATATTCTCTATTCTATATAAAATATTTTTGTATTTATTAATATTTGTGCTGCCCTCAAGCGCGTAATACATCAGATAAATACCAACCACTCCGTCATAATAGCTATAAGACATAGGCCTTAGAAACCATGTATTATGTTCCGCTGCTGATATAGCGGGCCATGTGATATCCAGACATCGTGTACCCACGACAGCATTATCAGCAATATAATCAGCAATACCCAGCGCTTGAGAATAAATGTCCATGTTCCCTTTTCCAGTTACTGATATGGTTTGTTTTTCCCCTTGATACTTACCTAACGCTAAATAAAGCAGATTCCTTTGCCGGACAAAATCATGTTCTGAAATTCTCTCTGCCCTTTCCAAAATTTTAGACATTGCAGACGCCTCATAATAATTCTTGATCTTCTCATCTTTGGTAAGCAAGTCCCTGCTGCTTGTATTATTATAAAAAATTGGGATATCGTTATCCAAAATTTGCTGCACTTCAAACTTAACTGCTTCCGGATTGTCATAGGGATATGCCCATAAATTTTCCATAAGCTTCTCACGATTCAAATAATTTGTCATGCAGCTGGGATGATAACTGAATTGCAGGATATCGCAATACTTCTGCGTACTTTTTAACACATTTCTTACAACTTTCTCAGAAAATAGTTTTTCCAGAATTTCTGTTAAGCAGCTTTTATTGTTCAAAATAACGTGATAAGAATCAGAAAATCCCGCTACTATATCATCCACATATTCCTCATAGCCGACTTTGACGCCTTGTAACGCCGGAAGATTTTCACTTCCCTCCATAATAAACGGCTGATAAGTCATTTTCATAATCCCATCCGAATCATTTTCCAATTGTAAAACATCAAAAGGTAATTTTTGTTCCTTTCCGGCAAGCGCGCTCATCTCTATTTCATTTTTTTTATTCCTATTCCAATAAATATTAGGAAGCAGACTCGACTCCAATATCCCATCATTGAATTCATGAATAAGGTTGGATGCCGCGCTTCCATCCCTTTTTACGCTTCGCTCATTCTGAAAAACCGTTTCAAGGTCAATAGGAACCGGATAATCGTTCACAGCTATTACATTTTCCAAATGAAGATCTGTCGCCCCCAGAACATACATGACCATAACTAGCTGGCCAAATCTATAATAGTACCTACTCAAAGCATCTTCATTTTCTGTTTCTTTATATGCAGCAAACTCTTCAACCGCAAATGTTCCACGCAGGATCCGCCGGATATTGTAAAAAGAAAAACTGTCATCCATTTTTTCCAAACATTTGTAAAACTCACTGACTGCATTGCATATTTCCAAATTTTTATATTTAAAAACAAGTTTTTTATGATTCAGGGTAAAAATCAAAACCGATTTCCCTTTATCATGACTATCCGCATTCCCAAATATAAGTTCTTGCAATTCAAAGGGCTTTTGAATTCCAAAAACCAGTCTCAATTCTTCTTTTACCTCTATCAGAGAGTCAATGAATATTTTGAAATTATTGACAAAATAACCTGCGCGAACAGATAACAGACGCGCTAAAACCGGATAATCATTAAAGAAAGCCACATAATTCTCTTTCGTCCCAAATCGGCCAGCCAAATACTTTTCCAAATTATCTTCGTTTTGGCTATTCTTTTGAAACTCGAAATACTCATTTTGATCATATACCAGGGTCTTTAACGCAATGCCTAACACTTCTTTTTGGACAGAATCCATACAATTTTCTATGATTTGCTCCTGAATGACAATCTCACTCATAGGAATCAATTCTTCAAGCTTCTTTTTCACCCACTTACAATAGGGACGCGCAAAAAAAGCCAATTCCGTTCCATTCGAATCATCTGGACATATGTACTCCAAAATTTCATTATGCCGTAAATACCACTCCTGCCCAACAATATAGTTATATAAAACATCTGCATCGCTCATGGTCAAATCATGTATTGCCGCTGCAAACTTTCTTTTGTCCATGCCTTCGCCAATTAATTTAAGTTCAAATATTTCCTCTGTCACCAGCGAATTTTTCTTGTTAAGCCATTGCTTTATGATCTGATCCACGGATTGTTCGTCTCCGTCCCAGTGGAACATCCGGCTTCTTTCATAAATATTCGCCGCTAAAATCAGATTTTTATCATTCATTCCTTTCCATCTCGCTTCCTTTTTCAGTAATGAAACGCCCCGCAGCAGAGCCGCGGGACATCAGCCACAGATTCGCCTAATTTGTAACGCGCCAGAACCGCGGGATCTTAGATTTTCTTTTTTATAAAATTAGTCTTTTTCAAATCCATTTCTATTGTACGCCATACGAAAGACGATGCTTACCAAAATGATTTCTCCTAATAAGACCAAAGTATGCTTTAACGATAAGGATACCACTCCTGTCAGTATCATCTGTGATACCATCTCTGTCACAATACCTACAAACAGATATTCTGATATCTGATCCAAAACAGGGCTAAAAGACGCAAAGGTAGGTATCATTGTAATGATCAGCAATACCGGCATCGCTAATGTACTGGCATTAATCTGATTCTTGGCATAAATACCAATTGTCATGCCTATCATACAGCTGATAAATCCTGCAACAGATGAAATAATCAGGTAAATCAGCAAATTAACTCCAACTATTCTAATTCCGCTGATGGGAATCAGCAGCAAATTAACTGCTGCCATTACTGCAAATGGGGGAAGAATACTGGCAAAAAAGAATTCTCCGGCGGTAACGGATGATGTCATCAGTACACGAAGCGTATTATTTTCTTTCTCTTCTGCAACCATGGCGCTGATTAGAAAAACGCCTGTCATACCAATATTGAAACTGAGGCCAATGTTCAAAAGCAACTGGGTCATAAACTCTGGAATTGCGCCTTTCGCAATATTTCCATATAAAATTCTAAGCGCACCCGTAAGAACCAACGCGAAAACCGGAGCGAATATAATATTTGCATTCATCATTAATTTGACTTTTAAATTTAATAAAGCGCTAAGCCTGGACAACGTCTTCATTTAATGACCTCCCTGTAATCTTAAGAAAAACTTCCTCTAATGACGGTTCGCATGAATGAATTGTTTCAATCATTCCCTCCTCCATCCATCTTTTGATCTTACCCGCCGTTTCCTTACAGTCATCCAGCACATAATTTCGGTTATCTTTCAATAGAACACGAAATTTCTTTGTTTGGTTGTACTTCAAACGTATCGCCTGTGACGTGCCCGATTCTACAATTCGGCCTTCGTTTAACAGCAAAATATTATCACAAAGTTTATCAGCTTCTTCCATGTTATGGGTTGTAAGCAAAATTCCCATCCCGTTTTGACGAAGCCCCATAAGCAGTTTATGAATGGATAAAGCAGTAGCCGGATCCAAACCGCTGGTTGGTTCATCCAAAATCAAGAGCCTGGGATCATGTAAAATAGCTCTGGCCAAAATCAATCTTTGTGTCTGGCCTTTAGACAGTATTCCGGCTTTTTTCTTCCTATGTTCACTCATTTCTGTTTTCTTCAATACTTCATCTATCCTGCTGACGGATACATTCAGCAATTTTGCAAAATAATAAAGATTATCATATATCGACAGCTTTTTATATACCCCGCTGTTGTCAGTGACAATTCCTATCTGTTTGTATATAGAATTGTTTAACTGCCGGGAATCCCGGCCCAGCACATAGGCCAGGCCTCTCGTCTGCCTCAGTTGTCCAGTGACGATTTTAATTGTCGTTGTTTTTCCGGCGCCGGATGGCCCCAAAAATCCCACAATTTTTCCTTTGTCTACCCGTAAATCTACGTTGTTCAGCACAATCTCATCCTTATAGGATTTTGACAGCTGTTCTGTTAAAACCAAAGCTTTGCTTTCCATTTATCTCTTCTCCCTCTTCTGAAAATATGTGTAGATTCCTAAAATACTGCCTTCCAAAGCGCTGAGTATCAGAATAACGGCAAGGGTTTTTATTACACTTTGCGTCAAACTGTAGATCGCAAAACCCGACACTCCTAAAATCCCGATCCCTAAAAATATAATGGATCTTTTCCATTCCTTCACCACAGCGATACAAATTAGAATTGTAAGAAGAGCCACAATAACAAGTACTTTAGCATACATTTTTCCAACCTCCTTTTTCTAATACTTCCGCAAACGATCCTGCATAAAGCATCCCGGTTTCTTTCCAATACTGCAATTCACTTCCCATTTCATCCTCCGCCTTTCTATTTTCTCTATATCTCATAAGCTGCTTTGTGGCGTGAAACCGCTCTTCTAATACTTCATTGCTTTCTGCGCCTTTTATAAGACCTGTATAAATCTTAGCGGCACAGATACGATACAGCTCTTCGTTTATCCCATAACAACTTTTCACCTCAATTTTTCCGATCACAGAACATCCAAAACATGTTAAGGCTTTATTTAAATATTCATTCACTTCATAGGTGCCTGAGCAATCTGCAGCCGCTATGACTAACCCATTTTTATTTCTCAGGGCAAATATATGCGACCAATAGCTTAACCTGTCTATAAATGTCTTCATATAACCCGAAACATTATGAAGGTATACGGGGCTCCCTAGAATTATGAAATCTGAGTCTTGCATTTCCCGCTTTATTTTGTGAAACCCGTCCTGGCTGTCCAGGACGCATTCCCCATCAAAAAAGCACTTCAGGCATCCCTGGCAATTTTCTATCGGAAGCTCTTGATTTGTGTATAAATTCAATTCAATATCCATTCTCTCACGCAGCAGCGCGGCACTTTCCTGGATGCAGCGCACTGTGTAACTTCTCTCAGGATTATTTACCCCTGCATATGCAAAAATCTTTTTTCTCACTGTTCCCACTTCCCTCTACTGCAATGCTAATACGGATGGTATATTCTCGGGATTGACAAGCCGTAACAATTCGTACCCAATTCCAGCCACTCCTGTAAAGAGTCCCAGATTCGGAAATTCCGGCAATCCGCCTGTGCCATATTCTTCCTTGTCTACAATAAAATTCATAATGCTTTTTGCCTGCGCAAGATATCTGCCATCCCGGGTCAATAAATATTTTTCAATAAAATAATCCACTTTTCCTGCATTTCCATGACAAAGAGTATCATCTTTGGTAAGAAAGCTGTTCGTGACAGACGCATCCGCAATTTCAATATCCCTTGATATCACATCGTCCATCATATGGCATTTTTCTCGTAACAGCCATCGGCTCAAACCAATTCCTAAACTTCCATGGCACCAATGATAATTGACTTCCCCATGATTCAAACGTTCATCTGTCCACCCGCCTAACTCTTCATTGAAAAATTTGTTGTCATTCTCAATCAACTCCATACAGCGCAAATAATAATCGCTCTTCCCCGTCAAAGCATATACTTTTCCATAGAGGTATGCCAGAGAACTATATCCATGAGAAAATCCCCCTAATATGCCATGATCTTTCAGTTCATTCTGTATTTCATTCATAAACTGTTCCAATACATCAAGTATTTTTATATCCATGCTTTTTTCATATATATGAATTAAAATTTGCACAAAACTTGCGGCTCCATTTAACCAATCCACATAGTTTACGTCTTCTGTATGTAATATTTCCTGCGCGACCTCCAGAATCTCATCCTTATCGCCTTTTTCACCCAGTACCGCTGCTGTCGCGAAAGACCACTTTCCAGACATAGCGGAATTTACTTTTTCAACCTCTTTCAGCCCATCTCCTGTTAGATGGAGAATCTTTTCAAATTCCTGGTATTTTTCTTTTTCAGTCGCCTGATACAAATAATGAAAAAATAATTCCATCCCAGCCATTCCCTCATAGAAGTTCCCACGCATCACATCCACTGTCCACGCTCCATTCGGCGCCTGATATATGCCGTCAAATGATACTTTACTTTTATCCTCATTATAATGCGCCGACTTCATCAAAGAGTCGCCAATCATCGCTGCAAGCTTCACATAATCACGATCCTCTGCATGATCTGAAAGTATAGATTTCACTTCCATAACATTCGTTCTTGAGTTAGCAATTGGGCTGTACTGTTTTGTCATCAGCTTAATGAGTGACAATTGTTTTTCAAGATTTGTGGGAGATAAACCTTTGGTTTCATTTTTCAGCGTCTCCATGCCTGATTCGTCATAATAATCTTTTATTATATTTCCATTTGAATCCATGACGTCATTCGTTGAAGTATTGCAGAAAAAAATCGGTATATCATTTTCAAGAATGTCCTTTATTTCACTTTTATGAAATACTTTATCCCCCAAAGAGTATTTCCATAAATTCTCAAAAAGCTTTTCTCTTTCCAGCGCATCCCGCATACATCTGGGATGCAGCGCCATCTGCTGCATACGGGCATAATTCATCGTATTTCTAATTATCATCCTGCATTTTTTATTTTCAAAGACAGAAATATAAGACAACAGTTCTGTCTTATGGTCCATTAATAACCGATACATTTGACGAAAACCTTCTATCATATCTTCTCCATAATCAAATGCATTAATTGCCTCCCCGCAAAGCGTTACTTTATTGGCACAATCACCAGAGGTCATTTTTTCATAAACATAATGAATTGTATCTAATTTTTCATCCTTTACACGTTCTACCTCATATGGAATTTCCTGTGACGCACCGTTCAGCGCGCTCATATCCATTTTTGAGTCAGAATATACATTAGGAAATATGGAAGTTCGCGCAACGGATTCATTTAGAATTCTCTTTTTCTGCTGCATGTAAAAATTATTGTCAAAATTACTCTTATTTGGACGCTGCAATAACGTTTCCAAATCAATCACTACCGGATAGTTTCTGGATGCAATTAAATTTTCCCTGTGAAAATCATTTCCATTCAAATAGAACAGCAGACAGGACAATCTTCCAAAGTTCCGATAAAATTCATGAACTTCACTTTTGCCGCGGCACTCTTCCTGCTTCACAAATTCTTCAAAGGTATAGTCCTCATAGCAAAGGATATGATATGTCTTTATATAAGTCTCTCCTGCCAATGCATTGATGTTTTTGCAAAATTCATTGTATGCCAAAGCGATCTCTAATTTTTTCGGTTTGTAAACAACTTTACTTCCGTCACTGTATTCCAGGAGAATAACGGTTTTCCCATTTTCATGAGAATCCCCCATATCCATAGCCGCCGAACAGAGTTTGGCTTCCTTAGAAATATGGAACTGCTCATAGATTTCATCTTTATGTTTATCATATCTCTTACCAAAAGCAATTGTATTTTCCACAAAATCATAGGTGCATTTTGACATCAAGCGGGCCAAAACGGGATATGATTTATAGAAATCAACTAAGTGATTCACATCTTTATGATTTTCGAAAAATTCACAGTAACGTTCCTGAGATGTTTCAGACACAAGCTCTCCCATTAATCTTGCGCGATTAATTTCCAACACTATAGTCTTATGCGCCAACCCCAGTAATTTTGTCATAAGCCCTCTCATAAATGAATTTAAAATCTCTGTATCCAGATTCAGCAGTTTGATCCTTTCTTCTGCATAGTTCAAAAAGTTCCTTACAATCAGGTAATAGTCCACCTTTTCCGCAGATATGCTTTTCAGCTCACGGCTGCCTTCCTCTTCTAATGACTCGCTTAATACTTTAAACCAAGCGCTGTCCAGGACTAACTCTTCTAAAAATTCCATTTCCAGCAGCCTTTCATCAATGGCTGACGCAAAAAGTTCCTCTTTGTAATCCATAACAGAAAAAATATCCTCAAAGTCTCTCTCGGTGAGCAGGCTTTTTCTCTCTTTCCATTCCTTTAAAAGAGCGGGACTTCCTTTTAAAGAAATCTTTTGCTTCAAAATTGCTTGATACCGCTCATTGATCCATAGTGCTTTGACAAAATCTTTTGCTCTGACTTTTATGCCCATAAAATCCTCCTCTTAATCAATAGTTTCGCAATATCTATTATTCCGTTAATGCATATTGCGAAACCATCAATTTTAATTTATGCGCCTATCATTTTTATAGATAGGCGCATTTAATTTAACATTTGTTGTATTTAGCATTTCGCGGCTGCTGATGCTACATAAGACGCTACTGCGGAACCGATTGCGCTTGTAATCGTTCCGATCACTACCGTAGGCGTAACTTCAGGATCTACATCTCCACCCTCGGCGCCGGCCAGCTGTGCCATTTCTTCATCTGACAAGTCTGCAAAATCTTTTCCTGAGATACCTGCCACTTCCAACACTTTCTGTACATCTTTTTCATCCATTTTCTTTTTTGCCATTTTAGAGCCTCCCTTTCCCATTTTATAAACAACCTTTTTTATAAGAAATAAGACCAGTCAGCGCGCTCACGCATGCGGCTAACGATACCGCTACAACTGGTGAAACCTCAGGATTTACATCTCCCATTTCTCCAACTGCGCCGGCAATCTGTTCCAGTTCTGATTCTGATAACTCTTCGAAGCTTTTTCCACTTACAATCTTTTCCAGTTCTTCCAGTCTCTTTTCGTTCATTTTCTTCTCTCCTTTACTTACAAACCTGTTTGGATGCGACAATTCCTGTAGCCAAAGATACTACTGCTGAAATTGTAAGAGGCGTTGTTTCCGCATTAACATCGCCGCCCTGCCCCTGGGTTTCTTTCATCTCCGTTTCATCCAAATCTTCAAATGCTTTTCCCGCTACATCTGTTTTTTTAATCTCTTTTTCCATTGCTTTTTCCTTTCTTTCACTTCGTTATTATGTAATCAATCCACGTGTAATTGCTTTACAATCACAATATATACTATTTTATTCTAAATGTCAACTATTTCTTACAAATTTATAATTTTATTTTTCTATTTGTAATATTAATCTATTTTTATGTAACACATTCAGGGTACATAAAACAGAGCGTCTCGCTTTTTTTCCACTATTCAGTTATAATCATAACGAAAGCAACAATCGACTTTGTTTCACGTCTTTTAAGATAATATTAGGAGAAAATAAAAATGAATCATGAAAATGAATGGTTGTATGGTTTTGCAGCATCGCTGAAAGAACGTATCACAATTTTAAAAGATGCATTTCCTGCTGACAGGAATCTAACAGCATTAAAGAAATGGCGCAGAAGAAAATCTTTATTATCCGATTCAGATTTTTCCAATATGTTACGTACACTAAATATTTCAATGGAAGAGTATAACTTAGCAGTGTCGGATTTAACAGAACGCAAACTGAAAATGCTTTATTCCCATGTCAGAAAGCAAAAATGGTATCAAATACATAAGTCTCTCTTTACAAAGAATGTCCAAAGACAATCGAATGATCTGGAAGTGGCATTACGCTTTCACACTGAATACTATGTACATACGATACAGCATTATCTTTCTGAGCACTCACTCCTTCTCTCAAATCAGGCCCTTCTGGCCTTTCGAGATAATTTAATAAATGACCTTTTATCTGTCTCGAAAGCAACTTTGACATGGGACGTTCATGATATCAAAGACCGTACGCATCTTTTCTTAGACGATGCAAAGGAAGAATTTAACGCCTATATTGAATTTCGTTTTGGAACCGCTGAATCGACTCAACTTTTTTTCCTGGAATATCCGGCATTATCCAGGCTGCTGGCTGCCCGGCTGATATTTGCTGTTGAAAACTTTAAAATGTTTGTAGACTCTATAGAAAGCTCTTCAAATACCCTTTCAAAAGTTTTCAATATCCAGCAGCCATTTACTATCACCTCCGTGCAAGGGCGCGCAAGCGACAGCCACAATCAGGGCAAATCCACTGTCCTTTTTTCTATCAATAACAAAAAACTAGTTTATAAATATCATAATAACGATATACTCCATTTTTACAATAAACTGCTTACATATTTAAATGATATATCTCCAATTTTTTCATTATATCAGATAAAAGGCATCTCCGCAGATAATTATTGTATAGAAGAATTTATTGAACATCGATCCTGCAGCCAAATTGAAGAAATACAGGAATATTATAGAAAATACGGAGTTTTGATCGCGATTACTCATTTGTTAGGGTCAAGTGATCTGCATATGGAAAATCTGATTGCTGATGGCGCTGATCCTGTACTTGTTGACACAGAGACTTTGCTCTTAGCCGAAGAGCGCCGAATATATACGAACAAATTTTCCAAAAATCGTTTTATGGAATCTGAATCTGTGATTGTCTCAGGTTTGCTTCCGATGCATAAATACTGGAAGCGTCAATTAGATTACAGCGCGCTGAATGGAGTACGCCAAAAGATACCATACAAGGTCAGACGGCTGCTGAATGAAAAAACCAGCGATATTAAATATTTCCTTGAAGATTACTATGTGGAACCAGCGAATAACAATCCTCTGCTGAATGGAACTCCCGTTCTTTTTACGGATTACTATAAAACCATTCTAAATGGATACTTAGACGCCATGTACCTTTTGCTGCAGAACAAAAATGACATACTTACCTTTTGCAGGAATTATTTGAATCACTGCCCCATCCGTATTCTATTGCGAGACACACAGGATTATGCCAATTTCTTATCTTTTTCCATACATCCTTCTTGTATGGTGGATTTTATCGAACATGAGAAAGTTTTAGAAAATTTATGGAATCATTCTTTTCTATCAGATAAAGCAATTCCCCATGAGGTGGAATCCTTAACGTATTGTGATATCCCCTATTTCTACACATTGACGGATTCTTTTCATTTATTTTCTAACAGCGGCGTTATCAATGGCTACTTTAACCATCATGCCTTCTCTGTATTCACAGAGCACATAAAGAAATTAGAGAAACAGAGTATCCGCTTTTCGGCCCTTTTAATAAGTGAGGCATTAGACGCTCTGGAAATAGAATTATATGAGGTTCCCATCCCGCAAAAACATCACTATGATAATCCGGCTTTGCGCCTGGCTGCCGATATCAAAGATTGCGTCATAGACAATATTTTTGTTGATACTGCGCGTCATAGAATTATTTGGCCTGAAATCGACCACTCCGGAGATAAAAATTCCCGATCCATCTACTATCCTGAAATCAACTTTTACAATGGCGCCTCCGGAGTTTTTACTTTTTTATACGCGCTCAAATATTATACAGGAGAGACAATTTCCATTCTGCCTACATTAGAACATGAAGTTTTCATCAATGACTTAACTGAGGACAGCATCAGCGCCTTTTATGGATACGGCGCCAGAATTCTGTCCGCTTATATACTTTTACAATTAACTCATGAAAAAAAGTTCTCCATATACCTGGATGAAAATCTCAAAAAACTGATGGAAAAAGATTTCTCTGTTTCTTCCGCTGAATGGCTGAAAGGCACTGCCAGCCTCATTTGCCTTCTTGTAAGAATCATAGAAACAGACTGCAGCAAATCAGCGGAATTCCTTTTAGACAAACTTATTCTGCAATTGACAATTGATGAAAACATTAATAACGCAGGTTTTGCCCATGGATACGCAGGCATATTATACGCATTAATCCGCGCCAATTCTCTCCGGGAGAATAAGACTGTGGAAACTCATATTTCCAAGCTCTGCCAGCTTTTCCGCTCCACTGTCAGCGCCGATCTTAATTCCTCCTGGTGCAACGGCACTCTGGGGATTAATCAAGCATTGAAAGAGCTTTTAAACTATAATTCTGATATGTGGAATCAATATAAATTGAAATTTTTAACGCCCAATCGTATCTGTTCTGAAAATTACTGCATTTGCCACGGAAAATATGGAGAAGTAAATACAATGATAGAACTGCTTACCGATGAAGAAATTACAGCAGAGAACTACTTGTCTGTCACCGAAAGTCTTATTCAGGAACCTATCATGTTGAAATCGGCAAAAAATATTTATCCGCCCGGCATGTTTACCGGACTATCCGGCATAGGCTATCAATTATTAAGAATGTATGATAACTCACTTTTTGATATACTTTTTTTTAAATAATATTATTCATCGTTTATCACCTGCCAATTGCCGGATACTTTGATTCTGCTCTGCAAAAACTATCTGCGTGTATCTTCTATGCAAATGCGTTAGTCTTTGTTGCCAAATAGCAAAAAGTAAAGTATTTATATTAAATTGAAATAAATACTTTACTTTTTGTTATATTATGTTATAATAATACTGTAAAATAAATAGAAAAAAGGAGAAAAAAATGGAAACAATTAATTTAGCGTTTATTTCAGAAAAGAATAGCAAGCTTGACAAAATAAATCAAATTGTCGGTGAATCGTTTGAATCAACATCATCCTTTGTTCCCGACCATAATTCAAACAAACCAGAGATGAGTCTAAGTGCAATTCTCTCAATTACTTTATCTTGCATTTAAATGTATCGCTTTTAGAATTTTGCTTCTTCCGCAAATCTATCAACAGAAGCGCTATATTCAAGCAGCACAAAATTTCTCTTTTTCATATTTTTACTTATGTGGAAGAAGCATTTACCTTATTTTTTTTAATATTATAAACGCCATGTCTGCTGATAAAAGAACAATGTTATACACGAATTGTAACCCATTAGCCATACGAACTATATTCAGCATCATCCATGACAAAGAGTAAGCAAATAAATTTAACACTATGAACAGCACAAAAAAAGATATTAGTGCAGCTGTAGCCATAATCCCTCTGCCCCTTTCGTCCCGCCCCTCCTTTGAAAAATAAAAATAAATAAAGACTCCAAACAGCACGAAGCCAATCACCGCATCTACTTTCATAAACACTCGGCTATCAAACAAAATTTCAATTAACTCTACCATAAGACCTCCCCTCTTATTTTGAAGAAATAATAAATAACTCATCTACTGTAGTGTCTAAGACATCTGCAATCGTATATGCCAATAACAGAGAAGGATTATACCTATTTTTTTCAAGCTGCATAATCGTTTGACGCGAAACCCCTGCAAGATCAGCCAATTGCTGCTGCGTCATTCTCTTCTTAGCGCGAAATACATGTATTTGAGTATCCTCAATATACTTTTTATTCGCCATTTTCCTCCTCCTTTGGATTGCCTCCAAATTTCATTTATGTCTCTATTTCCTTATATACTATATCATTTCATAGACATAATGTAAATAATATATTTAAATTTGAGCTTCTTTCTTTTTAAAAAGAAAAAATAATATTACTACTCCTTTTATGAAGGACAAAAGAATATCAAAATCAAAGGGTTAGACGGTGACGATAAGGGCAGCAACCAGACTTTGCCGCTATAATAGAAGAATCCCCGGCTGTATTGCAGTACAGCCGATGGATTCATTTCTTCGTCGACATGTTTTTATTTTGTTATATTGTAATATATCGTCTGACCTTATCACTTCTTCATAATTGCCTGATAGATATCTATTTTGCCATGTCCAAATTTAATATCATATCCTATTTCACCCAAGTCTAAACATGTATCTTCAAGATATTGAAGCGCCGTATCTTTATGAGCGGCTTCTAATCCATAAAAATCCATTACATCTGCAATCGCGGCAGTTATCTGGGGCGCTGAAAGGCTGGTTCCATATGAAAATGTATATCCTTGCGGCACTCCTAGGACGGAAAGACCATTATCCATATTTGTTGGATAAATGCAATAAATCCATTTGCTGAGATCCAACATATCATTAAGATATACCAAATCTCCTCCCGGAGCGCAAAACCTGGTATTAGAGCCAAAGTTACTATAAGAAGCAAGCTCATCGCCATTATTAGAAGATACCGCAATGACTCCAGAAAGAGAGCCTGGCAAATGTTTTATATGTTCCTCCTCGTAATACGTATCCATGTTCAGCGACTTGTTTCCTGTAGAAGCCACTACTAAAACATGTTTTTCTTCCGCGTATTCGATTGCCCGCTCAAATGCCTTGATGGTGAGCAGTTCATCTTCTATGTCTGCAGCTTTATAGGTTCCAAGGCTCATATTAATCAAATCGTTCCCGTCATCTGCCGCCTGTATCATTGCCTGAATGGTCCATGCAGAATCCCCCGAAGCAGCAGAGATTACACGATATGGCGTAATTTTCGCATCCGGAGCAACTTGAGCAATAATGCCTGCCACCATCGTGCCATGCCCATTGGTATCCGCGATGCTTTCGTCCTCACTAACAAAAGAAACTGCGTCTTCCAAATCTATCTTGCCGGATAATATTGGATGGTCAACGTCTACGCCACTGTCAATCAGCGCAATTCTTACTCCTTCTCCTGTTGCTTGTTCCAACGAAAGGCCATTATTTGTAATAGAATCTACATGCCATGCATTTTCATAAAATAACTCTTCCTCGGACATTCGGCTCCTATGATATCTTTCCAATTGGTCTTCCGGCATTGGGCCGGCGTCAATACTTTGTAAAGAGGGCATTACCTGCTCTATGTCGGGCAATTTACCGCTCTCCTCAATATTTTCCGCAATATGTTCATTTTGCAGAATGCAATCAATATCGATTTCACTGGGATACGTTAATCGCATCAGTCCTATTTCTTCAATGACTGCAATCTCAATCCGGGAGTCTGTTTCCTCAATGGAGCCTTTTATTTCATTAATCATTTCTTTGTTTTTGAGCAGCAAATCCCGCTGAATCGTATTCTGTTCCGCTTTGACAACATCTGCTGGTAAACAGCACAATACTGTCAATACTGCAAGTCCTAAAAAACATTTTGCTTTTTTCATTAATTTATCCAACTGCCATTCCTCCTTCTATATCCCCTATCTCAATATTGCCTGAATATATATAACTATAAAGTCCTTGTTTTTTCATTAATTTTTCATGGTTTCCTTCTTCCACAATTCTTCCCTGATACATTACAATAACTCTGTCAAAATGCTGAATTGTGTTTAATCTATGAGAAACCACAACACATGGGAATTCATACTCCTTCACTCTATTCATAATGTAATTCTCAGAAATATTATCCAAAGCGCTGGTTGGCTCATCCATAATAATCAGTTCCGGTTTTTTCACAATAGCCCTGGCAATGGCAATGCGCTGCATCTGTCCTCCAGACAAATTTAATCCGCCCTCCGATATCTGAGTCATATATCCCATAGGCAAAGACTGTATAATTTCAGCCACCTTAGCGTCATCTACTGCTTTTAAAAATTGTTCATCACTTATCCCTTCTTTGTTCATGAGAATATTATCTTTTAAACTCATATTAAAGATTGACGGATTTTGATTCACAACACTTATTTTACTGCGTATTGATTCCTGTTTTAACTCATTCATGTTTTTGCCATTCACAAGCACTTTTCCCTTCGATGGCGAGTAAAGACCTGCAATTAATTTCACCAATGTACTTTTCCCGGAACCGCTTGGTCCCACGATTGCAATCTTTTCATTTTTTCCTATTTTAAGATTAATATCTTTCAAGACCATTTTTTCAAACTTACTATATTGAAAATCTACGTTTTTCAGTTCTATATATTCGTATGGTTCATTAAACTCTTCTTTTTCCTCATCAGTCAAAACTTTTTGTTCTAATATTTCTGATAATTTTCCAAAATAGGAGCGCAGCAGCAGTATGGATGAAAAGGCGCTCATAATCGTAATAATCGGCGTAACAAAGGCGGCTGATATCGCGTTAAAACTTATCAGCTCTCCAATGGTCAATGTCCCATTGCTTATCCCATATATGCCAATTCCAATAATCAATAACGGCATGATAAATTGCGATGTGGTAGCTACCCCTCCAATAATGCCGGTAATACGATTTTTATCCATCTGTATTTTCAATTGCTCATTAAAATTTGCTTCCCATTCATTATAAAATTGTTTCTCTGCCCCTACCGATTTCACGGTTTCCATTCCTTCAAACAGTTCTACCAATGTCCTATGCACTTTTGAATGAAGCGCTAACTCTTTATCCGTAAATGACTGATACTTTTTCGTATTAATAAATGAAGATACCACTATCACGAATATCCCTGCCATACAGACAACTGTCAGGCTTTTAGAATAGCTAACCATCAAACTAAAATACGCGATTACAAATACCACATCTATTACCGTAGTTACTAATTGACTGCTTAAGAGCTGCTGTATGTAAGTGGACAGATTCGAACGAAATATCATATCGCCTGTTGAGCGATTCACAAAAAAGTTCAATGGCAAAGACATAATTTTTTTCATAAAACTTGTCATAAGATTTTTCTGAAAGTAATTCTGGAAGCTGGCTACAATGAGGGTTCTGGTAACCTGCAGTAAATAGTAAATCACAAAAACCGCCAAAATCGAAACAAAAATCTCAAACGGCGTTAAATCACTGGAAAGCAGTTTATAATTATCTACAGCCCTTTGAGTTATAATTGGTATCCCAAGGGCAAAAAACTGAATTAATAATGTAAATCCTATTAATGTCACAATTTTAATTTTCTGCGTTTTAATAAGCTCAAGCAGGCCATTTTTCTTTTTTTCATCACTATATTTTTTTGCTTTCTCTTCATCAACAGACTTTATAACAAGCGCAATACTGGAAAAATGTTCTTCGAACTCCTCCAATGTATATTTTCTATAACCTAATGCCGGATCTGCCACCAGTACATGATTATTTACCTTTTTTAAAAATACAACATAATGCTTACTGTCCCAAAAAATGATACAAGGGCGATTATTTTCTTTAAAAAACTGCATATCTTTAATCCGCAGACCGGAACTTTCAACGCCAAAGTCTCTTAAAATGGCCTGTAATTGAAAAGGCGTATTTCCGCCCTTGGGAACCCCATAGCAATCCCGCAATGTATTTAAAGAAATATGCACTCCTAAATAATTCAATATCATTGCGACGGATGTTATTCCACATTCACTATGTTCACTCTGTTCAATGAATTTGACCTTTCGCACTACTCTCTCCTCCTTTTCACGTATCTTGTAATATCCTTTTCATACTGAAAATTTAAATTGACCTTTCATCCTCTCATTCTCCCTGCATGTTCTCTCAGTATTTTTGCCTGCAGATATTCATCAGGAATATATCTTACCTGCGCATTTCCACTCCCATAAATACTGTTCATGTCTTCACGGCTCAATTTTTCCGCGTAATTGATTTTAATTTCAAAATTTTGCCTTCTGTTATTTTTTTTCATGGCTTTCTCCCTTCTAAAGATATTTTTATGCACTTATTGTATATCTTTTTTTTATTAATGTAAAGTATTTTTTTTATTTTGCAATATTTTTTTATTATTTTCTATTTTAACTTTCTTCCTGGCGCCCCATCCGGCCAAAAATTACAGTTATGCGCTGCATGGTTCGTACCATAACGAACAATCTATGTCTTCTATGTTCTAATCCATATACTTCCTATTTCATAACACAAAAAAAGGAACCGCATTCTCCATTGCAGTCCCTCCTGATATTATAAAAGTATCCTCTAATTCATCAACGCCCAAATCCAGGACAGCCATCCCCGCACTGAACTTGCCCGCCTTGCGATCAAGCTTTCCCCGCAGACCCTCTGCTCCCGCATTCTGGCAGCAATCTCGCTTTTCTCCGGCATCCTATGACCTTTCAGCAGAATTTCAAACAATTCATGAAAAATCTGATGCTCCAAAATCAGCCGCACATATTCCAGCTGACGTTCCTTATACCGCATTTTCAGAAGCCGCCTGCCGGACGGCGTAAGATATGCTTTCACGCCTTCTTCTCCGGAACGCTTTTCCATCAGCCCCAAATACCTTCCGGCATTAAAATAATAATCCGACTGCCTCTCCCGGAAGCCGAACAATTCCGCAATCTTCGCTCCTGTCATCGGCTCTTCCTTTAAATGCTCTGTCAGGGAAATTACTTTTGGGAAACTGTCTGCCTGAATAAAGGTTACCTCTGGCTCCGGTTTGATCTGGGTTTTTCTCCAGGCGTCACGCAAATCCTCCCAGGTTATTTCAATATCCTCCAGGCTGTAATTTTTCTCCTGGGCCAGCTTTAGAGAATTGTAATCATTGATATCCGTAAATTCATATTCCAGCAATCGGAAAATATTATTGGAATACACCATAAACACCGGCCGAATCGGTTTCTTTATCTTTTGCTCCCACAGCCTGGCAGGATAATACAGCTGACGGACCAGGAAATTGCTGTGTACCACATTTTTCCCTTCAATAATGGAAAAAGCATTGGCATTTTCAAATCCCCCGTCTATCTCCACCTGAGAATTTTCCACCGTAAGATAAGATTTGCGCCGGCTGTTTCCTGATCCCCAGCCGCTGACATAGAACCCGAAGCTTCCGGAACCCATACGCCCGGATACGGTCTGCACCATTTGAGTTTCTCCCAGGAAATCATCCAAAATTCCCGCAATACTCATAATGTTAATGGCGTTGGCCTCCGAGCGGATATCGTTGATATCTATAGTTTCATAATAATCTGGGATTTTGGCTCCTGTCATTTGTTTGATGTCGGAAACCATTTCTGGAAAATCCTGGTATAAATCAAACTCTCCCAGAACATATTTTCCTCTTGTCACCGGTAAAATCGCTATTTTTCTGCCAAAAACACCCGGCAGGGATTCCCGGGTGTCAAATTTCGTCATCAGGCGGGGTTCTTTTACTTCCCGTATCTGATCTGCGGTAATGTAGAACAATCCATTCTTTTTAATCTCATTTTCAATGTTGTATTTTTCAAATAGAATTTCCCATTTTTCATCAATCAGGCTCATAATTGTGTACCAGTATCTCCTTGATTTCTCCGCGTTTTTCCGGATTGGCATTGATGACTCTCTTAGCATTCACATATTCGATAATATAGTCTTGATACAATTCTTCAATAAACGTACAGGCCGAATTAGACAGTAAGAATTTAATGCCCCTTGCATTCAGGGCGTCACACTGTTCTTTCAGGGCAATCTGCTCCTGCTCCCCGAACCCTCCTGCCGTATATCCGGTAAAAGAAGCGGATGCGCTGATCGGCACATAGGGAGGATCGAAATATACAAAGGCTCCTTTCCGAATCCCTTTCAGCGCCTCCCGGTAATCTCCGCACTTAAGGGTGACATCCGCCCGGTTAAAATACTCCGATAATGCCTGAATGGTCGTCTCATTGGTAATATTGGGATTCTTATACCTCCCCCAGGGGGAATTAAACTCTCCGGAACTGTTGACCCGAAACAGGCCGTTATAGCATGTCTTATTCAGATAGATAATTCTTGCCGCCCGCTCTACATTGGTTAAATTCCCAAACCCCTGTTTATCACGATCCAGCGCCCGCACATGATAAAAATATTCCTCACAGTTCTTCTCCCTGTGCTCTTCCAGCTTTTTTATCAAAGCTTCCGGTTCCTCTTTGATTGTCAGATAAACATTCATCAATTCCTGATTGGAATCGTTGATTACGGCTTTCGCCGGCTGCCTGCAAAACAGTACCGCGCCGCCTCCCAGAAATGGTTCATAATAGGTGGAACATTTCGGGATAAGGGGTTCAATGCTGTCTAAAAGCTGTCTTTTTCCTCCTACCCATTTTAAGATCGGAGAAACCAATGGATTCTTCTTCGCCATCCTTTTGTCTCCTATTTATAAAAATCAGAATTTGAACACTGTGTTTTGTCCTGCCTGTCATTATAACCTAAATTTCCTGAAATGTTAATAGGTTAGAATCGTTCCGGAGACATTTATTGTTTCTCACAGCCCAAAATTTTCTGAAAAAACTCTAAAAATCCGTTTCCGCCTTCTGCCTCTTCTAATTTGTCTGCCGGCAAATTTATCTTTCCAATTTCACAAGATATTCGGTTGTGCCTTCTTCAAACTCTTTCTGACCGGTCAAGTGAAACCCATGCCTTTGATAAAATGAAATGGCCCTGGTATTTTTTTCCAAAGCCCATAAATGATCTGCCTGAAGTTCTTTCATTGCATATTCAATCAGTTCATTGCCAATTCCCTGACTTTGAAAAAATGGTTCCACATACAATTTACAAATCTCTGTTCCATTCATTTGAATAAAACCCTTGATTACTTCATCCTCGAATACATAGATGTGTTCCAGTATCTCATTCTTTTTGAAATAATGATCCGCCAGGGAAACAACCTGCAGTTCGCCAAAAGAGAACTCTTCCTGCTTAAATATGGGGAAATAATACATCCTGTTATTGAATACGTATATTTCAGCTATTCTTGATAAATCATTTATTCCAGCTTTTCTAATATTCATGTTGTTACGCCTCTATTATGAAATCTGCATAAAATTTTATAGTGCCCCGTACCGCCCTATTAAATGTCCCCTCACTCTAATTTAACTTCACAGATATTTTTTTCCCAAGTGATTCCGCTATTTTGGCAAGGAAATCCAAACTGGGATTATAGTTTCCGCTTTCCAACCTGGAAATATTACTTTTCTGTGTACCTACTCTTTTAGCAAGTTCTGCCTGTGTTATATTTTGTTCTTTCCTTGCTCTTATAATCTGTTCGATTGCTTCATATCTGGGCTTTAATTTCTCATATTCTATTTTAAATTCTTCATCCTTGAGCATATCGGTTTTCATTTCTTCAAAAGATATCCCTGCTTTACTCATAATTCAGCCCTCCTTTTATAATCCTCCATATATTTCATCTGTATTCACTCTTGGCATACTCTGCCGGCTTTGTAATGATTGATACAATGTCGATTTACCCGCCCCATTAACACCTGCTATTAAAATATATTTTTTCACTAAAAGAGATTCCTTTCTATTACCTGTCGCTGTTTCTTTTGCAGAAGAAAATTGCCCACCATTTCATAAAAGCTCCTTTGCTCTTCTGTCTCCGCTTCCAATACAAGCTGTAAAGTATCTTCCGGTTGAAGCGTTTTTATATCTTCATAGATTTTTTCATATTTTTTCACATCACACATAACAGCACCTCCATTAAGAAATCTATATAAGTTTAAAATATATTATAACCCAAATATCCTGAAATGTTAATAGAGCAAAAAAACTCCGCAGGAAAACCTGCGGAGTATATATTCTTGAAATCTTGTATTTTTCTGCTTATCTCTTGGATAGTTCAGAACGCCCAAAATACGGCATTTTCAAGCACTTTGTCAGTTACCTGTCACTTACCCACAGCACTCGGTACACCCCCATACAACCGTTAGGCCGAATGTTCTTGCTTTACTATACATATCAAATTACATATGTATCACAAGCTTGCTCCAACAGTTTAAAATCACAGCAAAATTTTTTGACTTTTCCTGTAGCCATCTGGTTATTATACAACTTATTAGCTTTCTTTATTAAATCTTCTACAATTTTCAGGCAAAAAGAATATTCTTTATTCATTAAATCCTTATATTTTACTGTTTCTGGTGTATCAGCATTTTCTTTGTTCAAATTTACTTCTTTATACACCCCTGATTTAACGGGAATCATTTTCTTAATATCTATTACCGCCATGATATGTTTGACCATATTTTCCTCATCACCTTGTACCCAAATATCTGCATTGCCCATTTTTGACTTTAAAGCATATTCATACACCAGATAACATTCCTGATTAATGTTTTTCCAGTTTTTATGCTTTTCTTTTGCAGAAGATAACGGAATTACATATGACCGATTTTCTTCATTTATCAAAATACCTATGTATGGCTTATTTTCATAACCTACTAATTTATAATACACTTCTGGACATGCCAGATTTAACTTTTTAATATAATCTGAATCTATGTTTATAAACTTCATATTCCTATCAAGTTTAAACATCGCGCAACCCCTCTTTTCTAAAAAAATGTGGGAAGTTATGGCAACTTCCCACTCGTTAATGTTCATCTCTTTACGGATTGATTACCGCAGGTTAATGGCGACCCTCTTTAATGTTCATCTCTTTATGGATTGGCTACCAAAGGTTAATGGAGACCTTCTCTTTACTCATACCACCCAAATTGCAAAATATTTGTATCTGCACCTTTTCTATTTAATGCCGATATGCAGTCCCGGCAAAATAGTAAGAGGCTCAATCGAACTTCTTACTTATATTATACTCATTTTCTACCAAATATCTACTGGCATTTTATACAAAAAACAGACAAAATCCCCAAAACATATATGTTCTGGGGATTGAAATATTCCATTTGTCATCTCTTGCTGAACTGCGGAGCGCGGCGGGCTGCTTTCAAGCCGTATTTCTTTCTTTCCTTCATTCTCGGATCACGTGTCAGATAACCTGCTGCCTTGAGCACCGGTCTGTAATCAGAATCTGCTTCCAGCAATGCTCTGGCAATGCCGTGGCGGATTGCGCCTGCCTGTCCGGTATAGCCGCCGCCCTTTACATTCACGAGAACGTCAAATTTGTCTACGGTATCGGTTGCCACCAAGGGCTGACGAACGATAACCTTCAAAGTCTCTAATCCCAAATACTCGTCAATATCTCTTTTATTAATGGTAATCTTGCCAGTTCCGGGCATTAAATACACTCTGGCAATTGATTTTTTTCTTCTACCTGTTCCATAATATCTTGCGTCTGCCATTTTACTTTACCTCCTGATTAAAATGTGAAAGCTTCTGGTTTCTGAGCTGCATGCTTGTGTTCCGGTCCTGCATAGACAAATAACTTCTTATACATCTGTCTTCCCAGGGGTCCTTTCGGAAGCATACCTTTCACTGCAAGTTCCACAACTCTTTCCGGCTTATCCGCCAACATGTTTTTCAATGTGGTCTCTTTCATTCCTCCCACATATCCGGAATGATGATAATAAATCTTCTGATTTAATTTCTTACCGGTCACTTTCACCTTCTCGGCATTGACAACAATCACGTAATCGCCTGTGTCAATATGAGGCGTAAAAATCGGCTTATGCTTTCCTCTTAATACTTTTGCCACTTCTGATGCCAAACGTCCCAATGTCTTTCCTTCAGCATCAACTACATACCATTTTCTTTCCACTGCCGCTGTGCTGGCCATAAAAGTTTTCATCAAATGTTACCTCCTTGAATTTTACAATGTTACTCTGATATCCGGATGCCGTCCTGATTGTATGAATTCATCCGTTCTATCATTTTCGCACCATTTACATTTTTCTTTGTACATCAAAGCAAAAACGCTTCGCCGGAGAAAGGCTTGCATTTCTAACTCGCCATACCCGACTATTATATTACATAGCATCTTCCCTGTCAATTATTTTTTTGCGGTTTGGCAGATTCCGTAACAGTGAAGCCGAAGGCTGAACTGTTACCGCCCTGTTAGAACTTTCCGACTCTGAACTGCTCTATCATGCCCCGCAGCGTCTCTGCCTGCGCCGTCATTTCCTCACTGGAAGCCGCGCATGCTTCAGAAGTTCCCGTATTGTTCTGTACCACATGGTTGATCTGTTCTACGCCCTGATTAATCTGATCCACCGCTTCCGCCTGCTCTCGGGAAGCTTCCGCAATCAGATTGATTTTGTCAATGATCATCCTTGCGCCTTTCACCACATTCTGTAATTGGCTTGCCGTCTCATTGGCAATCACCATTCCCTTCTCTACCGCACGGACAGATTCTTCAATCAATGCGGTGGATTCTGTCGCCGCCTCCGCGCTCTGGGACGCAAGCAGCGATACCTGATCCGCAACCACTGCGAATCCTCTTCCGGCTTCGCCTGCCCGGGCGGCTTCGATGGAAGCGTTTAAGGCCAGGAGATTTGTCTGGGAAGCGATCTCATTGATGGCGGCAATAATCTTGCTGATTTCATTGGAGGACTGATTGATTTGGTTCATGGATTCCACCATCTCCTGCATTTTGCCGTTGCTGTATTCCAGTTCCTGTCCCACCTGCTGCACTTCCCTGCTGATATCAACTGCCTCTTTTGCGTTCCGGTCAATCTGTCCGGAAACATTTTCAATGGTAACAGAAAGCTCCTGTGTCACTCCGGCCTGCTCCGAAGCCCCCTCGGCCAGTTCGGTGGAGTTTGCCGCAATCTGCTCAGATGCTTTTGTCACCTGATTTGCCACTGTCTGGACATTTTTCACCATATCTGACATATTTTTCTCAAAATGCATCAAAGATTCCTCGATTCCCACAAAGTCTCCCCGATACTCTACGCCAGACTGAACGTCGAAGTTTCCTTCCGCAAACTCAGACATAGAATGGTCGATATCTTCCACATAGGAACTTAAGCTTGCAATCGAACTGCGCAGCGCATGGGCCAGTTTTCCGATTTCATCCTCGCTGCGGTATGTAACGTCAGTGTGGAGATTGCCCCGGGACAGATCCACAGCCGCTTTTTCAATCTCATTTAACGGTCCTAAAATGCTGTCCACAATCCGGTTTCCTACTTTTATGGATGTAAAGATGGCAAGCCCCAGCACGAGAACCATCACCAGAATTACAATCACTACAGTCTTCTGATTGATGCTCAGGGATGCTTTTTTCATTGCGTCAGTGGCGTCATTAATTTCCTTGGCAATTCCCACAGCTTCTTCCAGCGCAGGAGAACATTCCGTGACAATCAAGTCAGTCCCTTCCTCCCGGTTTCCTGCCTCCAGTTCCTCCACAATCCGGTATCCCAGCTTCATCCAGTTCTCTAACGCAGTCGCATATTTCTCATTCAGTTCATCTTCTATTACGCCGGCGTCTTTCAGATCCGCCAAAGCATTCTCTATGGAAGCCATGCTTTCCTCGATATTCCCCTTATACTCCGCCAGCATATCCTTATCATCATTCAGCGCCAGCTCCCGTATCATCCTGGCTGCAATATTGCATTCAATCCGGCAGGTCTTTACCGCAGTATCTGCTGCCTGAGCGCCCTTGATATAAGAATTCATCTTGCCCTGCACCAGAAACAGCCCTATCATTGCAAATATGGTAATTACGATCATAAGCCCTATGACCAGACCGTACCCAAACTGAAGCTTTTCTTTCATCCTCATCCGATCCATTTTCTTTAACATCTTATCAATTCCCTCCTCCATAATTAATTCCAATCATGGTAAGCCCATGGGCCGGTGCAGTAGGCCCCGCCGCGTTCCGATCCTTTTTTTGCAAAATCTCTGGTATCGATTCCGGCGCCAGTTCTCCCACGCCTACAGCAATCAGCGTTCCGGCGATGATCCTTACCATGTTATAAAGAAATCCGGTCCCTGTTACCCGAATGGTAAGTATGCTGTCCCGGGATTTTTCAACGGTGCAGGATAACAGGTTGCGCACCGTATTCTCCGCGCTTGTTTTCACAGAACAAAAACTCCTGAAATCGTGTTCCCCCTGCAGAAATGCCGCCGCTTTCTGCATATTCTCCAGATTCAGATCCCTGTAATAAAAATAAGTGTCCCGCCGCAGGGTAGGAACCGGTATCTTCCGATTCAGGATACGGTACTCATAAGTTTTCTCACTGTAGCAGCGGCGGGGATGAAAATCCTCCGGCACCTGGCAGGAATTCTGTACCACAATATCCTCCGGCAGCCGCTGATTCAGGGCATAGCAGATTTTTTCCGGCGGAATCCTGGTATCCGTGTCGAAAACCGCTACATTTCCCAGGGAATGCACGCCTGCATCTGTCCTGCTTGCGCCGGTTACCTGGATTACCTCTCCCAACAGCTCTGACAGGGTCCTGTTTAATACTTCTTCAATTGTAATTCCATTGGGCTGGATCTGCCAGCCGCAGTAATTGGTGCCCTCGTAGGCGACCACCAGTTTTACTCTTTTCAATGATTTCTCCTATCCGGAAAGATTTAGAGCGTGTCTTAAAATTGCTTTCTGACAGATGTATTCTCCACTTGGTGGGACACCGAAGGCGCCCTGTGGGGATTTGCGCCAAATGAAGGGCGCATAGCGGGCTATGTAACCTTCATTTGGCGCAAATATCGCGCTAAGTGGGGATACAGATGGCGGGAATGAATTTTAAGACACGCTCTAGGCCCTTAAGAACGATTTCCTGCGCAAAATGGCAAAACTTTGCTTCCGGTTTATCCAGGTTAGGCAATGTCAAGAAATCACTTTTAAATAGCACGCAAGATATAAAAGTTATTTCTTGACAGTTCCTTACCGCAGTCATGCCCGCAGCGCTATCACTCCAAATTTATATTCACTCACCGCCAACAACCATGTTCCTTACCGCAGCCATGCCCGCAGCGCTATCACTCCCGCAAAATACACTGCAAGCAGAAGATATGCCGCGCCATCCCTCTTTTCATATTTCAGCGGCTTCATTTTTGTCCTTCCCGCCCCGCCGTTATAGCATCTGGCTTCCATAGCCAGGGCAAGATCGTTGGCCCGCCGGAAAGCCGAAACAAACAAGGGCACCAAAAGGGGCACCATAGCCTTTGCTTTTTTGATTAGATTTCCGCTTTCAAAATCCGCTCCCCGGGCCAGCTGCGCCTTCATAATCTTGTCTGTTTCCTCTACTAAAATCGGAATAAACCGAAGGGCGATGGACATTATCATGGAGATTTCATGCACCGGAACCCCGATTCTGTTTAAGGGCCTTAAGGCCTTCTCCAATCCGTCGGTGAGCCGGTTGGGCGTGGTAGTCAGTGTCAGCACAGAACTGCCCAGAATCAGATATGTCAGCCGCACTACCATAAATGCCGCGCTTTTCAGCCCCTCTTCTGTAATTTTAAAGATGCCGAAAGACGCCAATGGCTCGCCCGGGGTCAGAAAGAGATTGAACATCCCGGTCAGCACAAGAATTACCGCAATGGATTTGAGCCCTTTTACCATATAACGAAAGGGCACCTTCGACAAATGAATCATTCCTGCCAGTCCCAGAGTGACAGCCGCAAATCCCGCCGCTCCCCGAAAGAAAAACAGGGACAGTACATAGACCAGTGTTCCCATCAGCTTCACTCTGGGGTCCAGCTTATGCAGAACAGAATCGGAAGGATAATATTGTCCGATTGTAATATCTCTTAACATAATATTTTCAGCTCCCTCTATCCCTGCCTGTTTCTCGAAAATGCCTGCAGAATAGCTTCTTTTGCTTCTTTTCGCGTAGTAACCTCTGGGGAAACGGGAATTCCCCTGTCCCGTAATTCCTGCATCAGCTCCGTCACCTGGGGAACGGAGAGCCCCGCTTCCTCCAATTCCCGCCGATAACGGAACACTTCCCTGGGAGCGCCGTCCAGCAGGATGCTTCCCTGATTCATGACAAGAATCCGATTCACATATTCCGCCACATCTTCCATGCTGTGGGACACCAGAAGGATTGTCATATTCAATTCCTGATGCATGGATACAATCTGATGCAAAATCTCATCTCTGCCTAAAGGATCTAATCCGGCGGTAGGCTCATCCAGAATCAGCACCTCCGGCTTCATGGCAAGAACCCCCGCAATGGCCGCCCGCCGTTTCTGGCCGCCCGACAGTTCAAAAGGAGAGCGATACCAGTATTCTTCCGGCAGCCCAACTCCCCGCAGCGCGCCAAATGCCCGAAGCTCTGATTCTTTTCTGGAAAGTCCCAGATTCTTAGGCCCGAAACACACATCAGCAAAGACGGTAGTCTCAAATAACTGGTGTTCCGGATACTGAAAGACCAGCCCCACTTTGCTGCGCAGCTCCTTGCGGTCATAGTCTTCCTCATAAATATCCCTGCCGTTATAATAAATTCCCCCGGAATCCGCCCGAAGCAGCCCGTTTAAATGCTGAATCAGTGTGGATTTGCCGGAACCGGTATGGCCGATGACGCCAATCAGCTCTCCGTCTTCGATTTTCAGGCTGATTTGATTCAATGCCTTCTTTTCATAGGCCGTCCCTTTGCTGTACACATAATCCACTTTATCTAATATAATTGACATAACGCCTCCGCCAGTTCCTGTCTCGTGAGAATTCCTTCCGGTATCTTAAGCCCTTCTTTGCGCAGCTCATGAGCCAGAAGGGTAATCTGCGGCACATCCAGACGATAAGATTTCAGCCGGTCTACCTGAGAGAAAACCTCCCTGGGCGTTCCCTGCATTACCACTTTTCCATGATCCATCACATAAACTTTATCCGCCTGTACCGCTTCTTCCATATAGTGGGTGATTAATATCACGGTAATGCCTTTCTCCCGGTTTAAAGTTCCTGCCGCCTCCAGAACCTCCCTGCGCCCTTTCGGGTCCAGCATAGCGGTAGGCTCATCCAAGACAATGCACTTCGGCTCCATTGCCATCACGCCTGCGATAGCCACCCGCTGTTTCTGGCCGCCGGAAAGCTTATTGGGGGAATGTTCCCGGTACTCCAACATTCCTACGGACTTAAGACTTTTCTCCACCCGGCTCCAGATTTCGTCTGTGGGCACTCCGATGTTTTCCGGGCCGAAAGCCACATCCTCTTCCACCATGCCCGCAATAATCTGATTATCCGGATTCTGAAAGACCATTCCAGCGTTTTTGCGGATATCCCACTGATACTTGTCGTCCAGGGTATCTTTTCCGTCCACCCAAAGGGTGCCTTCACTGGCCTTTAACAGCACATTCAGGTGTTTGGCAAGGGTGGATTTGCCGGAGCCGTTATGGCCTAAAACTGCCACAAATTCCCCTGCTTTCACGTCCAGATCCACACCGTCTAAAGCTGCAAGGATTCCTTCTACGTTTCCCTCTTCATCCCGTCTGATATATTCATGCACCAGCTTTCTGGCTTCTATAAAATTCATGGCTTTCATCCTCCCGGCTTCATGCCTGCAGCTAAGTTCCGAACCCAATCTTTCCGGCTTCATGCCTGCCCCTAAGTTCCGAATCCAATCTTCCCGGCTTCATGTCTGCGGCTAAGTTCTGAATCCAACCCTCCCGGCCTCACGCTTTCAAAACTAACTTCCGTTCTAATCCTCCCAATTCAGCCTGTGGAGCTGCCCTTCCAGCTTCATGCCTGCAAACCGGTTCTGCCGCAATGCTTCATACAGGACAATGGCTGCCGAATTGGATAAATTCAAAGAGCGGGTCTCGCCCATCATGGGAATCCGCACGCAGGTATCCTGGTATTCCTTTAGAATTTCTTCCGGAATCCCGCCGCTCTCTTTGCCGAACATCAGATAACAGTCCGGCTCATACTGAACTTCAGTATAGAGCCTCCGCGCCTTGGTGGTAGCCATATAGATTCTGGCGCCCGGATTCTTCTCCAGAAAATCCTGCCAGTTCACATACCTTGTCACATCCACGTCTTTCCAGTAATCCATCCCTGCGCGTTTCACTGCCTTTTCATTCAGCTGAAATCCCAATGGTTCTATCAGGTGGAGCCTGGTTCCTGTGGCCGTGCAGGTACGGCCGATATTTCCTGTATTCGCCGGGATCTCCGGCTCAAAAAGCACAATATTAAGCTCTGCCATTTCCGATTCTTTCCTTTCCCTTTTATCCCTCCGCCCTCTGTGCCATAAACAGCTTTCCCGGTTGCCGGGCCTGTCATAAATGGCATTATTGCCCACAGTCTCTTAATTAGCCTCTTAATTTACGGATAAAGGATTCCAACCTGTCTAACGCTTCCTTCAGACTTTCCAGAGAATAGGCGTAAGAAATCCGAAGAAATCCCTCTCCGCAGTCTCCGAATGCTGTTCCCGGAACTACCACCACCTTTTCTTCCTGGAGCATCCGGGTGGCAAATTCTTCAGAAGTCATGCCGAACTCCTGAATACAGGGAAAAGTGTAAAAAGCCCCGAAAGGTTCAAAGCACTTCAAATTCATCTCTCGGAACCGGTGCATCAGATACCGCCGTCTGCCGTTATATTCCTCCCGCATTCCTGCCACATCCGCGTCTCCGTTTCGCACTGCTTCCACGGCAGCGTACTGACTGGTAGTGGGCGCGCACATAATGGCATACTGGTGGATTTTCAGCATCTGCTCTAAAATCACTTTGGGCGCGCAGACATATCCCAGCCGCCATCCCGTCATGGCGTATGCTTTGGAAAATCCGTTGATTAATACGGTACGTTCCCACATTCCTGGAAGGGAGGCAATGGTCACATGATCCTGTCCTTCCACATATGTAAGCTCCGCATAAATTTCGTCGCTCAATACAAATAAATCATGCTTTTTCACCACTTCCGCAATGGCTTCCAAATCCTTCCGCTCCATAACAGCCCCCGTAGGATTATTGGGAAAGGGCAGCACCAGAAGTTTTGTTTTAGGCGTAATGGACGCCTCCAGTTCTTCCGGCGTCAGGCGGAATTCATTTTCCTCTTTCAGATTAATAATCACCGGCACTCCGTTGGCCAGCGTCGCGCAGGGCAGATAGGAAACATAGCTGGGCTGAGGAATCAGCACTTCATCCCCCGGATCTAACATTGCCCGCATAGCGATATCTATGGCCTCACTGCCGCCTACGGTAATCATCATTTCCGTGTCGTAATCGTAGGAAACCTGAAATCTCCGTTTTAAATATTTCGCAATCTCTATCTTCAGTTCCTTTAACCCCGCATTGGAAGTATAGGCTGTTCTTCCTTTTTCCAGAGAGTAAATTCCCTCGTCCCTGATATGCCAGGGAGTGTCGAAATCCGGTTCCCCCACGCCCAGGGATATCACATCCTTCATTTCTGCCGCAATATCAAAAAACTTCCGGATCCCAGAAAAGGGAATCTCTACAATGCGCTCTGACAGTGGATTTCTCATTAGCTCACCAACATCCTTTCATCTTCCTGGGGTTTTGCAATTACAGTTCCATGGTCTTTATATTTTTTCAGGATAAAATTGGTCTTGGTGCTCAGCACAGACTCCAGCGGAGACAATTTATCTGAGACAAACTGAGCCACCTCCCGCAGTGTTTTCCCTTCTAAAGTCACAAGCAGATCGTAGCCGCCGGAAATCAGATAAACGGCATTCACTTCCGGATAATTGTAAATCCGCTCTGCAATGCTGTCAAAACCTCTGCCCCGCTGGGGAGTGACACGTACCTCAATCAGCGCGTTCACTTTCTCAATACTGGTCTTATCCCAATCGATCAGTGTATGATATCCGCAGATAATGTGTTCCTCTTCCATGGCTGCCATCTCATTTGCCACGGCAGTTTCCTCCACTCCAAGCATAATTGCCAGCTCTTTCAAATCCACTCTGCTGTTTTTTTCTATAAAAGTTAATATTTTCTCTCGCATTTCCATCCTGTTTCCCTTTCTGCTTATACTTTTATTCTCAACGCCATAGTTAAGGTTACACTACTTTGTAAAGTTCATCTGTCTTCGGCGGTTCCAAAAATCGCTTCTCTTCCTCATTGAACAGCACCCGGTCATTTCCTTTTGTCGCTTTCCCAATAACCGCTGCGTGAATTCCCGCCTTTTCCATCTCCCGCGCCAGTTTATTTCCATCCGGCGCAGCCATCAGCATACAGCCGCTGGAAATCAGTTCATAAGGATTAATTCCAAAAAATTCACACACTTCTATCGTTTCCTGTTTCACAGGAATTTTTTTCCAGTCAATTTCCAATCCGACTCCAGAACTTTCCGCCAATTCCCAAAGGGCGCCGAATATTCCGCCTTCCGTCACATCATGCATGGCGCTGACCCCCAGCCGGACGGCAATTGCGGCCTCCGGCAATACAGACAGATATCTGTCAAATTCCTGGGCATTTCGAATTAACTGCCAAGGATAGCGGCCTGCCAGTTCCTGTTCTTTCTCTTTGGCTATAATGGATGTGCCCTCCAAACCAATCCACTTGCTTACCAGGATATCGTCTCCCGGATTTGCTCCGGCAGTGGACACCAGTTTTCCTTCTCTGGCCTTCCCCACGCCGCAGACATTGACCAAAGGCTGGTTCACCGCCCTTGTCACCTCGGTATGGCCGCCGATAATCTGCACCTTTCCCTGAGCGCAGGCTTCCTCAATCTGACGCATAATTTCCTTCAAATCCGATTCTTCCGAACCCTCCGGCAGAAGTATCGTCAGCATCACGCCCACTGGTTCCGCGCCGGCGGAAGCCAGATCATTCATGGTGATATGAATGGCAAGATTGCCGATGTCTGTAGCCGTACCGGTAATGGGATCTGTAGAAATCACAAATATTTCATCTTCCGCCAGCTTCAGAGCAGCGCAGTCCTCCCCCACGCCGGCTCCCAGCAGCACTTCTTCCCGTCTGGTATGTATTTGTCTCAATACGGAACGTTTTAGTACGCTCTCCGGAACTTTTCCTGTTTTCATTCTCCCAATCCTCTCAGGCTTATTTGCAGAATGATTTGCCGTTTATCTTAATCATACTTTGACTCACGAGCATATAAAATTGCAGAATGATTTGCCGTTTATCTTAATCATACTTTGGCTCACGGGCATATAAAAATGGACAGGATAAGGCTGTCTCACAACTGAAACAGCCTTATCCCTTACCGCTATGCCGCTAATTATTCTTCACCTTCGCCTTCGGAACCATTATTTTCACCGCCATCTTCCGGTGCCTCGCCACCGCCGTCATCTTCTTTCTGCTCATCATTCTGCTTACTGTCGTCTTTTTTATCGTCGTCTTTCTTGTCGTCTTTATCGTCCTTCTTGTCGCCGTTCTTCTTGTCATCGTCCTGCTGTTCCTGCTGTTGCTGTTGCTGCTGTTGCTGCTGCTGAGCCGCTGCTGCCGCTGCTGCATCTGCTTCAGCCTGCTGTTGGGCTGCAGCAATAGCCGCATCATTCCACTGGGCTGCCGCCGCGCTGATAGCCCCTTCATCCTGAGCGCCGATTGCCGCGTTCATGGCATTTACCGCGTCAGGATTGCCGGAAGCAGTTCCCACTGCCACAATTCTCGGAGACGCTTTATAAGTACTCTTGTTAAATATTTCCCGACTCTGTTCTACCCCGTTCACCGTTACCACTTTCCAAAGCTGAGCAGTATAGCCGGTATGGGAAGACTGTGTCTGGCTCATGTATCCGATGGGCTGACCCGGCGCCGCCTGGTATTGGGTGCCTGGTTCCGTCGTGGACAGCGTCTCGCTGACAAAGCTGACCTCTCTGCCCGATTCTCTGGTCTCCTCGCCGAATATGTTAAAATAAAGGGATCGCCCCTGGGTATATCCTTCAATATAAATAGGCGCCTTGGTATTATTGACAAATTTTAAATCCTTGTAGGTTCCCGCAATGGCTGCATCCGCCGAAGGATCCACATAGCTTACGATCATGGAATGGTTAAAACGTTCGGTAACTTCCAGTTCCGCACGGATAACTGCATTATATAAGGTTGTGGACACCTGACAGATTCCTCCGCCGTAAGTTTCCACCGTAGTTCCGTTCTCGTAAGAGCCTGCCAGTTCGTATCCGTTCTCCGGCTCAAAGGGGCTGACCGCCTCATAAACAGAGAAGCTGTCCCCCGGATATACCACAGAACCGTTGATTTTGCTGGCTCCATTTTCCACATTCTTGGAACGTCCCGCGCCGGAAGACGCATAAGACGTATTGAATCCGCCCAAAAGATCCTTGACCTTGCTCAGTTCCTCTTCCGTACCCTTGGGGTCTACCACATCCGCTGCAATCTCAACGGTGCCGGCTCCCTCTTCCCATTCAAGGGAAAAATATTTTTCCAGGATATCTGTGGATTCTTCCACATTCACAGTGACGCCCTGGCTTCCGGGAATTACTGTAAAACCGCCGTTTTCTCTGGTCAGTCCTGCATTCTCAGCTTCTGTATTCAGAACCTCCGCATTATTCTCCAGAACTCTCTTCACCATTTGTTTATCTATCTGAAACGCCAGTTCATAGACTTTGTCTTCATTCTCCAGATCTTTCATTGCCTTGTAACGGGTGATCAGGTTACCGCTTTTTCCAAGCCCTGCGGCTTCTTCCACAATTTCTTCATTCCCCCAGGAAAGTCCCATCTGGGAAACCGGAACCTGCACCGTATTCTTGCCGGCCTGCAGGGTAATGATCTCGCTCTGCAGCTCCTCCACATGTTCTTTTACTGCTTCTTTTGCCTCTTCCTGAGTCATTCCGCCTACGGAAATCTCCCCGAAATACACCCGCTGGGGAATGGTGTCTGTCTCTTTCGTCTCCGCATCCACCGGAATGGTAATGACAGCAATCAGGATCAACGCCAAAACCGCACCGGCCGCTGTAACATACATTTTCCACTTTCTCTTCATAATCTATTCTCCTACTAACATACTTCGTTTATTACCTACTTACCTAATTTTATCATAAAAAAGCTATTTTTCAAGATACGAAACCACGAATTTCGTTGACATAATCACGGACTTTCTGTATATTATGAACAGACGCAGACCATTGCCTATACAAATGCAGAGAGGAATACAGATACCACCATAGACGCCACCAAAACCAATGCAATCACTGCGGCAATTGTCTTTTTTGTTTTCGGATTATGAAAATTAATCATCGGACTCACCTCCATACTAGAATGATAAAACTTATCTGAAACTATATTGTATTAAGAAAGGAAGATGAATGTTATGAAAGTCCCTGTACTCTTTGGATGGATTATGATTTTTGTTGTAGTAGTCTCCTACAAACGCAAAAAAGCTGACCGCATGCGCAAGAATACAGAACGTGATTTCTGGGATCGGGAAAATGCTGCCAATGCTACCAGAAAACAAGACATTTCCAATCTCAATTATGTGGATTTCACCGGAGTGTCCCTGCCCTTTGCCAGATTTTCAGATGATTTCCTGCACCAGTGCGAAGAACAGATCCTCAAATTGAAGGATGAAAAAATTCTGAACCTTACCGGAATCACCAACACGGATCTAAAGTTAAACTACGGCGCCGCCAACCTGCCTTTTTTAACCCAGTGCGATCAGAATTTCACTCTGTTGGCGCGTACCCTGAATTCCTGGGGACAGCGCCTTGCTGAACTCTCACACCCCGAAGAAGCTGCTCAGGTACTGGAATTTGCAGTATCCGTCGAGAGTGATATCAAGAGCACCTATCAGCTGCTGGCAGAACTCTACCTTCAGGCCAATCAGCCGGATAAGCTGGAAGGATTGAAAAACAGCGCTTCTAACCTGAATTCTCTGATGAAAGAACCGATTCTGGCTATGCTGAATAAAATGGAATCTTCCAGTTAAGCAAATACGTATGCTTACGGGCATCATTCAACTGATTACAAAAGGAATCGTATCATTCACAGACACGCAAATACGTATGCTTGCGGGTGTCATTCATCTGATTACAAAAGGAATCGTATCATTCACAGATAAGCAAATACGTATGCTTGCAGGTATCACTCAGCTTCCGGAAGGAATTTTTCCATAAGCCCACAGAATCTTATCGGTCATTCTGGACGCCTCATTTTTCGTGAGGCTGTCCAGTTCCACATTCAAATCTATTTTATGCCAGTCTGCCAGTTCTTTCAAGTACTTTTTTTGTCTCGCTGAGGCAGGCCCCTGCTTTTTCACCCGGTACAATAGCGGTTTTGGCAAAAACGCCTCCGGATCCTGCGCCTCAAACCGTTCCCTAAGATACTGAAACAAAAGATTGGTTGCTTTGGCGTCTTCTAAGGCGCGATGGCTTTTGGTTCTTGCAATCTGCAGATACGCGCACAGATAATCCAGCGTTTTTTTCTCCGCTTCCGGCAGAAATTTCCGCGCAAGCTTCAAAGTATCAACCCCGTCTTTTTCGAACGTCTCCCCATGATTCACCAAACATTGCTTCAAAAAACTGTAATCATAGATCAGATTGTGCCCAACTAAAGGGAATCCTTCCGCAAAATCCCGGAATTCCGCTGCCGCCTGCTCAGGCTCACAGCCCTTTTGCGCCATTTCAGCGGTAATTCCCGTAAGTTCTGTCACCTCTTTGGAAATTTTCATCCTGGGATTCACCATCCGGTGAAAAATTTCCTGCTTTCCCACCTCTTCCTTTACTGCGCCGATTTCCAGAATCCTGTCTGTCCTTGCGTGCAGCCCAGTCATCTCTAAGTCCACTACCACATAACGCTCCAGCATAATTCTCCGCCTTTCTGATTTCCCCGCATCTTGAAGAAACCGCAGCAATAACAACAGCTCATACATCGGGCAGTATTTCTACCGTTCCTTATCCTCCGCCCGGCACAAATCACTCAAAAAGCATTCGCTGCATTTGGGGCTTCTGGCCGTGCAGATGCTTCTTCCCAATGTGATAATCTGAATATTATACAGAATCCAGTGGTCTTTGGGCAGAGCTTTCATCAAATCATATTCCACTTTCACCGGATCTTCCTCTTTCGTCAGCCCCAGCCGCCTGGAAATTCGTTTTACATGAGTATCTACCACGACACTGGGCTCATGGTAGATATTTCCCCGTATCACATTGGCTGTTTTCCTGCCCACTCCCGGCAGGGAAGTCAAGTCCTCCAGGCTTTCGGGCACTTCGCCGCCGAACTCTTCCACCAGCTTCCGGGCGCAGAGAATAATATTCCTGGCCTTATTATGATAAAATCCAATGGAGTGGATATCCTGTTCCAATTCCTCTATTTCAGCATATGCAAATTTCTCCAAAGTATCATATTTTCGAAACAAATCTTTCGTCACAAGATTCACTCTCGCGTCGGTGCACTGCGCGCTCATAATCACAGCAATCAGAAGCTGCCAGGCATTGTCATGATTCAGATAACAGCGGTACTCCCTGCCGTAAGCTTCGTCCAGCCGGGTTAAAATCTCCTTTGTTCTTTTCTTCATCTCAGTTCCTCTCTTCGCTCTTTCTCCTCCAGACAGCTTAAATTTCTTTTTGACCCTTCTCATCCAGACGCTTTACGGCAGCCTGCCCTGTCAAAGGATTGCGTTCCTCATAAGAAAACAGATAAAACTGCCGCTCTCTTTGCCTTTGGGGATAAGCAGTCAATGTCTTTTGTTCCCTGAGTTCCTCTATCCCGTACCAGAAAGGTTCCAAATGTGACATCTTACCTTTTTTACAGTATTTTCTGGTAAGTTCCCTGTACTCCGACTGATCCGGCGCCCAGGCTGGGCGAGACTTCATATTCTCCCTTGCGTATAAATCAAAAGTCAGCGTCTCCCGGTACAGCTCCAGATGCTCTCCATCCCTTTCGGCTGCAAAATCCAGCAGAATCTCACTTCTTCTTATCCGGGAATGGCTCATGGCCAAAAGTCCCCGTTTCTCATAATATTTTCCCAGCTCCAGATACAGCGCAAAAGTACGCTCCGCTGTCAGCTCCAACACTTTCACTGTCATTTCAAACTGGCCGCTGTTATAATATACCTCCAACATTTCTTCCGCCAGCTTAATCTCTAACAGCTCCTCATAAGACAGCCAGTTGGTGGCCATCACCTCATAGGGAGGCTGTTTCCGGTAAATAAGACCGTATTTTTTCCGATTCTCATACATCCGGGAACCCTTTAAGACTTTCAGAAATCCAAGCTGCAGCTGCTCCGGTTTCCACCCATACACCTGTCCGAAAGATTTTGCGAAGGACGCCAAATTCTCTCCCGGCAGACCCGCAATCAAATCCAGGTGCTGGTGCACATTTCCTCCCTGCTGCACCCGCTTTACCGCCTGCTCTAACCGGGTCAGATTCATGGTTCTTCCGATTTCCTCTATGGTTGGCTGATGAGTGGTCTGCACCCCGATTTCTAATTGGATCAGGCCGTGCCTCAGGGAATGAATCAATTCCAGTTCCTCTTCGGTCAGCAGATCCGCCGAAATTTCAAAATGGAAGTTTGTAATTCCGTTGTCATGTTTCTTAAGATAACTCCAGATGGCTAAGGCATGCCTATGATTGCAGTTAAAAGTCCGGTCCACAAATTTCACCTGGGGCACCTTATGCTCAAGAAAAAACTGCAGTTCTTTCTCCACAAGGGAAATAGAACGAAATCGCAGAGTTTTGTCAATGGAAGAAAGGCAATAGCTGCAGGAAAAAGGACACCCTCTGCTTGTCTCGTAATAAATGATTCTGTTTTGAAACTCATCCAGATGTTCATAACAAAAAGGAAGCTCATCCATGGACAGAGGCTCCCGGGCCGCTGTCCGCACCAGGGTGCCGTCTCCACTTCGAAATACCAGGCCCGGAATGTCTTCCAATGACGGAACCCCCTGACCTTTTATCCCCTGCCCAGTTTCGGGATCCTTACATTTTACGGCACTTTCGCTGTCTTGACAGCTTTCGGAATCCTCCCATTTTACCGTATTTTCATTGCTTTGACGGCTTTCGGAATCCTCCCATTTTACCGTATTTTCATTGCTTTGACAGCGTTCGGAGCAATCGGCGGACGCATCGTCCCTTTTTAGATAATACGCACACAATTCCCGGAATGTCTCTTCTCCTTCCCCCGCCATCACGCCGATTGCTCCCGGATTTTCCTGCAGAAACTGCTCCGACTCATAGGAAACCTCCGGCCCTCCGGCCCAAATCAAAACCTTGGGCAGCAGTTTGCGAAGCTCTTCAATCAACTCACGCACATACCGGTAATTCCAGATATAGCAGGAAAAGCACAGCATATCTGGTTTCTGCTTATAGATTCCCTGTAAAATATATTCCAGGGAATGGTTAATCGTATATTCTGCAATATGGATCTGTTCCTGATATTCTTTTGCATAGGATTTCAGACTGTGTACGGCAAGATTGGAATGAATGTATTTGGCATTGATGGCAACTAATAAGATATTCACGGCTGTCCTCCAGCATGAGTTTTGATAGTTTATGAAAGTCTTCGACTTCCATAGTGGGATGGCCATGCGGCCCGCCGAACGACAGGCTGAGCATGATAATGAGTTTCTATGAAAGTCTTCGACTTCCATAGTGGGATGGCCATGCGGCCCGCCGAACGACAGGCTGAGCATGATAGTGAATTTACTATAACACCAATTCTGCTCAAGGGCAAGGGAAAAAGGATATAAAAATACAGGATACGGCATGCTCCCAACGGCAAACATCCCATATCCTGTATCCTGTTTTCCTTATTGCCTCAACCCTTTATAAATATCCTGACATCCGTTCTGCTTATACCTGTACAAAAGCAGGCGTATCTGCCGGAGCAGCCAGATATTTTTTCAATTCATCATCCAGTTTCAGTAATGTTACAGAATATCCTGCCATATCAATGGAGGTCATAAAATTGCCCACCCATGTCTTAGCAACCTTGATCTTCTTCTCTGCCAAAACTTCTGATACTCTTAAGTTGGCAAGATATAATTCCTGCAGCGGAGTTCCGCCCAGGCCATTTACCATCACTGCAACCTCGTCGCCTTCCTGATAAATGTCCTCTGCAAAAATCTTCTCTAACAAAGTATCGGTTGTCTCGCTGACAGTGCGGATCTCTTCTCTGTGGGTTCCCGGTTCTCCGTGGATGCCCATTCCGATTTCCACTTCATTCTCACCCAGTTCAAAACTCGGCTTGCCTGCTGCCGGAACGGTACAGGGCGCAATTGCCATACCCATAGTGCGCACATTGGCGATTACCTTCTCAGCCACAGCCTTAACCGCCTGCAAGTCTCCGCCTGCTTCCGCGCATGCGCCTGCAATCTTATGAACAAAAATCGTGCCGGCAATTCCTCTTCTTCCGGTGGTCCATGTGCTGTTCTCTACTGCAACATCGTCATTTACGACTACTTTCTCCACCTCAATGCCTTCGTCTTTTGCCATATCCGCAGCCATTTCGAAATTCATTACATCACCAGTATAATTCTTGATGACCAGAAGAACGCCTTTGCCGCCGTCGCATGCCTTAATTGCTTCATATACCTGATCCGGCGTGGGTGAGGTAAACATAGCCCCTGCCACTGCCGCGTCCAGCATTCCTTTTCCAACATATCCGCCGTGTGCAGGCTCATGTCCGCTTCCGCCGCCGCTGACCAGCGCAACTTTCCCCTGAGAGCCGCCTGCCCTTACAACCACGTCGCATCCATCTACCCTTTTCACATATTCCGGATGAGCCGCTACCATCCCCTGTAACATTTCCTCTACTACGTCATCTGGTTTGTTGATCATTTTTTTCAAGGCAAATTCCTCCTTCTCCTTGTGCTTTTATGTTGTTGATGAGTAAAATCTGTGCCAGATTTTAACTCTGACATCCTTATCCCAGCTTGGAAAGCTGTTTTGCTTCCTCAGCGGCCTCTGTCACTTCTTTCAGCGTTCCTCCGATCGCCGCCTGCACTGCTGCGCCTACTGCGCCTTCCAGAATCGGCGCATCCGCAATCACCACCTCAATATCCTCTTCCAACAGATCGATTGCCACCTGGGAACTCATAATGCCGCTTCCCAGATCTGCCAGAATCACAACGCCGTCCCCGTCATTGGCGTCCTGAATGCCCTGGCAGATACGCATGGAGTCTGTGCCGATACTTCCGTCTTCCATACCTCCCACTGCGACAATCCGGTGCTCCTTCCCCGCCATCTGAACTGCCAGTTCAAAGATTCCTTCTGCCGCTTTCTTGCTGTGGGACACAATCAATATTCCTACCATAACTACCTCACTTTATATTTTCCAGATAAAATGTCCGAATTGCTTCCAGTGTAATCAACGAAGAAGTTGCTCCCGGATCCTGATGTCCGATACTCCGATCTCCAAGATAGCTGGCGCGCCCCTTGGTTGCCCGGATGGTCTTGGTATATTCCACGCCTTCTTTCGCCGCCTCGCACATGCGGGTCAGGCAGTCTTCCGCGCTTTCCCCTGCCTCGATTCCTTGATTCAATGCCTCCAATGCCGGTTCCAGGGCATCCAGCATGGTTTTCTCGCCCCGCTCCGCCTTGCCGCGCATCTTAATGCCGCCAATTACAGCTTCCATCATATTCTTGCCGTCTTCCAGGGTGATTTCCTTCTTGCCGGTTACAGCGCCCGCCGCTTTCATATACGCGGTTCCGTAAAGAGGGCCGGAAGCGCCGCCTACCTTAGACAGCAGAACCATGCCGGTTTTCTTTAAGATTACGCTGATATCCTCTTCCTCCTGAGGAAGCTGCTGCAGTACCTCTGTAAAGCCCCTGGCCATATTAATGCCGTGATCCGCGTCGCCGATGGCGGAATCCAGATCTGTTAAAAATTCCTTATTCGCGATAATATCTTCCCCAATTTTCTGCATACACTGGTACATTTTGCTTGCCATATAAATCCTCCTGTCTCCTTACCGGCCCCGGCGGCAATTCTGCCGAATTCCTGCCGCAGCGCCCATTCTTTTCTAATACCTTTTTTTAGATTATATCACACCCCCAATACAATCTGCAATCCAACAAAAATGCCAAACTGTCTAATTTATAGTTTCAATTCACGCCCATGCCAATCAGCGGAGTGATTGGCATGGATGCGAATTGTAACCATTTATATTCACAGGCGTATTTATTTGCAAAATAATTCAGGATTCTTTTGACAGCTTTCCTCTTCTATGGTATTTTCTTATTAAAGGTTTTTCCATGGCAGCCCATCATATTATAAGGAAAAAGAAGGAATTTTCATGAATCAGAACGAATTTGAAAAACTTGCAGAACTGTTTAAAATATTCGGAACCCCCACCCGGCTCCAAATCATGTATGCCCTGGTGGACAAAGAAAAATGCGTTTACGACATTGCAAAAGAACTGGACATGTCCCAGAGCGCCATTTCCCACCAGCTCAGCATTCTAAAACAAAGCCGCCTGGTGAAAAACCGCCGGGACGGAAAGACGATATACTATTCCCTGTTAGACTCCCATGTGCTTACCATTATTGCTCAGGGACTGGAACACATTCGGGAATAAAACTGCGCCCCTGCCGATTCTGATATGCGCCCCACACCCCGCCAAACATCCTGCGGGAATGAATTTTAAGACACGCTCTAGTGCTCCATCCGGTCAGAAATCACAGTTGTGCTCTGGCTGCTGCTGAAATTCTGATAACTGTACTCATTGTTATCCCCTTTCCTCCAGCCCCGGCAGACAGTTTTATTTTTTCCTGTCCGCTTTGCCTCATACAGGGCAGAATCCACTTCCTTGAACAGCAGAATTCCATTTTTATCCCCAGGCTTTACTTCTAACATGCCCAAAGATATGGTGATTCTGCCGGTCACGCCTTCCACCTGCGCCGCTTCCACTTCCCGCCGGATTCTCTCCGACACATTATAAGCCTCCATCTCTGTTTTGCCCGCCAGAATCAAGCCGAATTCCTCTCCGCCGTACCGGGCTGCCACGTCCTTATCATCCACATTTTTCTCAATCACAGATACAATTTTCAGAATTACGTTATCCCCGACGGCATGGCCGAAAGTATCGTTAATGCGTTTGAAATTATCAATATCTATAATAACCAGAGACAGATGGTATTCCTCGCTGCACAACTGAAGCTGTTCATTCAGTTTATCATAAAACATCTTATGATTGTACAGCCCCGTCATGGAATCCCTCTGGGAGATTTCCAATATCTTCTCCTTTTCCTCATGAATCTTCTGATTTTCTTCGTGAACCTTTTGGTTCTCTTCATAGATTTTACGGTTTTCTTTCTCAAAATTTACAACTACCGATGTCAGAACTTTACTGAAAGAAAACGCCACAATGGTGAATCCCACAAAAATCACCAGATATACTTCTCTGCTGTTGTCCGGCTGGAATTCTGTAGAGGGAATGAACCCGTAAGTAATGCCGGCATATACCAGAATACAGATCACAAAAGCCGCGTAACGGAACATCTTCTCCCGGTACACGTTGGCAAAAATCACAGGATACGTCAGAATCATACACATATAGGGAACGGAACTGTGCACCGCCGCAACAGTCCCAAGAATCAAAAACTGGATCAGGAGAAACAGAATGGTGGTCATAGATTCTCCCAGCGCTTCTCCAAAAAACCGGAAAATCAATTCCATAGAGCCTGCGTACATCACAATCATAATGCTGGGCCTAATCACAAATATATCCAGATATTCTCTTTTGCTGCACTCCGGAACCGGCTGATAAAACAGAAACAGCAGGATTTGGATCAGTATAACAAGGCCTATACTGATCCAAATCCAGCGCATAACTTTCCGGTTCCATTCCGTGATACTGACATATGCAATGTTTTTATTCATAATCTGACTCTCTGATCCTCTCTGGCGGCCGATACTTACAATTTTTCCCACTCTTATACCACCCATTATATACGATACCAGATCAGATTACAAGAAACCGCAGCCATTTATCAAAAAATAAAATCCCCGATATGAACAAAAATCACATCCATCCCTCCTGCCACCAGAAGCGTTCCGCCTGCCAGATAAGCTTTCATCTTATGTTCAAATCCCAGCCGGTAGCCGGTGTACATGCCGGACACCGTAACAAAAACTGTCAGAACCGCAATTAAAACCAGCAGAACCCAAAGGCTGCTTTCCAGAAATCCAAAGGCAATCCCGGTCAGCAATGTAAAAATACTGGTTCTGGCATGAAGCCGGATAAATCCCGCCGCGTCAAACTTTTCTTCCCGGCGCTCCACAATCCGTTCATTCTGCCAGGCTTTCAGGAAGAGGCGCGCTCCCTGGCACAGGAAAATTGCCGCCGCAATCACCTGTCCCAGGAAAATTTCATCTCCCCGCGCCGCACTTTTGCGCAGAAGTGTGGAAATAAAATCTCCGATTCCCAAAGCCAATCCCTGCCCCACTGTCCAAATGCCGCAAAATGCCAGTAATTGTTTTTTCTCCACTTTGGCAACCAGTGAGCCCTGACACTCCATCACTGCGAAGATATCCAAAGATATGCCCAATATAATCATCAATTCTTCCGCAATATTCATAAATTTACTCCTGCGCCTTCGGCCAAACTTTCTATTCTTCCGTATCCTCAGCTTTGATGGCTTCGGTGCGGAGAATAAACTTCACAGAACCCTTCGTTCCTTCTGCAACCTTGGTAAAGGTCTGGTATTCTTTCCCTGCCTCCACCACTGCCTCTAATTTGCTTAAGAGTTCTTTGATATCTCCGTTGTAAGCATCCAGCAGTTTCTGAATGCCCTCCTCGTCAAACTGAACCATGCCGTCCATCAGCTTCACGGAACCTTCCGCCAGCTTATCTACCCCATCTTCAATCTGGGCAGTTGCGCCGGAAAGCTTTCCTGCTCCATCCACCAGCGCTCCGTTATTGGAAACAAGAGTTGCAGCGCCGTTGGTCAGCTGGGAAATTCCTGCAGTCAACGCCGGAATGCTGTCGCTCATCGTCTGCGTTCCGTCACTCAATGCCTGCATTCCGGATACCAGGCTGTGTCCGCTTTCACTTTTTTCGTTGATTGCCTGGGAAATCTGAGCCTTCGTAGCGGAAACTGCCGTTAAGGTAGCGGATTCTGCCGCTGTTTTCGCCGCTGTCTTGGCTGTATCCGCAACAGCCGAACCTACCGTATCCTTGGCGCCGTCGGCAATTCCTGCTACAATCTGAGACGCCACATCATTCATGCTTGCCTTTAAAGTTTCATTGGCCATAGCTGCGGCAACCGCCTGCTGCACCTGAGCGTTTACCGTCTGCTGCACCTGAGCTTTGCCTTCCTCAGACTGCAGCCCGGCATTGACAGCGCCTTCCAACTGGGCCATAGTCTGAGCCGCCGCTCCCTGAGTATCCACCTGGCTCAATACCCCGTCATGAATCTGAGTATTTTGCTTCACCCCTGCGGCCACCTGTGCGCAAATCTCCTGAATCGCCCCATTGATCATGTCTGCGTCCAAAGGCTGGCCTGTTGCTGCCAATGTCGCCAAAGTCGGCACCAGATTTTCCGCCAATGCGGCTGATACTGCGGCCGCCGTGGCGTCTGCGGTGGCGCCCTGAGTTCCTGCTTCCACGCCCTCAGCCACCTGGCTTAACGCCTGCTGAATGGCAGTGGGCGCATTTTCCACCATTTTCTGATTTTTGGCCATCTCCGGCACTGCCGTGCCAAAGGCCTGGCTTAATACCTGATTCAGAACTCCCTCGGTATAAGCGTTAAGGCCTGCCGCCACCTGGGCCTTAGCCCCGTCATTATTTGCCAGACTGTCATAAAATACTGAAGACGCCTGGTTTTTGATGGCCTCTGTTCCGCTTTCCGCATTGTTAAAGGTATTGTCAATGGCATCGTCCGCCTGTTTTACCAGAGCATTTCTCTCTTCCTTGGACATTTTGGCCTTCAGGGTCTGATCCAGTTTTGCCACGCCCTGATTCAATGTGGCCGCGCTGCTGTTTAACGTGCCCACTCCCTCTGACAGCGCACCGGAGGAATCTGCCAGCGTATGGATTCCGTCATTTAACTGGGAAGCCCCGTTGGTATAACTGGTAATTCCATCTTTCAGTGTTCCCACTCCGGAAGCAAACTCTTTCATGCTGTCCTTTAAGGTGCCCAGCCCTTCGGACAGCTCTTTGGTGCCGTCCAGCAGCTGTTCAGAAGCGTCCGTTAATGTGTCCAGATCCTCGTCCAGACTGCTTAAATCAAAGCTGTCTGCCAGACTTGCTTCGCTGACCAAATCGTTCATAATGACGGACATGCTCATTTCCAGAGAAAAATTTTCCACATCCGCAGTCACTTCCACATACTCCGGAATCTCCAGATCCTTATCCAGATCTCCTTCTTCAATTCCAAGGCTCTCTTTCAGCCCCGGCATTGCAAGGCCGACAACTACTTTTTTATCGCCGTCGGAAATCACTTTTCCGTTGGTCACTTCCACATTGCTGTAATCCTCCGGCAGAATCATGCCCGTCATAACAGTAAAGGGCACATAAACCTCATGTTCTTCTCCGTCAATGACCTGCGTGGTTTTCTCATGGTTGGTATAATCAAAGCGAATGGTTGCCTTTCCGCTCTTTCCTGCCATTTCCTCCGGCGACAGTTCTTTGCCGTCCATGAAATACGTCACTTTCTCGGTAACCGGAAGATCCCGGTCTGTGGTTCCCTGATAATAAATATCCTTCCCCTGGGCCTGCCAGGTAATCTTATCCCCGTTCTGCGTAAAGGTTTCATCGCCTTTTACATTTTCAATGTCCTTCAAATCAGAAACGTCTTCGATAGAGGCCGAGCCGTCTTTATTTTTCAGCCATTCGCTGACAATCACATTTTTGGCGCTGCCGTCGGCATTTGCCACAACATACACGGTTTCTTCCTTGCCGGCTTCCTCATTCTCCGCGTCAGCAGACAATGCCTTTTCCAATGTCTCTTTGGCTTCTTCCAGTTCAGAATCATCCTCTTTCTGAACTTCCTGTACCGCGGAATTCTTTTCCGCCCTTACGGTATACGCGCTGACGCCTGCGCTGGTGCCCAGCACTGCAATGGTAACGGCCCCTGCCGCTACACGGATGACATATTTATTTTTGAACATTCTTTTTAATTCCAGATTTTTCATGTTAACTTCTCCTATTATTTTCTAAACTGTTTTTACGGCTGCTGAAGATTCTTTTTTCTTAATTCCGAATCCCATACTTGTCTTGCAAATCACTTTATCAAATACCATGAACATGGCCGGCAAAATAAAGATTACCACAAACATGCTGATAATCGCGCCTCTTGCCATTAAGATACACAGCGAACTAATCATGTCAATGTTGGAGTACATGCCTACGCCGAAGGTTGCCGCAAAGAAACTTAAAGCGCTGACAAATACGGACTGCACCGACGTGGAGAGGGCTATGGTAATGGAAGTTTTCTTATCTTCCCCGCTGTTTCTCTCTTTCTTATAGCGGTTGGTCATCAAGATGGCATAGTCCACGGTAGCCCCAAGCTGAATGGTTCCGATTACAATGGAGGCAATAAAGGGAAGGGTAGTTCCCGTATAGGCCGGGATTCCCATATTGATGAAAATCGCAAATTCAATGACGGACACCAGAATCACCGGCAATGAAATTGACTTAAACACCAGCAGAATAATCAGGAAAATTGCCCCGATAGAAACCACGCTGACTGTCTTAAAATCCTTATCCGTAATCGTAATCAAATCTCTGGTACAGGGCGCTTCGCCGATGAGCATGGCTTTTGGATCATACTTTTTGATCACTTTATTCAAATCATCAATCTGGGCATTTACTTCGTCCGACGCCACAGAATATTCCGAACTAACCAGCATCAATTGCCAGGTGTCGTTCATCAGGGCCTCTTTGATATCATCTGGTATCATTTCCTTGGGAACGGCGGAACCTACGATGGAATCCATGCCCATAACCGTTTTTACCCCATCCACCTCTTTCATTTCTTCAATCATGGCCGAAGCGTCTTTACTGGAAAGGCTGCTGTCTGCCAATACCATGTGGGTGGAATTCATCTGGTAATTCTCCTCCAGCTTGGCGTTTGCCTGAACGCTCAGCAAATCCTTCGGCAAAGTCCCCGCCAGGTCATAGTAGACATCCGTATGGGTATAGCCGTAAACCGCCGGCCCCAAGATCAGCAGGAATATCACAATAAATACTGGAAACCGTTTGGTCACAAAGTTTCCGATCCCGCCCAAATCCGGTATGATTGGCTTATGCTTGGTCTTTTCTATGGCTTTGTCAAAAATCAATATCATAGACGGCAGAATGGTGACGCATCCGATCACTCCGAATATCACGCCCTTTGCCATCACAATACCTAAGTCCATCCCCAGGGTAAAGCTCATAAAACACAGCGCTACAAATCCCGCCACTGTTGTAATGGAACTTGCCACCACAGAGGTCAGGGTATTAGATACCGCATAGGCCATCGCCCGGTTCTTATCATCCGGATACCGTTCCCGGTTCTCTTCATAACTGTGCCACAGGAAAATGGAATAGTCCATGGTAACTCCCAGCTGAAGCACTGCGCTTAACGCTTTCGTCACATAAGATATCTCACCCAGGAAAATATTGCTTCCAAGGTTGTAAAGTATGGCCATTCCTATACTTAACAGGAAGAACACCGGAGCCAGAAATGAATCCATGGTCAGCGCCAGTACCAGGGAGGACAATACTACTGCAATCAGCACGTAAATAGGTGTCTCCTTATTGGACAGATTCTTGGTGTCTGTCACAATGGCTGACATGCCGCTGACAAAACATTTTTTATCGGCAAGCCCCCGGATTTCTTCTATGGCGTCCATGGTCTCATCTGAGGACATGGAAGTCCGAAACAAAATCGCCATCAGCGTGCTGTCGCCGGAATTGAACTTATCCACCAGGTTTTCCGGAAGAAATTCCATGGGCATCGACAGGTCCGCAACGGAATCATACCAGACAACTGCCTTTACATTTTCCACTTCCTCAATCTGTTTCTTCAGTTCTGACACATCCTTATTTTCCATGCCTTCTATCACACACATGGAAAACGCTCCAGTTTCAAAATCATCCACCAGAATATCCTGCCCGATCATTGTCTCAATGTCTCCCGGCAGATAAGTCAGAATATCATAATTCACTCTGGTGGTTATCATGCCGATTGCCGCCGGAATCAAAAGCAGCAGACTGATTATAAAAATCGGCACTCTTAGCTTTACGACTCCTTTTCCAAATTTAATCATCTTTCCTTCGCGCTCCTCTTTCCTTATTTTTGTTTCATAATTTTTTTACTTCAATGAGAGTATAAAAAAAAAGATTGAATAATGAAATATTCAATCTTTTTCCTCTGTATCGCCCTATCATACATTCCGGCCGATCTGTAGTTTTTGAAAAACACTTGCATTTTATTGTATATGGTTTTACAGCTTTTCCATCAGATGGTTCATGAATTTTTCCGATTTCCCCATGATATGATTGTATTTATCAGTTTTACAGCTCTTCAATCACCTGATTCATGGAACGGGTGATCATATAATTATAAATATCCGTAATCTCCCGGGGTTCCACTTCCATTCCGCTTTTAATCCAGTAAATTACCACAAAAGACATGGACTGGGCGTAAAACAAGGCAATATGCTCCGGCGTCAGCCAGGGGTGCTGCTTGTGAAAGGAAGTTTTTTTGCTCTGAATCACTTCCAGGAGAACATCCCCGATACAATTTCTGGTAATGGTTTCAAAGGAATTCTGCCCTTCCAAACGCACGGCCCTCTCATAGAACTCCTTCTCCCTTTTCACAGATGTAAAAACCAGAAGCAAAGCCTCATCCACCATCCCTGCATGAATCAGCGGCTTGGTAGGTTCCAGAATCTGAACCTTGATAATCCACTCCAGAAGTTCATATTTATCTTGAAAATGATTATAAAACGTTGGGCGTATCACGCCGGCTTTATCTGTAATGGCTTTAATTGTAATCTTCTCAATGGGCTGTTGGCATGCAAGCTCCTTAAAGCTCTCTGCCAGCAGAAGATCTATCGTTTCTTTCTGTCCTGTCACACTCTCACTTCCTGTTATACAAATAATTCCAAAACCGCCAAATCTTTCTCAGATTTCAGATCAATCATCTCCCCGTCCGGAATCGTTATCACCTTGGGCCTCAGCATATGTTCCGGATCATTCTCCGCCACCAGAGCAGTTCTGCCGTCTGACAGCATCACCTCGCATCCTGCCGGATAAACCGCAATATTACTGGTAAACAGCTCCGCCAGATCCGGATCAAATTCAGACTCTGTATTGCCCAAAATATAATCCACCGCGCCAGAAGGAGAAATGGGATCGTGATAGGGCAGCTTGGAGGTCAATGCGTCGAACACATCCGCTACCTTGATAATTCTGGCAAAATAAGAAATCTCATATCCGGATCTGCGCATGGGATATCCGCATCCATTATACCATTCATGGTGTTCCAGCACGCCGTCGCAGACTTCCTGAGAAAAATGATAATGCTCTGTCAAAAAGTCATAACTCAATTTGGGATGCTGCACTACAAGAACGCGCTCTTCCTCCGTCAGCGAACGTTTGGCGTTCAGCACGTCCGCTTCCACATAACGCTTTCCCACATCATGCAGGAGGGCTGCAGCGGCCAGTTTATTCAACTGCTCCAGATCCAGATTGCCGGTCTTTACTCCCAGCATAACAGACAGCGCCGCCACATTTACCGAGTGAAAAAATGTATAGTCGTCGGCCACCCTTACATTGACTGTCTGGTACATCTTATCCCTGCCTGCAAGAATCTGGCGGGTCATCTTTCTTGCCGTCTCCTGAATGTCTTCCTGTTCTATTTCCCGAAAATCCTCTTCCTCAAACAAACGGTGAACCAATTCTAACGCTTCCCGCTCCAGTTCCCGGCTGATAAGCCTTGGAATTTTCAAATCCCAGCTGATGTCGTCCTCCACATAGATTCCCGGAAGCCCCATCTGAAACAAACGCTGCACATCCTCTCTCTGAAGCTTTGCCTCCTGTTCCAGCAAAATCTTTCCTTCGCCGTTACATATGCGCTGCCCCAGTATCATTCCCTCTGCCACTTTCGTGATCGGCATATAACGCATCTCTAATTACCTCCTCCCTGCACATTCTGCGCCTTCTGTTTCCTCTTGCATTGATACATTTCCTTATCTGCCCGTTCCATAGTATCCAGCAGATTCCTGTCTGTATTCCCGTTAAACGCCGCATAACCGGAAGCAATCTGCATCAGCCCGTCCACATGGGCCCCTTTAAGGCTGGCTATCCAGCTGCACATTCTCTGGGCTCTCTCACTGTACTCCCGCCTGGCAAGTCCATTGGCAATCAGGCAGAACTCATCTCCGCCAATCCGGTAAATCTCTCCCAGGGAACCAAACACATCCTGAATAATTTCACTTGCCGAGATAATATAATAATCTCCCATGTGGTGCCCGTACTCATCATTCATCCGTTTTAAATTATTCAGATCAAACATGACAATTGCATATTTTTTCAATTTATTTTCCGGAACACTGTTTAAATCTATTTCGAATATCCTGCGGTTTTTCAGCATGGTCAGCCCATCCCGCTCCGCCTCTTCTTTCAATGTTTCCGCTTGTTTTCCTGCCTCTATCAGCTCCATGGAATCTTCCAGGAATTCCGCTGTCAGAAGGAGAATAAACAGCAAACATCCGACTCTGGAAAAAGCCGCCACGTCGCTGTAAGTCCGCCGATAATAATTCACCGCGTCCATCAGCATGCATCCTCCCACAAGACAGATTCCAAAAACATTCCGATAAACTTTATGCCCCCGGCGAAAAATCTCCCGTCTTCGCTCCACCAGAATCCCGACGCCGCATACCGCTGCGGCCAAGATCACCGCAATGCCTAAAAGATGCGTAAACCAAATGCCTTCCCGGTAATCAAACCAACCGAAAAACTGCCCGATAAAACTCACCGCAAAATCCAGAATCCCAAGCCACGCAAACGCATTCCACAGGCGGCTGTCTTTCATCTGATATACCACCCGGATAAAACTCACAATGGGAAGGATCATCAGCTTTAGCATCATAAAGGTAATCTGGCTGCACAGTAATTCCCGCTCAAACACCAGCGCCGGAAGCTGTGTCTCCATCGTAGACCAGATAGAAAAATACACGGTAAAAAGCCCCAGCCACAGGATTCCCTCATTGAAATGCATTTTCTTCCCAATGGTTCCCCAGCTTATAACAAGCATCAGCCCTACCACCATCATACAGATTCCAAACATCCAGGACGGCGCTTTCTCTTCCAGCTGCTGCACCACGATGGACGATTGGGGGCCATAGGTAAATTCCGGCAGCCTTATATAACCAAGATCATAACAGTTCTTCAGGCGAATTTCCAGTAATTTTCCCCGGTATTCCTCCTGAATCGGAACAAAACTCCAGCAGTTTCCAGGGGTCTTGCTCTGTACATAGTTCGGCGCCCTTTTCTGATAGATCAGATGGCGATCCACAAACACATCCACCTCTTGGTGGGAGGTAAAAAAACCAATGGAATTGAGATTGTCCACTTCATCTCCCAGTTCTTTTTTCAGCACAACCTCTTCTCTGCCCTCTGGCATCTCAATCAATTCCGGAAATTCCCGATAGTCTCTGCTTCCTTCTTCCGTCACACAAATCCAGTCTTCATTATAGGGAATATTTCCGGTTCTTTTCTTCCCCTCTTCATTTATTCTATAAAAACACACCACTAACAGCACAAAGAGAACCGCAACCGCCATTTCTGCCAAATGCATCTTTAAAAGCTTCATCTCTTCTCCTTCCATCCCCATCAAGTCCCCTGCCAGTCCTCAGGGCTTATTTTATCATAAATCTGGAAAAAGTGGAATAGAGAAACGCAATTACTTCCGATACTGAATTCAAACAGCGGAACCAAGGACTGGGAGATAAACCCGATATTCTGGCGGCGGAGCACATTGCTGCGCCGTTTGGGACAGAAGTTTCATAAGAGTGATACGATTTTGGAATCCAATGGAATTTAGATTGACCTGTCTGAGGGGCTCTGTTGGAAAGGGGAAGCAATGTAGTCATCCCCCGCGTCCAGCCCTTTTACAATGCTGATCTCTTCATCCGAAGATGTCAGTCGAGTGCCCTTTGGGTAGAAAAAGCAAAATTACAATTTCCACAGCCAGCAAAACCAATAGGACATACAGCAGTACCGGCCATACGCAAGCGCCTCCCGCAAGCAGCAGCATAACCACCGGAACCACATATTTCCGGGGATGATGCCACAGGTCGCTTTCAATCTTCCAGCCACGGATTGGATAAAACCATTCCAGGAGCACAGACAGCACTGCGCTCTGCAGAGCAAAGAAAACAGCCCCGGCAATCATCGGGGCAGTGATGCCGTTGTTTTGTATCTGCCAGCTTAAAAGGAATATCATATCCGCAGCCATATTACAGGAAAAGATAAACAGGCAGTATGGGATGCAAAAGCGCCGTTTCTGTCCAGGCAGGAAACGGACTGCCTGCTCCAGGTCACGGTCACAGGACAACAGGATACAAATAGGGGTATTTAAGGATAAAATCGCAAACCCCACTGGGACAACGGACAGCCCGGCCATTTCTCTTAAAAAATACGGCATTACAAGGGCTACGCACCACATCACAGCAGTATTGACCAGATAATTCTTGTGGCAGCTCAGATACCGGAAAAAGTACCTCCATAAGGAACCCCTCTTCCGTTTCTTAATAATATGGCTTTTCTCACTCTCCCCCTGATAAAAAGCGTATCTGTCTGCCTTCCGCAAAATCAGAATAGAAACTAAGCTATTCGCAAGCAGCAACAATCCAAACCATGATCTGCTCCCTAAAAACAGAATGGCGGACACTATGGCAACGCCCCAAAGCCCGCCCGCATACCAGTATTTTCTCTGGGAATAGGCTGCGGCAGCCATAAGGACCGCATGAAGCATACTGATGGCCATTCCTGCCAGCTCTATGGGCTTCCATGCAGACACAGCCAGCAGAACCGCCAGAAGCAGCCCTGTCTTTGTAAGAACCGTATAGGCCCCCAGCGCCGCCACATAGGAGAAGATAAATTCCCGGCCATGTCCTGGCAGCATCAGCATATGTTTCAGTTCCACAGCGTTATCTTTGGAAGAAAGAGCCTGCCACATCACGCCTGCGGTAAAGGCGTTTATCATCAGGATCCGCACAGATGCCGCAATCTGCACCTGAAAGCCTGCGATATACAGCCCCCAAAATAGAATCACATCCATCAAAAGTGTCCGGGGCAGCCGCTCGTATCTTGCCCCAAACAGTTTTTTGGCAAAGGCCTTACCTGTCATTTTCATCATGCAATGCCTCCCGGATATCTGCGGCATTGATCTGCCCGCCTTCAAAAGTCTGCCGGATCTTACCGTCCTCCAGGACAAATACCCGGTCAGAGGTCAGCGTAATGCTCTCCAGGATATGGGAAGAAAACAGCACAGTCCCATACTCTTTATAACCCAAAATCTGCTGGTACAGATATTCCGTGCTCTGGAAATCCAGGCCGTTGACCGGCTCATCCAGGAGGAGCAGTCTGGGTTTCAGGGCAAAAGCCGTAATCAGAAATGCTTTTTTCCGGTTCCCGGTTGACAGCTCCCTTAACAGGGTATCTGTATATTCTTCAAAGTGAAAGCCCTGTACCAGCTCCGACACATCGGGAACCTCTTTCCCATAGGCGGCGCATACATAGGCCAGGTATTCCCGGAAAGTAAAATACGAAAAAGAATTGTCCTCGGCAAACACCGTATAGCGGCAGAGCTTAAAATCCTGCTTCCGAAAATCCACAGGAGCGCCGCGAAAGCAGATACCGTCTGAACGGAAAGTAGGGAGCAGGCCGGAAAGCACCTTCAGAAACGTGGTTTTCCCGGCCCCGTTCAGCCCGATCAGACCTGCCACTTCATGCTCCACCAGCGAAAAAGAGAACCCCGAAAGTATCATTTTCTGTTCACTGTACCATGCACTTAAGTTCTCCACAGTCAGGAGCGTTTCTCCCATCTTACCTTCCCCTTCCAATGTAATGCCCCCTCCCTTCGGCTCGGCGGCAAGTCGTCGGGAAGTATTAATAGAAATGCTTCGCATTAACTTCCCTCCTCGTCCTTCTCTTTTTTCCATGCCGCATATGCGAAGTACAGGAATACACCTGCCAATACCAGATAAAGCCCCATCATTGGGAAGTTGAAGTTTCCGGATACCCCGCATACAATGGCTGCAACCAGCCAAATCAAGCCAATAATCCCACGAATAAAAATATGACGCATTGTTTTTTACCTCCTTCATTGCTTATGGTTCGTAATTTATATAGGGAATATATTTATCTATCAAATCATAATCCTCTTTTGAGATTGTATATACTCCATGATCCGTCTGCTCAATAAAATATTTTCCTCCATCTTCATATAGAAATAGTCTGCATATCACATTCTCTTTACTGATAAAATCTGCATTGATAATATTTTCCACACGGACCGGAGTACCTATCCCGCCACTCTCTACAGCGGGTTCTGTCTCTTTTAAAATGCTCAGAATATTTTCCACATCATCTTTGCTGCTTATTACAATTGGACTGTCAGAGTTTCTTTTGAGAGAGAGATTTTCCACTGCCCCTGCGTCTGGCAATTCAAGTTTATATGTGTCTAATTCATTCGCCTTTATAAAATCCGGGATGGTTGGCCTCCCTTTTTCCTCAAATTTCACATTATAAAACTTGTCTGTTTTTTCATCGTAAAGCAATGCATAGTCAAAATTACAGATTGGCAGATCCTGTTCTTCTGCCGTTAATGTCTCATCCATTTGGCCGGGCCGGACAGTATACGCATCGGCAGAAACCCCAAAAACCGTATATTCAGGCGCATATGTCGTCACCAGCATTTGTATGTCCGAAACTTTCAGGGAATATGCCTCATCATCTTTTATGTTCATATCCGTATAATGGGATACTGCTTCGTTTAAACGATCCACAAGCATTTGCCCTGCAGGCTTATTTTTTGCCAAAAGCCAAATACATACGGTTCCAATCAATACGATACCTGTTATAATTAAAAGCAATTTCTTTTTCATAAGCAGTGCTCCTTAAATTTATTGACATCTCTTTGTTTTCTCTATATATCCTGAAGCTTTCTCCATACATCCGCTTCTTTCAGCAGGCGTTCTATGCATTCCTGCTTGCCTTCGGTATAGCTTCTTCGGTCGTCTGGAAATTGTAACGCCAATTTTTTCTTACAGGCATCGTATATTATTGCTTTATCAGGATGGCAATTCAGATAATCCCGAAAATTGATATAGTTCTTCCATTCTGTCCCATCCCATTTGACTGCATGGATATGATGTGTGCGCGTATCTTTTTCAAAATCACCCATTACAAATAGCATTTGCCCAGCAACATCTTCCCCGCGAAAAACAAAACCGTGTTCTTCCAACAGTTTCTTATAAGGTGAAATATCATTCAAATCACGGAGGCCAATCACAATGTCAATAATTGGTTTTGCATAAATGGAATGAATCGCAGTGCTTCCCACATGCTGAATATCAACAGCGGCATTTCCCAAAAGCTGCTTCAATTCCAAAATTACATTTTCGGCATTTTTATCCCATTCTTCCTGATGGGATAAAAGCTTTACACTTCCTCTTTTTAATCCTATCATTTTTCTCCCCAGGCAGCTTACGGCTCTGCCGTATCCCTTGTATCAGTATGGCTATTCCGACAGAGCGATCCTGTAAATATCTGCCTGTTCTCCATCAATTTCAAAGCTGCGCTCATAGACTCCGCCATTCCGGATGATTGTTTTAACCGAAGGCTCATTCTTCCTTTCCACAGAAAGATACAGTTCGTTCATCCCAGTCTTTTTGGCAGCCTCCAATAACTGCCGCAGCATTTCCGTAGCAAAGCCTTTTCTTCTTTCTGACGGTCGGACGCTGTAACCGCAATGGCCGAGATCCTTCAGGAAGTCGTTCAGCGTATGCCTGAAATCAATGATTCCCACAATTCTATCCTGATCGTCCACGGCAAAGAATGTGTCCGTTATAACCCAATTCGGATTCACCGTTTCCTCTTTCGTGTTTGCGTCTATGGTTCTGCACCATTCTGTGTAATCATCCGTTTTATCAAATAATTCACTTCCGTTGATGACAAATTCCCCATGTTCAAAAAATTCCTGTCTGAACTCTATGGCCTGTTCTTTCATCGCTTCTGTTGGTCTGACTAATTGAATCATTTTTCACACTCCTTTATCTGCTAAGATTTTATCAAATTTCTTCTCCGACAGGATTTCATGGGTCACGAGCTGCCCGTCATAGAAAAGGGAAAAGGTGGTAAAGGGCGAAGGGGCATTCTGCGCATCCTCCCTGGTCTGGATATGTACGGACCGAAACACTGCGTTCCTGGCCTTTGCCATCTCCTCCAGTATCGGTACATACTTTGCCGTAAAAGGGCATTGGTTTGTGTAATACAGCACAAATCCCTCCGGCATATCTTCATACCTGCCCACGCTGTCCCGGAAGCAGGGAAGGGGTGCGCCCTCCTCAAAGGGCAGGTACATCAACTCAAAATAAGGCTCTGCCGTATCCGCTGTCTGAAAGCCCTTATAGCCCATATATTTCGGGTCAGAGAGGAATCCCATTTTCTTTTTGGAGGACAGGATCACAAGCCCCTTTTTCCCTTTCTTTTTACTGTCGCGGGTACAAGCATCCAGCAGGAGGTTCGAGTATCCATGCCCCTTGAACTGCCCGGATACCCACAGGCAGTCAATGTACATATAGCCCTCCGCCTCGATGGGCGCCCATGCGTATTCCGCAGGGATATACTCAATGAAGCATTTTCCCCGGACGTTGCCTTTTAGGAATACAAGCCCCTCGTCCAGCCTGTCTTTCAGCCAGTTCTTTTTGGACATGACCTGGATATCCTTGTTATTGGAAATCGCACAGCAGATGTGCTCCTTTTCGATATTTTCGTGTGTCAATTTTACAAGTTCCATATTCTATTGCCTCCTTAGCTTTATTAAATTTCCAAAAAATCCCGTTTTCTTTTTATATGTGACTTCTCGGCAAACGGAAATTTATCCGTTTCCTTTCCTGTTCCTGCAACAATAAACGACCATCACAAATGCAAAGGAAATAAGCTGTGCAGCCATGATCCGGACGATCTGTAATTCATCCGCACCCGTTGAAGAAACGACATGCAGCATATTCGTAGCAACGGTATTATTTAATAAATGGTCGCCAAGCCCTACCCATATATTTCCTGTTATGCGGTAAAGAAGCCCCCATTTGATTCCCATAATTCCGGCAAGGATAATATAACCAATACCCATCAGAACCATTGCCGCAAATGACATTTCGCCATTCACATAGCTTCTGATCGGCATTACAATGTGCCAGATACCAAATAAAAATGCTGCAATAAAATTCGCCTGCGTAAATGGCTTTGTTTCAGAGAGTGTTTCGATAAACAGACCGCGAAAAACGCCTTCCTCCATCCATACATTGATAATATTGAACAGTACGCATAACAGAAAGAAAACGAAGTCTGTATTTTTCATCTGCGAGCCGGTTAAAGAAAAACTGCTGATATAGATTTCCAAATGTGCGGGATTGCCCTGCAGGGCTAAAATCCCTAATTCCAATCCAAAAGAAACGGCAAAGCACACGCTTCCCAATAACAAACCTTTCAAAAGACCGCTTACAAAGCCGTTTTTTTTGAAATCCGATATCGCCCCATGTAAGATTTATCTTTTTCAATACCAGCGCTAATAAGATAATCCCAACAACTTTATGGAGCACATTTTCTTTTTCTTATGTAGCTTTCCGACAAACAGGAAATCAGCAAGTGAAAAATTTTTTGCCTGATTTTTTATACAATAGAGTACCAACAAAAATTATGGTCGCTAATACAACAATGTTATATTGTATTGGCGCTATATAACAGATATTAAAAGCTGCGTGCATAATGGCAATCAGCAATATATTTCTGCATTGATAATAGGTTATTCCCAAAACAACGGAAACAAGTAATGTCCATATACAAAGACAAACAATTTGTTCCATGCCCAATGAATTTCTGATGATCCACATTGGCATATGCCACACTGCCCAAACGGCGCCAACAAAAAGAACACTTTTGATTTTCTTAAAAGGAAGTCGTTCCAGCAGAAATCCTCTCCATGCTATTTCTTCAACAAACGCTGTTATCAGCAGGTATATACAGCTTGTTAATAGTGATATTACTGTCGAATATGTATTTTTAAATACGTCAGTTTTCACTATGAACGAATAGCAATAAGAACCAAATATACCTACAGCCATACATATAACCCCTGTTAAAATATATTTGATTGTTATTTTCCCTGAAAACATCCGCGTAAAGTATACCTTGATGTTCTGCTCGCAAATCAGCAGAAAAATAGCAGCCATAGCAGGAATACACACATATAAGTATTTTAAGTACAATAATCCATTGGGAATGATAATTCCGTTCTGTTCTAGCAATGTAGGTACATAGCATATAAACGATAAAACATATACGACAGAAACCCATAACATGAGTTTCAACTTATTTGTGTATCCCGCCATCACAATTTCTCCTTGCAGTGCGAAAATCTTGCAGAAATTCCAGTTTCTCGTTCTCGGCAAATTCCCGATAAACAGGAAGTTGTCTCTTAATCCTTCAATTTAGTTAAATCCTCTAAATACATTTCTGTATAACCACATTCTGGGCAGACTGCAACTCTAACATCATCTATAGTTGTCGCCTTTTGTTTTTCATCTATATGAACAACAATCCCATAGCCACCACCATTAACTTTAAGTCTTAAATCTGATTTCATGCTTGCTCCACACTTTTCACATTTTCTCATTGTTATACCTCCAACACCATTTTCTTTTTCACTTGATAATTTCCTGATAAACAGGAATTTTACCATTTTAATTTTTCCCATTCTTCACGCTTTATGGCATATGCATATGATATCCCATTCTTTTCATCGGGATATTCTTTCACTTTCCTCATACCGATTGCAATGGCAGTAGAATATGAACCAATATTTGTATATTTCATGTAAGAATATAGACAATCTTTCCTAAATTCTGATTATCTGACTGTTAGCCCGTTTTGACGGATACTGTCCAATTCTTCTGCCGATAAACATCCCGATTCATATAGCCGTAAATACTCTTTGGATACATCCGAGTCAAAAATCAAAATATCGTCCGAATTGATCGTAACATCCACGCCGTTGCGGTAAAGCCGACCGATTGGATGGCCTGACATATCAGGAGTCCTGCCAAGCAATATGTTGCTGCTTGGGGTGATATTAAGACGGATATGATGATCAGCCAAAAAGCGTACAACACTTTCATCATGTATTGCGGAAATGCCATGCTGGACTTCATGTAGCTCCAGTTCTTCTACTGCCCTCCTCACATCTTCCGCAGATCCCCACTCGCCGACATGTGCTTTTAAACGAAGCCCCTCTTTTTTTGCCCTACGGTAAATGGATTTGAAATTTTCTATGGGCTGCGCCAATTCATCTCCGTATAAATCAATGGAATAAAAAGCTTTTTTCCCCCAGAAATGTGAAAGACAGTCTTCCAGATATCCAATAGGGCAATGCCTTGACAGGCCAATCTGCAGCTGCAATTCCATATCCGGTGCAATTTCACATCGGTGAAACTTTCCATTATAAAGACACCTCGTTTTATTCATCAATCTCAATCATCCGTTTATATACACCCGAAGATTTTTCGTCAATCATAATTGCGTCCACACATTTTTTATAAAAGCTGACGGCAGATTTTGTGGGCCATCCAATAATGGCATACGCATAGCCAAGTTCCCGCATGGATTCCAGCGCCTTTAACAGTAAGGCTTTCCCCACACCCTTTTTTCTTTCGCTTTCCAGCACAGCCATAGGGCCGAAAAAATTTCTGGCTGTCGCTTCATAACATGCGAAACCGATAAGTTCCTTTTCTCTGGTCGCAATATAACAGGTGGCAGGGTTATTTGAAAAAGCGGCCCGCACTTCATCTGAATAGTCATCTTTTGCACATGTCCTGGCGAAAGCGATGATTTTGCTCCTGTCAGGCGCTAATGCTTTTTTGATTCTGATACCACTCTTGAATAAATTTTCTTCTATGTCGTGTGAACAGGGAATATTGTATAGTTTAACCAGCATATCTGCCATATGATTACCTCCCTGGATACCGGTTGTAATTTGTGTTTCCCAGAAAACGGAGGCAGTCAGCCAACCTTATGAAAACACACTGTCTGTTCTTTCATGGATATCTTCCCGACCTGCCAGCCATATTCTGCAAGCTCTTTCTTATATTTCAGAAACGAGTGGTCAATCGGTATCCCCACGATCTCCTGAATCTCCTCAAAGGTCAGCTGAAATGATTCCTTTCCGCTTTTCTGCACATATTCCCATAATGCGTCGTATTTACTCATTACCGTTCTCCTTTCTGCCCTCTCTTTTTCTTAAAAACATAAATGACAGTATTGATAATACATAACAGCACAAAAAGACCCGTAAAGTTAATCCAAATATCCCTGTATGCTGTTTTCGCCAAGGGTTCCCGCAATCCGCTGAACCAGACATAGGCAAACGCCAACAGCTGAGAGGGAATATATGCAATCAAATATCTGAGAGCCAAAGGCTTAACAGGCAGATTCGTACATAGCTCAAATGCCGCTATCCCGATCAGGAGAATGATAGCCCTGTCTAATTCGTGCCAGTTACCGCTTGGGTCTTCATAGACGCCGTTACAAAGATACAAAACGCTGCTTAACAATGTAATTGCTGTATATATCACCGAATAAATCGACATCATACGAATTAATTTTTTCTTATTCATTTTCTTCTCCAATCGAAACAATCCGAACGGCCGAAGCCATTCCGCCATCACCATATGTGGGACTCTTTAAAAATTCCTTTGATGACTGGCTTATTTCCTGATGATTTGATATTGCATGAGTTACTTCATTTTCCCAAGAATGTAACCTTGCGTCTGCTATGGCCTCTATTCCCAGCAACGTCTCTACGATATGGTCATGATAGCTGCTAACATGTTTCTTAATCATAAAACGCATAAGTTCCAGCCGCTTATCCATGCTTTTTATATTCGAGGAAGCGGGGGCTGTACGATATTGAATCAGCGGTTGATTGACAATCCCAATCCATGATTCTGGAGAAGTTTCTAACATGCTTAAAAAGAAATCCCAATCTTCAAAACCAGAACGCATAGATTCATCATATCCCCCGCACTGCTCAAAGACATCCCGGCGGAGAATGTGTGTCGCCGGACAGCAATTTCGAGATAAAAATGGATTTATGTTTCCTCCGTCAGGGCAGACAACGGAATCTAAAGCCCCAAATGTATGCATCCAGGAGGACGCTGCCACCATGGATGGATTGTCGCGAAGCAATCGGCTTACCTCCTCTGTATATCCGGGTTCCAGTTTATCATCGCCATCCAGAACCAGTACCATTGGTGACTGCGCTTTCTTAATACCTGTATTTCTCGCAGCAGATACACCCCCATTTTCCTGGTGATATATTATGATAGGAATTGGCAGATCAGGCTTTTGTTCCACATCCTTTAATACCTGGATGGAATACTCATCCGTGGAACCATCATCTACAATAATAATTTTTTGCGGCAATAAAGTTTGAGCACATAAAGATTCAACAGCTTCAAGAATCATTGGCCCCTGATTAAAACTCGTTATGACTGCCTCAATATCTGCCCCAAAACTATCTTTATTTTTATTCATTTTATTTCCTTTCCAAGACTGCAGCCTAACACATTGATACCTATACCGAAACAGAAAAATTCGTACCGGATTCCGGTTTCAATGCTTCTCCGGTTTTCGTATAGATTACAGGCTCTGTTATAACAGCATCCGCTGTTTCTTCGATAGATACGCCATCGTCTGCACCAGTCTGAACCGAATCCGTCTTCTTGTCCAATGCGGCCTTTCCACTTTCACTGATGCTTACGGTATCTGTATCCTCATTCCGGCTTTCTGCTATCCTCTTTTCCAGCTCCTCGCGCTCTTCCTTGCGCTTCCTGATGGCATTTTCCTGCTCCGTCTTCGCTTTTTCCTTCGCTTCCTTTGCGTCCTCCTTCATTCCTTTTTCTGCTTTCTTTTGATAGTCCTCTGCTTTCTCTGCAAAGTCCCCGACATACCCCATCGCCCGCTCCATAACGGCTGTATCACCTCTCCGCTCTGCGTCTTTATAGACACGGAAGGGTGTATTCAGTAACTTCATACTCATGCTTGCCCCTGCAAGGCCTTCCATTGTTTTCGTATGCATAATGCTCCCTCCTGAATTCTTCCTGACATAATCCTTTCTAAGAAACCCATACAATAGAATCCACGCTTCGCAAGTCTTCTATTGTCATGAATGATGCCGCCATTCCAAAAATACCGGAAAACAGTGCGCATTTGCCACCATCTCCCGGTATTGATACCACACTAAATATCTGAATTTCTTTTATTCTGATACAGAAGCATTCTGCCGCCTGTATGTATCATTGTCTTTCTGGCTTAACTCGTTTTCTACCTGCGCCAGCTTTTTCTCCAGTTCCCGGATTTTCTTTTCATCCCCGGAAGCCGACTGGATCTGCTGTTCCAGCTGCTGCTTTTTCTCTTTCAGCTTCTTGATCTCCCTGTCAACCTTATCCGTATTTGTAACACATTTCTCCGCCGGCTTTCCTTTGCTGTCTCCGCTTACCTTCGGTGCTTTGCCATCTTCGCTTTCCTCGGAACGATCATCCTTTCCATTGGCATGGTCAGCTTTCGGGTCATCAAAAAAGATTTTTCGGTTGCCGTTCTCGTCATGGCCTACCCGGTACAGTCCCGTAGGCTTCTGCCCCGATTTTTCACTGCTGATGTATTCATCCCGCGGTTCGGACAACTTACCAGCTTTTTTTTCCTCAGCGGCTTTCTCAGCTTCCTTTGCCTTTTTCGTTCTCTCGACGGCCTGTTTTTCCTTCACCCGCTCTGCGTAGTCGGTACCAGAGTGGTCATAATTTCCATGAATCTGCATTGCCATAAGCATGTTCCTCCTTCAAATTGATATTGTCAGATAGCTGCCTTAAGTTGACTGACAGCTTCCTTTCTCTTTTTTCGGTTATGGAAGGTAACATTTTAATCCATTTGCTGTGGACTGCTTTCTGGATGCTGTGGAATGAACAACAGCACATGGAGGATAAATACATGTTCCTGTGTCTCTATATTCATTGCGCCGTCATATTTTTCAACCACCTTTTTTATATTTGACAAACCCGTCCCTTTTTTTAATGCGCCTTTACCAGGGAAGCTGTTCTCAATTTCTATCATAAGTAAATCCCCCTGGATGCGTCCGGATACCCGGATATATTTTTCTATACTGGCATCCAGTCCTTTTACTGCATGGATTGCATTATCCAGCGCATTTGACAGGACAATACAGATATCAATATCCCGGATGCCACAGGGGTATGGCAGAAGGAGGGAACAGTCCACATTGATCTCCATGCTTTTTGCAATCCCCAGCTTGTTTCCCACCAGAATATCCACCACCGGGTTATTGGTGCTGCAGGGAAATGACATTTTTTCCGCCATATCGTCCAGATCATCAATATAACTTACCGCCTCCTCCAGTTTGCCGCTCTGCAGGAGGTCTTTTACCACTGCGATGTGGTTCCTGATGTCATGGCGGAAAGACTTTGTTTCATCATAACGGGTTTTCGCTTCCTCCACATACTGGTTCAGGGAATGTTCCTGCTGTTCCA
>CAJUBP010000003.1:123153-204701 GCA_910584585.1 uncultured Lachnospiraceae bacterium | reverse complement strand
TCCCCAAAATCAAGGTTTTAATAACAAAAAATCAGGTAGGATTTGACACTACCGAACTTGTAAGGGAAGGCAAAGATATCACTATTATAGCAACAGGGCTTATGGTGCCGAAAGCCATAGAAGCGGCCGAAATTCTGAAAAAGGATGGGATAGAGGCGCAAGTGGTAAACATTCATACGATCAAACCCCTGGATGAAGATTTGATTGTAGAATGCGCAAGAAAGACAAAGAAGATCATCACCTTTGAAGAGGCGAATATCTACGGAGGCCTTGGCGCCGCAGTCTGCGAAGTGGTGACAGACAAATATCCAGTTCCGGTGAAGCGGATTGGCGTCCAGGATAAATTTGGAAAATCCGGCTCTTCTGACGAACTTCTCAAAGAATATGGGCTTACAGCGGAGCATGTGATTTCTGCCGCGAAAGAAATGATGAAGGAAGAATGATAATGAAATTTTATATTGATACAGCCAATGTAGAAGAGATATCATGCAGAAGAGAAACCAGAGGTTAATCCTCTGGCTCTTTTGCCGTATAAATTTTTTTAAGATATTTTTATCAATCCGGCAATTGTCTGATCGGTTCCCTGAAATTGACACGATTTCAAACTGCTCTGGCCTGGGCATTGAGGGAGCGGCCATTGCTACCGTGGCTGGGCATGGTATTGTGTTTCTGATTCAGTTGGCGCATCTGTTTTCCCCAAAAAATACGATAGCGTTTACAAGATTTTCTTCTTTTTGGAAGCGGGGTGCAAAGATTGCGTCTATCGGCTTTTCTTCCTTTTTTTGCTCCGTGGGGATGGGGATCGTGGTCGTACTGTTCAACAATCAGATTGTGCGGTATCTTGGGAACAACGAACTGGCGGTATACGGCGTTGCCGGGAACCTATTCACATTGGTGCAGACGTTCAGCTACGGAATCGGCAATGCCGCCCAGCCGATTGTCGCGGAAAATATGGGGGCTGGAAACGCGGACAGGGTACGGCAGATACGAAACCTGGGCTGTTATGTAGCTGCCGGGATCGGATTGGCAGTAATGGCAATCGCATTGCTCATGCCCTCACAGATTGTAAGGCTCTATATGAAACCATCAGCAGAAATACTGGCAGTGGCTCCGGGCATCCTGCGGAGGTATTTTACCTGCCTGCTGTTTCTTCCCTTTAATGTCTACGCAACCTATTATTTGCAGGCAGTTCAGCGAAAAAAAGCTTCCCTGATGGTATCGCTGCTTCAGAGCGTTCTGCTCTCAGCGATATTTCTGTACCTGTTTCCTGTGATTTTCGGAAGCGCGTCCATTTGGTATGTTATGCTCTTTGCAGAATTGCTTACGGCGCTTGTAGTGATTTTGCTGCTGAGAAAAGACCGGTTCTGAATAAAGGCGTCTGTCACTACCCGGATATGATAGTCATGCTGATGCGCGTCCACCGTCGTAGAGTGGATGCAAAAGGCAATAACATGAACGGCAGCTATCTTTGCCAAATAAAAAACGGCGATTTTAAGGGCGGATTATGTAGAAAGAAAAGCATTGGGAGAGGGCGGCGGCAAGAGCCGCCTTCCTCCGCAATTCTCTGCCAGAAAATTCAAATTTTTCTTTGGACGTTATTTCCTGCAGTCAAACGCTGGATTTGCCGCATAGAAATTTTTGGAATCCAGGTGATCCTGCACAATCCTTAAGCCTTCGCCGAAACGCTGGAAATGGACGATTTCACGAGCCCGTAAGAACCGGATGGGGTCTGCAACCTCCTGGTCTTTTACAAGACGCAGAATGTTGTCATAGGTGCTGCGGGCTTTCTGTTCTGCCGCCAAATCTTCGGTCAAATCGGTGATGGGATCGCCCTTGGATTGGAATTCACAGGCATTAAAAGGAATTCCCCCGGCCGCCTGGGGCCATAACGCCAAGGTGTGATCTACATAATATTTGTCGAAGCCGGAAGATTTGATTTCTTCCGGGGACAGGTCTTTTGTCAACTGGTAGACAATGGCGCAGATCATTTCCATATGGGCCAGTTCTTCTGTACCTACATTGTGCTCAGAAATGTTCCAAATCAAGCCCTATGCGGACAAGCCAGTGCTTTCGGCTTATCTGTACATAGCTTTGTCAGCTATGAAAGGATTGGAAAGCGGGATGAGGAAAGATATAGGAAAGGCGGCAGAAAGCCTTATTTTATCGAGCTTGGCGGCATCCCGAGATGGATAAACCTCTATGCGGTAGCGGATGCAGATGTCTATTATAACTATGAAGCGTGAAAGAATGAGCTTGTCTGAAAAAAGTTGGACAAGCTCTTTTTCTGTACTAAACCACACGACCGAATAATTGATATTGATTGGTTAGATGCCATTGACTTTGTCTTGAAAAAAGGCTATAATGTACTAAACTACACAATCGTTTGATTAACAATGTTGCGTTTAGTGCAGAGGTGAATTTATGCTTAATCGTGAAGATAAGAAATTTCTCAGAGGAGTTTTTTCAAAATATGATTATATTATGACCACATCACAACTGAAAGAAGAAAAACTATTTTATCGAGATATTCAAAAATTGCTGAACAATGGACATATCGAAAAAATCAAAAGAGGTTATTATGCTTGGGTAGAAGCAACGACAAAAACAGAAGTCCGAATTATTAAAGGTATGTTCCCAGACGCAGTGCTCTGTATGGAAACAGCTCTATTCTATTACCGATACAGTGACCGCAATCCCGCTGAATGGAGTATTACCATTGATAAGAATGTTTCGAGAAACCGTACAAGCATTGATTATCCGTTCGTAAAGGCATATCGAGTTGAGCCGCCATTGGTAACATTGGGTGAAACAACAGGAGAAATTGATTATATAAAAATCAGAATCTATGACCGTGACCGAACGATTTGCGACATTCTGCGGAATATGAACAGGATGGATAAAGAAGTTTTTAATAAGGCTATCCAAAGCTATGTTAAAGACCCTCAAAAGAATATTCCTAACCTTATGGAATACGCAAAGGTATTGAGAGTTCAGAAAAAAGTAAAAGATTTGATTGGAGTGTGGTTGTGATGGCTGACATTGCGGCATCTGTTTTGGCAAAGCTTAGGAACAAAGCGAAGGCGGCTGGTATCAGCTATCAGCAGTGCCTACAGCTTTTTATGCAGGAAGAGTTTTTGCGGAAGCTCTCAAAGTCTGGACTGAAAAAATTCCTTGTTCTTAAAGGTGGTCTGTTTATTTATACGCTTACCAATTTTGAAAGTAGAGCGACCATTGATGTGGACTTTCTTCTTAGGGATATGTCAAACTCCATAAATGTTGTTGAAACTCTGATAGATGAAATCCTTAAAGTCCCAACAGGAAATGACTATATTGAGATGACGGCAAGCGGATTTGAAGAAATTTCACCGCAGAGAAAATATCACGGTATCAGTGCCCAAATCATCGGGAAGATAAAAAATGTTCGTGTTCCGTTCAATATAGATATGGGAATAGGCGATGTTATTGTTCCTCATGCTATGGAACAGAAAATTCAAACACAGCTTCCAGACTTTGAAGCTCCTGTTATTTTCACCTATTCACTTGAAAGTACCGTTGCGGAAAAATTTGATGCTATCCTGCAACGGTTTGAACTAACTGGCAGGATGAAAGACTTTTACGATATTTACTATCTTGCAAGGACCTTTGATTTTGACGGAGCGAAATTGTAAGCTGCTATCTTTGAAACTTTGCAGCGGCGAGGGACTCACTACGACAGGAATAGTTTTAAGCGTGTTGTTTCCATTGCCGAAGATGCGGACATGCAGAAGCGGTGGAAATATTTCTTGAAAACCATAAAAGATAATACGCTTGAGTTTTCGGCGGTCATTGAGGAAATACAGACTTTTCTTGAGCCTGTATTTGAAGCGATTGTGAATGAGGATGAGTGGCAAAGAGAATGGACTATAATTAGTGGATGGAGGTCATTATGAAGTTTGAATCTATTACAATAAAGAATTTTAGAAATTTTGAAGATATTGAGCTGAATTTATCGAACAAGAACATTTTCTTTGGGCTAAACGATGTTGGCAAAACAAATTTTTTATATGCACTGCGTTATGTGTTTGATAAAGATATACGAAAGCTTAATTTTTCGAACTCTGACTTTCATAACAAGCAGATTGAAAAACCGATTGAGATTATTGTGACCTTAGATATAAGCGATACTGATAATAGCGATTGTCAAAAACTCCGTGCTCAACTCAAAGGAGCATTACAGAGCAAGCATGATAAGGTCTATATAAAATTACTTGCCGAATACAGTAAAAGCGAGCTACTTGCGTTGCCAATACTATACTGGGGAGGAGATTTAGATAATCTTCAGGAAATGAAACAACGCGGATATCTTTATGAAATAGATTATGTTTTCAATGTGATTTATATCGACTCATATGTGGATTTGTATTCGTTATTCAAAAAGAATGTAAGTCAACTAATTAAAAATGAAAATGATGATGACAAGGTAGCCTTGGCGAATATTCAAAAGGCTGTCGATGAATTAAATACCCATATATCTTCCTTATCGGGAATTAAAGATTTTGAAGAAAAACTTACGCCAGAATATCAAAAGTTCCGTGATGAAGGAATCTCAGTATCAATCAAATCTGAGATTGCTGTTAAAGGGCTATATTCAAATATTATCCCGTATATCAAACAAGACGATGATGAAAACTTATATCCAACTGCTGGGGAAGGACGCAAAAAGCTGTTAGCTTACTCGATTTTTGATATTTTGGCAGATGAAAACGCAGAGAAAAAAATAACACTCTTTTTAATTGAAGAGCCAGAAAATCATTTGCACAAATCTATGCAGATTGCGTTGTCACAAATTCTTTTTACAGACAATAAATACACATATCTGTTTGTTACAACGCATTCACCATTTATCCTTTATGAAATGGATGATGTGAATTTAGTTCGGATATATAGCGACAGAAAAATCAACGGAATCAGCACTTTCTACAAAGTTCCAGCGAATTATGAAAAAGCGAGAAAAATGCTTAATCGCTGTTTATCTGAAGCAATTTTCGCCAACAAAGTTCTCTTAGTAGAAGGACCATCTGAGCATATGCTGTTCAGTAAAGTCCTGTCAGTAGTACACCCGTTTTATGAAGCGGATGGAATTTATATCCTGCCTGTTGACGGTGTGGGATTTAGTATGTATTTTTCTATATTAGATAAGCTTGAAATATTTAATGTCATTAAAACTGACAATGATTTGAGAGCAGTAAAGGGCAAAGGTACATACAGCGTATTAGGCTTCTCACGCTGTAATAAATATATTGCAAAGAAGTTATTACCCACAACACAACTGCAAGAAAATTCGATTTCTGCCAAAAGGACTTTATATGATGAAAACCAAAAGACATTAGATGAAATACGAAGCGAATATCATATCTTTTTGTCAAAAGTAGATTTAGAAAATGATTTGGATGAGGTTATGCATGAAAGATTAGCAGATTTATTGAATGAGACTTCTCCTGTTGATTATTTACAAGATGCTAAGCACTATCACATGGTAGAATTGGTTGAAAAACTCTCAGATGAAGACTGCAAAGCCATATATGACCATTATAATTTTGCATGTTTAAAGGAGGTTGCCGAATGAATCTATCTCCTATTCAAGAGGAAATCGTAAATACTTCTGGCAATTTAATTGTTAGAGCAAGTGCGGGTACAGGCAAAACACATACAATGGTTAGCAAGATTGCAAAAGAAATAAATGAAAACCATACTCACAAAGTAATTGCAGCCATTACATTCACAATTAAAGCAGCACAAGAAATCAAAGACAGATTATCGGTTGATGTTACTCGGCATTTCATAGGTACAAACAATAGCTTTGTGATTGAAGAAATCATAAAACCTTTTATGAAAGATGTGTATGGTTCTGATTATGACTTGGACATGAGCACTGACTATTCAAAGGAAGCAAAAGTTGATACATTCCAAGCCGCTATTGAGAAAATTAAAACAGAAGGAATACTTTGCTCATATACTGATAACAAAAAGAACTTTATCTTTGAGTTAGCTCAAGAAATAGTGGAGAAATCTGTTGCTTGCAGGTTGTTTCTTCAAGCAAAATACTTCAAAATATATATTGATGAATACCAAGATTGCGACAAATCTATGCACAAATTGTTTATGTATCTATGTGACACATTGAAAATTGAAACATTTGTGGTCGGTGATGAAAAACAATCCATTTATATTTGGCGTGGAGCATATCCAGAAGCGTTTGTGAGTATTTGGCGTAAGAACAATTTTACCACCAAATTTATGGGCGATAATTTTCGTTCATGCAAACAGATACAGAATTATTCTAATTTGTTATATGAGGAAACACGAAGTTTGTATTCCCCAATAAAAGAATTAAATAATATTATTTGGTTATCTACTACAACAACAGCATGGTCATCAGAGGTTTTGAAATATATAGACCCTAATAAAAAGTCTGCACTATTACGCTTCAGTAATGATAACGCAAGGTTAGGGGCGGGAGAATTGTCGTTAAACGGCGTAGATTATACCTATATTCCTCAAACGCCTATTGCCGAAATTACGACAGATACAGCATGGCTATATTCTGCGATAGCAAAATATTTAATAATTGAAAAATACTCTGCATATGATTTAATTTCTGAGATTCCTGTTGAAGGAAATGAAACACGAAAATTAGTATCTGCTATTAAGAGAATGCTTAAAAAAATTGAACAATCCATAGATGACGAAGATAGTTTTTATTCAGCGACTAATGCTCTGGCAACATATTTGGGATACGCAACAAAAGGTGAACACTTGAAGAAATTGTTTGAAACAATAACAGATGAAAAGTACCATGTTGCTTTTGAGCCAGAAAAATATCAGCATGTCGCTATTACTTTTCACTCTTCAAAAGGATTGGAATTTGAACAAGTGATTGTTTTTGCAGAAGATTATCGCCTGTCAGATGTTTCAAGTCTATGTAATCATTATGTTGCTGCCACGCGAGCGAAAAGTAAACTGATTATTGTGAAGCTTAGCAACTATAATGCAAATTGTTTTCAAGCTAATTTGGCAAAAATATTTGCTAAAAGTGGCGTGAGTATAAATGATGTACTTATTCAAAGGTAGGCGTATAAATTGGTTAATAACGAAGTGAGCCATTTCCGTGACCTCGACCTACATTGTGCTCAGAAATGTTCCATTTTCCAAAATCGCCCGAACAGTCGCTATTTATGGGCTTTTGGATGGGTGAATTTACAACGGAGGACAAGCCTACAAAGTACGGAAAAACAACCGCTATACATACGCCGAGCAGCCTGCTGTTATCGGACAAGGCTCTCAGCGTGAAATCAACATCTATTGTGCAATCCCTGCTGTGTAATATTTATATATTTGTGAAGCCGTTTATTCTGAAAAGAATAAGCGGTTTTTTCATACCTGTACATAGCTGTCTGCTTACTGCAAGCAGACAAATTTACGCAAAGGAGAAAAATGCAAAATGTCAAATTTTCATGTAACCATGCCGACAAAGGAGGTGTTGGAGATTGAGCGCAAAAACGAGAGATTTAGGAATGACGCCGTTAGATGACCTGTTTTCCACCGACGAAAGCCGCGCGGAAGCACAGCTTGAAAAGGTAGTGACGCTGAATCCCGCTGAAATCTCCGACTTTCCGAACCACCCGTTCAAGGTCAAGCAGGATGACGCTATGGCTGAAATGGTGGATAGCGTGCGAAAATACGGCGTGTTAGTCCCGGCTCTTGTCCGCCCGAAAGAGGACGGCGGCTATGAAATGGTGGCAGGCCACAGGCGAAAGTTTGCTGCTGCTCTGGCTGAACTGACGGAGATTCCCTGTATCGTCCGTAATCTCACGGACGATGAAGCTACCATTATCATGGTGGATAGTAACCTGCAAAGGGAAACGATCTTACCGTCCGAAAAAGCATTTGCCTATAAAATGAAGCTGGACGCTATGAAAAGGCAGGGTCAGAGATCGGATTTAACTTGTGCCCCAATGGAGCACAAGTCGGGAAAACAAAAATCAAGAGATATTCTTGCCAATCAGTCCGGCGATAGCCGAGAACAGGTAAGACGCTTTATCCGTTTAACCGAGCTTATCCCGCCTGTTCTGCAAATGGTAGACGACGGGAAGATTGCTTTCCGTCCTGCCGTTGAGCTGTCCTATCTTTCCAAAGAGCAGCAGGAATCCCTATATAGCACAATGGAATGTGAGGACTGTACCCCGTCTTTGGCACAGGCAATCAAAATGAAAGAGTTTAGCAAGGACGGCAAGCTGACCAATGAGGTGATTCTCTCCATTATGCAAGAGGAAAAGCCGAATCAGAAAGAACAGTTCAAAATGCCGAAAGAGCGTATCAGCAAGTATTTTGCGCCGGGGACGCCCGCGCAGAAGATTGAAGATACCATTATTAAGGCTTTGGAGCTATACCGCAAGCGTGAACGGCAAAAGAGCATGGAAAGGTAAAACCCACTAACAAGGGACAGCTATACCCTAAAATAAGGCAAGGTGCGGCGGTGTTCGCTTGTTCCCCCTCTCCACACCTCTCCCCCTCAAAACTACCTGTTACTGCCCGAAAAAAGAGATAATACAGGATGGCGATTTTCACACCTTTGCAGAAAATTGCAGTTTCTTCTTTTCGGGTTGTGAAAATGCAAACAAAGCGAAAATCCTATGCGATATACCAGCAAGCATCGCCTTTGTGATACCACAAAGGCATTTACCACCCCACAAAACATAAATTTTTGCGGGGAACCCCGGTAGTCAGGGGTATCCCCTGAAACCCTTAAATTCTCATCACATTTCTTAAAGCAAATTGGAGTACTCGGATATAGCGTTAAACAACAGCTGCCTGTAAAATACAAGCGGCTGATACATAAGTATCACGAAAAATTCAAATTCGCGTCCTTGTATTCTTCCGATTGACGAAATATAATATAAATATAAGCTTGTTTCGGATGTATGGTTTGACTTATTTCTATCAATATAAAGCTCGATAGACGGTCGCAGAAAGACACCGCAAATTGAGAAATAATTTAGAATTATACTCTATGCTTTTACAGAAAGGAGTGTGAATATGGATAAAACAATTTTAATCGTGGACGATGAAAAAGATATGAGCGCTATGCTGAAACGGTATTTTGAATTAAACGGCTACCTTGTGCAGACGGCAGAAAACGGTTTGCAGGCGATAGAAAAAGCCGGAAAGCAACCGGATTTGATTTTGCTTGACATCAATATGCCCGATCTTGACGGGCTGGCAGTTTGCCGCCGTATCCGTGATTTTGTGTCCTGCCCGATTTTATTCCTAACCGCCCGTGTGGAGGATCGGGACAAGCTGATCGGCTTTGCCGCGGGCGGCGACGATTACATTGTAAAGCCGTTTTCCATAGACGAGCTTGGCGCAAGGGTTGACGCACATCTGCGCCGTGAAGAAAGGCGGCAGACAAAGCAGGTGCGGACAAAGTTTGACGGCGATTTTGTAATCGACTATACCGCTAAAGAGGTGTATTTTAAGGGTGAGCTTATTCCTCTGCTGCCGAGAGAATTTGAGATTGTCGAGCTTCTTTCCTCCTATCCCGGACAGCTATTCAGCAAAGAACGGATATTTGAACACATTTGGGATATAGACAGCGACGCCGATGTAGGCGTGATTATGGAGCATGTGAGCAAAATACGGGCGAAATTCGCAAATGCGGGAACTAAGCCATATATACAAACGGTTTGGGGGAGCGGATATAAATGGGTAAAGTAAGGAAACGATATAACAGCGTTCCTCTGTGGCTTGCGCTCTTTTTTATGATTACTGCCGCATTGCTGATTGCCGCTTTCGGATCGCATTTCACATCCATCTTAGCAAGAGGAAAAGCCGACGAAATTCAAAGCCGTTATATTACGGCGACCTATGATACAACTCAGGGCGATGTGCAGTACAGCTATGATTTTGACTTTCACTTTGAGGACTACACCGCAGAGGATATGCGCCTTTACCGAATCACACGCTTTATCGAGAATTACGCCGCCTTGTTTTGGTATTCGGTCTGTATTGCTTCTGCCGGAATCGTCTTTTATCTTACAAAGCTGAAACGACCGCTGCGGATTCTGAACAATGCGTCGCAGCGTATTTCTGAAAATGAGCTTGACTTTACGGTGGAATACCCCGGAAATGACGAAATGGCGGCGCTGTGCGGAGCATTTGAGACTATGCGTTCGGCATTGGAAGAAACGGGCGATAAAATGCTTCGTATACTTGATGAACGCAAACAGCTTAACGACGCTTATACCCACGACCTGCGGACACCGATTGCCGTATTAAGGGGTTACACAGATATGCTTATAAGGTATCTGCCGACGGGGAAATTTTCGGAAAGCGAGATTCTTGAAACGGTGCAGACAATGTCCTCTCATGTGGAACGGCTGGAGCAGTTTGCCGACAGTATGAACACCGTACAGAAATTAGAGGATGTTGAGATACACAAAGAGAAAGTTCCCGCCGGGGAATTTTTAATCCATTTGCGGGAAACAGCAGATTTTTTATGCCAAAGCAAAGACCTTGCCTGCGAATTTGAATCATCGGTAACGACGGAAACGATTTTGGTTGATCCGTCGGCGGTTACACAGGTTTTTGAAAATCTGCTTGGCAATGCGCTTCGGTTTGCAAAATCAAAAATTTGTATTGCCTGCTCGGCAGATGACAATATCTTTGCCGTTTCTGTTGCGGATGACGGAAAAGGCTTTGGCGACAAGGAACTGATGACAGCGGCAAAGCCATATTACAGCGGACAAGCTGAAAAAGGACAATTCCACTTTGGTTTGGGGCTTCACATCTGCCGGACGCTTTGCGAAAAACACGGCGGATCGTTGCGGCTTGAAAACACAGACCGGCATGGCGCAAAGGTTACGGCAATCTTTTTATGTCAATCAAAATAAAATGTCCTCCAATTTAGAAACAATTTAGAATTACCTCTTAAACTGATCGTGTAGACAGAGAGCCTGTCTGCACGATTATTTTTTAGGAGGACATCTTATGATGAAAAAATTACTATCCGCCGCTTTAGCGGTACTGCTGATCCTTTCGCTTTCTGCCTGCGGCGGAAAAAGAAAAACAGGCAATACAAAGCTGCCTGCTGCACAAAGCGGCGGCAGCGGCACGGATTTCCAGAAGAATATGGCGGGCAGTTATTCCATTGACATCGATAAAATGTGCGAAACGGAATCGGGGTATTATCTTGGCTATGACGCATTCGTTTTTTATGTGGATAAGAAAAACAAGAGCGCTGCGATTCTTTGCAATAAGCCGGAGTGCAGCCACCGTGACAACAAGTGTAACGCTTGGATTAACGGATATAGCCTCACCGCTTACAACGGCAAGCTCTATTATAACAGCGCCGATTCTGTGGAGGAAAAGGGCGGCTACAAAGATATGGGCAATGTGCTTCGCTCTATGGAGCTTGACGGCACAAAGCACGATGTGGTGCAGTCGTTGGAATTTACCGTAAACGGAGGCGGTATGCAAAATGTTCAAAAGCCGATCATTCACCGAGGAATCGTTTACTTCGTTTACGGCGGCATACTGTACGGCGCTCCTATCGGCGATGACATAAAAAATGCTGTCAAAATTTTCGGAGACGGGGCGGATGAGATCGGAGGCGGTACAATCAACTTCAATCCCAATGCTTTGCAATATAAGCTGTTTGCAGATGGCGATACCATTTATTTTATGGTGAATGTACAGCAGCCGGACAAAACCTATAAGGACACCCTGTACTCCTATCAACCGGAAAGCGGCGAGGTGCGGGAATGTTGGAAAACGCCTGATAAAAACGAGGTGGGCGCATGGGAGAAATCCGGCGTTTCACCCAGCGCATGGTATGTGAAGGACGGATATTTATATTTTTACTTATCGGGCAATGATTTGTGGCGAGCCGATCTTTCGACCGGCGAAAATGAACGCCTTGCGAAAACAAGCGAAAAAACAAAGTATGGCTCGGCAGTATTCACCGATTCCTATGTCTGTATTTTGAATGACACGCCCGGAGGCGCTTTTAATGTGATTGGAAACGGACAAAAGTACACGGGCGGCGACACGCTGTTTGTTTACGGCATAGACGGCTCCTTTATAAAAGAGCTTTCGCTAAAGGATTTATACAAGAAAAACAGTAAAATCGAGCATAGTTCCCTCCTGTTCTGCTCCGGCAATGACATCTATTTTCTTGTGGACGCAAGCACTTGGAACGATCCGGTAAACGGTATTGCTTCGCCGAACACCAATTTGATCTTGTGCTGCGCCGACATAGAATCCGGCGAGCTGACGCAGGTTTACGGCTGGAATTGACAGGAGGAGCGTATGAAATTAGAACTGAAAAATCTGACAAAGAAATACGGGAATTTCACTGCTCTTAACAATATGACAATTACCTTTGAGCCGGGAATCTATGGGATTCTCGGCGCTAACGGGGCGGGCAAATCCACAATGATGAATTTGCTGACCGATAATATAGACCGCACGAAAGGCGAAATCCTTTTTGATGATAACTCCGCCAATGGCGGAGTGGATATTTTGAAGCTGGGTAAGGATTTCAGAAAGGCGCTCGGCTATATGCCCCAGCAGCAGGGGTTTTATGAGCATATGACGGCGCAGACTTTCCTTTATTATATGGCGGAACTGAAAGTCATCCCGAAAAAACAAGCAAAGTCTGAAATTGAAAAGCTGCTTGCCGTTACGAATCTGTCAGAGGTTCGGCATAAAAAGCTGGGCGGCTTTTCAGGTGGTATGAAACAGCGCGCGCTGCTGTGTCAGGCGCTGCTCGGCGATCCCAAGGTTGTCATACTGGACGAGCCTACCGCCGGACTTGACCCCAAAGAGCGAATCCGCATCCGCAATTTTATTTCTTCCATGTCACGGGGGAAAATCATACTGCTTGCCACCCATATCGTCAGCGATATTGAATCCATTTCCGACCGGATTATGATGATGAAAAAGGGAAAGCTGATCGGTATCGGCACACCGAACGAACTTGTGGAAAGCGTTGCGGATAAGGTGAAAGAACTGCCCTGCGCTCCCGAAGATTTAGACAAGATACAGGCGCAGTATAAGGTAGGCAATGTGTTTCAGCGCCGAGGAGAGACTTGGGTGCGTGTGATCGGGGACGATCTTCCCGCCGATGGGCAGTATGTAAAGGATCATTTGTCGCTGGAAGATGTGTACTTATACTATCTCGGAGAGTGAGGCGGCGGTATGAATGAGATAAAACGAATTTTAGGAAATCGCCGTATTTTAATCGCCCTTGTATTGGTTTTGCTTATCAACGGATTTTTATTTGCAAAAGAGCAAGCGGAAAATGAGTACGGCATGAACCTTAATCTACCGCAAACGGAGTTATCGGTTTCTCTTGACGGTGGATATATGGAACAAGTAGAAAAAGCGGACGCAAAAGAAACCTATGCCCATTACCGTGAATGGCTCGGAAAAGTGAAAGACCTGCCGCTGCGTGATGCCGCTTCTGTTTTAGAGCAGGAAAAGGAACGGCTGGAAACGCTTTTGAAAAATGAAGATAGTCCCGGAGATGACGCAAAAGCCGCATATGCCGCTGTGAATACGCTGCTTGCGCAGACAAAGTATCTGTCCGATTATCCCGATTGGCTGGATTCCATTCAGAAAAACAAGGACAGCATGCTGTCGTTCTCCATTTTCAGCGATCCCGACAGCTTTTCCGGAAGAAATATACTGAAAACAGCGGAAGAATTTGAAAAGCTGCAAGGCGTGGAATTGAAACTGGGTGAAAACGGCGCAGTAGAATCCTTGCTCACCTTTTCACTCACGGATTATTTTCTGTTGATTGTGTTGATGATTATATCTGTTTCCTTTTTAGAGGAGCGAAAAAAAGGACTTTGGAATGTGGTTCACGCCGCACCGGGCGGACGGCTTCGCCTTACCATAAAGCGAACGGCAATTTTGTTTTGCACCTCTGTGTTCGGCGTTTTACTGCTTTACGGAACCAATCTTGTGATCGGCTTCTCTATCTATGGCGGATATGACAGTCTGAACCGTTCCGTACAGTCTGTGGAGCTTTTGGGAGGATTGCCGCAGTTATCAACGATAGGGGCGTTTTTGTCCGGGTGGTTTCTCCTGCGAATGGTCGCGGCATTTTTCATCAGTCTGCTCCTTTGGCTGCTGTTGACAGCACTTCATAATGTGAAATATACGATTCTTATAACAAGCGGCGTTTTGGCTTTGGAATACAGTCTGTACACCTTTTTGCCTGTGCAGAGCAGTTTCAATTTGTTTAAGTATTTTAATCTGTTTACCTATATCAGTATGTCCGATCTTTATACGAACTATCTGAACATAGACCTATTTGGTTATCCATTTGGGATTTGCCGGATTTCACAGCTTGCCCTGCCTGCGCTGTGCGTGTTATTTGGGACGGCCTGTATTGTAATAAACTGCTGTAAAAAGCCTGCGGCGGGTAAAGATACGCTTGGACGGTTTGCTGTGAAGCTGAACAGCATAACCGACAGATTTCTCACACACTTGCACCTGTTTGGTTTTGAAGCGTATAAGAGTGTGTGGATTCAAAAAGGAATTATTGTGATTGCCTTGCTTGTATATCTTGCGCTCGGACTTTCCTATACTGCACCTGTTCCTGTCAGCAATGCTACTGAAGGTGCAGCACGGCAATATACCACTGAGCTGGCAGGTGAAATTACAGAGGGCACATTAAACCGCATAGAACATATACAGTCGGAGCTTAATCAAACAATAGCAGACTATAAGACGGCGGAAACCGCCTATGAAAACGGCGAAATGGAATATCCGCAGTTTGATGTCTACGCCCGTGAAGCGTCTGCCGCACAAACCAAAAGTGAAGGCTTGGATATAGTGCGTGACCGTGTAGAACAGCTTCGGGAGCAGGCGCAGGAAAAAGGCTTTACGCCGTACCTGATCGCAGAAGCGCCCTTTGAGAGCGTATATGGGAAAACAGCGGAAAGTAATCGGCAATCGGCGGCAATGCTTTCACTTTTAATTCTCGGACTTCTGCTTGCCGGATGTATGACCTACGAAAAACAGTCTGGTATAACAGGACTTACAGCTTCGACGGTAAAAGGCAGAGGGGTACTGCTCACCCGTAAGATTCTGCTGGCAGCAGGTTGCGCCACTCTTGTATGGGCGGTAGTGTACGGCTTGGAACTTCGTGCGTTTCTTATGATATGCGATACAAAGACGCTGTCCGCTTCGGCTGAAAATCTTGCTTTGCTCCAAAATCTGCCGCTTTCCTGCAAGATCGGCACGGCATTGATTTTCCTGTACGCTTTTCGGCTGTTTACGCTTTTCTCCGCCGCAATGCTGTCGCTGCTTGTTTCTTCCTGTATGAAACGAATGGAAACGGCGTATATATTGGTTTCCTCTGTTATGCTTCTGCCGTCACTGCTGTATTCGTATATAGGACTTGCACCGATGAAGTATCTGTCGCTGTCTATTCCGATTTCGGCGATACCGCTTCTGCAAGGTGAAAACGCAATCGTCAATGTTTGTATCGTGACAGTTTGTTTATTTATTCTGATCGGTATATCCGCATTTGCGCTTTGCAGGAAACTGCGAATAAAGAGATAAAGAAAAAGCAGCCTTACGGCTACTTTTCCGGTGCAGTATAAAATTTCCAAACAAAATATAGACGACAGCCCTGCTAATTAAAAAAAACGAGATTTGTCACGGCAGTTTCGTTATGCACAAACCCCTCCAAATCCGAGTTTTTTGGATTGGAGGGATTTTTATGCGCTGGACTTCTTTCGGCGTTTCGCTGTTTATAATGAGCAGCGAATATGAATCTATGACACAGATATTCTCTTTATAGGCATCCAATTAAAAAAAGTTACTGTCTATCACAGGGATATTGCAGTCTTTTATATGAACTGATATGCCATAAATATTATGAACTTAATGCGCTTGTAGGGCGGCTTTTGTCGTCATGCAGGGGCATTTTTGCGTTTACTCACGGTTGTCGTTCTCCACCTTTCAATCTAAATTTTTACAATTTCAAAATTCAGATTGATCGGAGGAAAAACGATGATTGGAAATCATCCGAAAAGAAGAAAAGACAAGTACAACCCCTACAAGATTTGTGAAAATAACGGCAGGTATTATCTATCGTTCAAAGACGGACAAGGCGTGCGGCATGAGATGGAAATACAAAAGAACTTATTTGATATGCTTAACCGCTTTGAACTGGATGACCTCTCGATTCTTAACGAGTGGGACAGGCATATTGAACACTTTGAGCAGACGGAACAATCCCTTAACAGGCGCGCCTGTGTCAAAACTGAATCGGTTGAAGATACCGTTTTGCGTAATATTGAGTATGAGCAGTTACATCAAGCAATCTCAATGCTGACCGAAACGCAGCAAAAGCGGTTGAAACTGTACTATTTTCAAGGATTGACCTATAAGCAAATTGCAGAAAGAGAGGGATGTTCCGCTTCGGCTGTTGTAAGTTCGATTTCCGCAGCGATAGAAAAAATAAGAAAAATTCTTTCCAAATAGGGTTGAAAAAATCCTTTTTAGTGAGGATGAGGGCAGAGATAAATTTTCTCTGCCCTTTATCCGTTTTACGGTGAACGATTATGCTCTTTGACAACTGAATACCCATTCATCAAACACATTCCTATTGCTATTGTGAAAGCATGAGCCACATTTAGCGGCTGCGCCACGATCTGTCGAACAAACTGCTCGGCAAGGAGCGATTAACAGTCGGCTATGAGTATCGGGCGGCTCCCGATATGGCGACGACAGGCAATAGGGACAATGATACTCCCGTCCAGCCACAGTCCGAGCGTGATAAGCGATATTTCGGTCGTGAAGCCGTCGCAGGCAATGGGGGCGGTCGCATGAGAACCATGTGAGGGTGAGATTCCCGTGGAGCTGACAAGCCGCCAGCCGTTTGATGATTTTCGTAGGCGCACCACTAACTTTATTAGTGTGTGACAAATAAAAATACTCCTATCATAAAGTCGGATGTAAAGCGGTCAATGAAAATGAGTTTTATCTTATACTCTGTTTCTTTCCTTCCTTATATCCGGCTTCTACATAGGCAGTAAAAACACTGCCTAAATTCAGATAGGAGATAATCACATGGAAAGGACTATAAAGCTAAAATACAGCGATATATATTTCGCCGTATTAAATACCGTTATCGGTTGCAAACAGCATTTCAAAAAGGACGAACCCTCTTGTTATATTGTACAACCCCTTGTGAATACAGTATAGCGAGGTGGTGTTGATAATTGGAATGTCGTGAGTTTGTCTATGTCGGAGAGCCTGCTCCGCAAATTACCGAACAGGCATACACAGCGTTTTATCTGCATCTTCAAAAGTCAATACTTGCTTCTTTGGAAAAACGGGAGCTTTTGACCCATTCGCAATATAGCCGCTGTATCGAGGAAATAGAAAAGCAATACAATCAGAAAAACCGCAGCCAAGCCTAACCGCTTGGCTCTTTATTGTGTAAACAACAAGGTTCCCGGGACCCGCTCGAAATCTTTGATTTCGCCAGCGGGTGGGGTTCTTACATATAGAAATGTGCGATTTCATTATTTGCACATTCGACACACAAGCAATCATTCACTATACTTAAACTACGGCAAGTCATTGTCGGGAAAGGAGAGGTTTTATGCCAACATTACGATATGAACTCTTAAACCAAGAGAGAAAAATGCAGGAAACGAAAAAAAGAGTTGCCGCCTATTGCCGTGTTTCCACGGACAATGAAGACCAAGCCAATTCTTTTGAAAGCCAACAGCGGTATTTCCGCCAGTATATTGAGCGTAATCCCGATTGGGAGCTTTATGCCATATTTGCCGATGAGGGCATTTCTGGAACGAACACGAAAAAGCGAAAAGAATTTAACCGCATGATTGAGTGTGCAAAAAATGGCGATTTTGAAATAAAACTTGCTTATTTGATACAAAGAATAGGAACAGAATACTTGAAAAACCGCAGAAATAAAGGCTTTCGGCACATTTGGCGTGACCGGAAGCCTTTTTCTTTTTATGACAGTTCATATTCCGACATGAAGCAGAAGTAAAAATGAACCCTCCCTACAGATATTTGAACCCACCCTGGCAATAAATTTGAACCCCTTTAAGGCAAAATCAAAAAGTATCAAATTGAAGATTTTTATGCCTTGTCTTTAATTCCACAGAAAAAATTGACTGCGGACGATAGATCTTCATCATTTGGATGCCCTTTTGCAATGCCTCCAACGAGTTTAAAGGGACCAAATGTATCAAATCCGAGACAACCATAGCAGCCTTGTATTTTTGATTTTTTGGATTCAGCAATCTGTTTAATTGCATCTGCGTAGTTCTTGCGTTTTACCCCGCAGGTGTAGAGAAAGAATACATTTTTATTTTGGGGAAGATTAGCTTCTGCCCATTTCAGGATACTTTCATGAAATTTTTGGTAGTAGATACCAGAAGCAAAACCAATCATGTCATAATCAGAACAGTCAGTTACAGTTGCGGCAGAGACATCAACGGCTGTAACATTTCCTTGTGCCACAATTGCATCTACCAGTTTTTTTGTGTTCCCATGATGGCTTGAGTAGTAAAGGATTAAAGTTTTCATTTTTCGTCCTCCTCGTAAGTGATTTCAATGCGGAATTTACTGCCATCTGATTTTGGAACAGCCGAAATTATAGCATTTCCATTATGTTCGAGGGCAAGCGCGGCATGGCGGGCGGCAATACCAATATCAATTTTATTCAGCTTATTTTTAAGGATGAGACGGGAGATGCCCGTGCCTGCATCTTCAATAATTACTTTCCCCGGCTCAAATTTTAGTTCCCAGGGCTGTGAATTAAGGGAAGAAGGGGCAAGCCTTACGGCTCTTGAGACGGCAGTATCCTCTGTACTGATACGGTTTAAGGGTTTTCTCTTAAACTCAGATTCATTTATTCTTGCAGGGGTATCTGCCTTGCCAATAGCAAGGGCGATACAGAACCGTTTCAATTCATTTTTGGGCTTAATATTCATAAAGTATCCGCTGCCAAGCCCCATGCTCTGGACATATAAATCAGCCTTTTGCAATAGAAACCCAACATTAGCATAGGCAGATGGAGAGCTGTCGCAGAAAGCGAGTAAATAATGGGATGCACCTTGATTAGCGGAAACTTCTGCAGCCGGGAGAAGTTTGAAATCGGCGTGCTGCCCGCTAAGCTGCTCCGATTCGGAAACACAGGCAAGAATACCGCTTAAACGGTCTTCTGGAACAGGAGAGTTAAGGTAATTCCGTACCTGCCTGCGGGTAAAAATTGTTTCATAAAGTGTCATTGTGTTTTCCTCCTGAAAATATAATATCTGTTTCATAGGGCAAATAACGCAGCAAATAGAAAATAGAGTAACGGTTGGTGGATCATATATAAACCGAGGGAGTGTCGGCCAAACCATTCCAGCGGTTTTGCTTTGCTGTTTTCTAAATGTGCAAGTAGTTTATGGTGTATAAAGAGCTGATGCGTAAAATATCCGGCAGTGTACAGGAAAAGCCACGGCAGAAGCGAAAAATAGTCTGTCGAATAAAAACCGGACATGGGAAATCCCAGGTAGGTGGTTATAAAGTTACGGTACCAGCCATTTGGCAGCGGCAGAATATTCAAGCTGCCAAAACCGAGATAACCGTGATTGATGTTCTTCGTAAGAAGAAATAAGGCAATGCTAAAAATTAAACCATATTCCGATTTGAATTTTTGTAAGAACTTTTCTAAAGGAACCATTAAAAGCATACAGGAACCAATCAGAGTAAGAACACCGAACCGTACCCGGTTTTGTGGCATTGTAATCAGCGTAGCTGCCACAATCAAAAATCCAAGGCTGAAAACAGTAATGCCTCTTTTTAGTTTTTCTTTCCCCAGCGGCTCACAAAATCCGGAAAGGAAAATAAATGTCCAGCAGATACATTGCTGCCATATATAAGCACCTTCCGATTGATACCATTGCAGATGAAAGTTGAAAAGATAAACCAAATCCCATACTGCATGATAAGCGATCATGTTCAGAAGTGCCAGTCCCCGTATACCGTCTAAAGCAAAATATCTTCTGGATTTCATGTATCATATCCTTTCGTATGCAGTGTCAGAGGAAGGGATACGGTAAATGTCGTTCCCTTTCCCTCTTTACTGGAAACAGAAATATTCCCACCATGCAGATCGACAATCCGCTTTGCCAGCGCAAGCCCCAGGCCGTTTCCCTGGGAGGAACGTGAAAAGTCCCCCTGATAGAATTTTTCAAATACCCGCCGCATTACATCCTTGCTCATACCGATTCCATTATCCGTGATGCTGGTTATCAATGAGCCGTTTTCCCTGCGGAGCAGGATATGGATGATTCCATTTTCAGGGGCAAACTTAATGGCGTTGCTCAAAATATTCTGCCACACATGGGCGAGTAAATCTTTATTGCCATAGTAATCCACAGCGTCCAGGTCAATTTCAAGTTCCAGTTGTTTTTCTGTCCAGCCATCTTCCAGAAGGAGAAGGATTTCCCGGAGCTGTTCATCCAGACAAAAGGATTCCTTTTTAATGCCGATTTCTTGATTTTCCAGGCGGGACAGAAGTAAAATGTTGCTTGTCAGCGTGGAAAGCCGGCGGGTATTGTATAATATTTTTTTCGTATAATTCTGGCGTTTTTCTTCACTCAAATCCTTTCTTTGAAGCAGGGTTGTATAACCTTCGATGGCGGACAGCGGTGTTTTAAATTCATGGGATACGTTTTCCACAAAATCGGTACGGAGTATTTCGGTTCCAGCCAGTTCTTTTGCCATCAGGTTAAAATTATGGGCCATATCCCGCAGTTCTTTGATCCGGATATTTTCATTTAGGGAAACATCAAAATTGCCCTTTGCTACTTCCTGGGTTGCATTGCTCATGGCAATAATCGCCGTGAGGGGATGCCTTCCGGCATAATTGGAGATAATGGTGCCGACAATAATACTGACAATTGCTATAACGAAAAATACAATCCCACGGTTTTGCTGGACTAATATCCCGGTTTTTATCAATAGAAATGTAAGCAGGGCTGAAAAAAGGATGGTCAGCGTCAGCGTCAGGAAGGTTAAAAGGGAAAACATGACGGAGAGCCGTTTTGGGTACTTTTTCCATTTGGATGCCCGGCAAAGCTTCCGTGTTCCAGAAGGGGTTTGGTTATCCATGTCTGCTCACCGCCTTATATCCCAGCCCCCGCACAGTGACAATTTCAAAGTCTGCATTATTTTTGAACCGTTCACGCAGGCGGCTGATATGGACATCCAGTGTGTGGGAATCCGCTTCACTGTCCGGACCCCAGACATCATCCATAATCTGTCTTCTGGTAAAAATCCGGTTTGGGGAAGTGATCAGTTTATATAGCAGATAAAATTCTTTCTGTGGCAGTTCTGTGGTTTCACCGTGGGAGGAAATCGTCAGTGTGTCACAGTCAAATTCTGTTTCGCCAAATTTGGTTTTACGCTGGTTTACAAGCTGGCTGCGGCGCAGCAGGGCTTCCACCCGCCAGACCATTTCGTTCACATCGATGGGCTTTACCATGTAATCATCCGTACCCAGACGGAACCCTTCACGCTTATCAGTTGCACTTTCCCTGGCTGTGATGATTAGAATTGGCATGGAATATCCGGATTCACGAAGCGCTTTTGTAAGTTCAAAGCCATCCATGCGTGGCATCATAATATCGGAAATAACCAGGTCAATATAAGTGTCATCCAAAATATCAAAGGCAGCAAGCCCGTCAGCCGCCGGAACTGCCGTATATCCGTTATCTGTCAGGACAGTACAGAAAAGGTCACACAGTTCCTTATCATCTTCCACTACTAAAATTTGAAACATCTTTTGCACCTCCGACTTGATTATAGCATAGATTTGTGAACAGTCTGCGTTTATTTTATATGGAAAACCTCAACTGAACCTCAACGGCACGGGTTATTTTTCTGTGATTTGTTGAGGTTCAGTTGAGAAAGGGCGATTATACTCTTTTTGTGTATTGCAGGATGCCCTTGTTTCGCTGGGGAATGAAGAGCAGAAGCCCTCTGTTTATAGAAGTATCGCGAAAGGAATTTGTGTTCCTGCCAATGGATAAGGTGGTGAAATTGAATGTATGTGCTTATTTTATCGGGAATGGCATTATGCATGGTTGCAGGGCTATATTGGATGATTGGAAAATGGGCTTTGCTTTATGGTATTGATACAAAAGGAAAACGGTTCTGGATGATACGGTTGGGAATTACCGTTTTTGCGGGCAGCTTGTGTCTCATATGGAGTGTGGCGGGGCTGGTTGAAGTCCATTTAATCGTATTATTTGCAATTGTGGAATTTGTTGCTTTCCTGATACGGCACATTGCAAAGAACCATACGAAGGAAAAAAGGTATTCTGTTTTCCGCAGAATTTACCACAGCGGGATAATCCCAATATTGGTCACTTGCCTGATGATGGGCTATGGCAGTCTTAACATGAGACAGATTATCCGAACAGAGTATACTGTGACATCAGAAAAGCTCCAGTCAGGTTATGAGGTGGTTTTGATAACGGATACTCATTATGGCACGGTTCAAAACCCGGATATCCTGATTCAAAAAATAGAAGAAATTAATGCTTTGCGCCCGGACATTATATTGCTTTGCGGAGATATAGTGGAAGAAGGAACGACAAAGGAATCTATGCAGGAGGCATTTCGGATATTAGGAAGTCTGGAAAGTACATATGGAACCTATTTTGTTTATGGGAACCATGACCGGCAGGATTATAGGACGGCAGTTTCCCGCTCCCGTACTTATACAGATGAGGAGCTGGTACAGGCGATAGAGGAAAATGGCATTAAGATTCTGTGTGATCAGCGGATTAACATTGGCGACGATCTGGTATTAGCTGGTCGGGAAGATGCTGCAAGAATACCCGGACGCCTTTCTTCTATAGAGCTGCTAAACGGAGCAGATCAGAATAGATTCATCATAGTAGCGGATCATCAGCCGATAGAGGCAGAGGAAAATGCAGCGGAAGGGGCAGACCTGCAGTTATCCGGACACACTCATGCAGGACAGATATTCCCTGTAGGGTATCTTACGGAAGGTTTTGGTGGACTGAATTACGGGGAATATCAGGAAGGCGGGTGTAAGATAATTGTTTCCTCTGGAGCTACAGGATGGGGATTTCCCATCCGTACACAAGGAAACTGCGAGTATGTTGTAATTCATTTACGCGAGCAATGAGCCGGATGCTATGCATCCGACGTAAAAGGAAGCTGATTCTTATGAAAAAGGAAAAGAAAATAATGAGCAGGAGGGCAGATAATGTGGCTGATATACCTATTCGTTAGCATTGCCATACTGGTTTTCCTTTATGTGCTTTTTTTAATTATTTGTGCACAAATGGTGGACATCAGGCAGGAATACGATACTGACAGCCGGTTTTACCGGGCACTGTTGAACGGTGCTACTGCCATTGCACTATGGGCAATACGGATCAAAGTGCAGATTAGCGGTCTGGAAAAGATTCCGAGGGAGGGGCGCCTTGTCTTTGTTAGTAATCATCGTTCCAAATTTGACCCTATTATCACATGGTACATTTTTCGGAAGTGGCAGATTGCTTTTCTTTCAAAAGAGGAGAATTTCCATGTGCCCATTTTCGGTCGGATCATTCGTAAGTGCTGTTTTATGGCAATCGACCGGGAGAATCCCAAAGAAGCGCTGAAAGCGATAAACAGAGCCGCCGGTCTGCTGAAACAAAATGCCGTGTCTATCGGCGTATATCCGGAAGGGACACGCAGCAAAAGCGGCGGGCTACTGCCTTTCCATAACGGAGTTTTGAAAATTGCCCAGAAAGCGTAGGTTCCAATCGTCATATTGGCGATTGACGGCACAGAGCGGATTGCAAAGAACTTTCCGTTCTGGAAATCAACGGTCTATTTGGATGTGATTGATGTGATACCTGCAGAAACAGTATGCAGCACAAGGAGCAGCGTGCTTGGTGGCCAAATTTGGAGCAAGTTGGAAAATAAGTTGGAAGAAAGAAACACGAAAGGATAAATGGAATGATATATATTTTATATAACCCCCATGCGGGAAACCATCATGGTGAACAACGGGCGAGGCAGTTGGACGGCTGTTATCCGAAACAAGACCTTACATATGTGGATATGACAAAAATCAGTGACTACTCCGCTTTCTTAGAAGAGGTTGCGGCAGAAGACGAATTGATTCTTTGCGGTGGGGACGGGACCCTGAATCGCTTCGTCAATGATACAGAGGGCTTAGAAATCAGAAGAGAAATACGCTACTATCCCGTGGGAAGCGGGAATGATTTTGCGCATGACCTGGGGATACAGGAAGCGAAAGAACCGTTTATCATTTCCCCTTACCTGAAAAATCTGCCTCTTGTAGCTGTAAACGGAAAGCAGTATCGTTTCTTAAATGGGATTGGGTATGGAATCGACGGATATTGCTGTGAAGTCGGGGATAATCTGCGCAAAAAGAATGACAAACCAATCAATTATACGTCCATTGCGATTCAAGGGCTGCTGTTCCACTACAAGCCAACAAAAGCAAAAGTAACGGTGGATGGTGTTTGTCATACATATGATAAGGTTTGGCTGTCGCCTACGATGTATGGACGTTTCTATGGTGGCGGCATGATACCGACGCCGCAACAGAACAGGCTTCAGCCGCAGACCCTTTCTGTCATGGTACTGCATGGCTCTGGTAAATTAAAAACATTGGCGGTATTTCCCTCTATCTTTAAAGGGAAGCATGTGGAACACCGTGAAATGGTGGATGTTTTAAGCGGGAGTAAGATTATTGTAGAATTTGACCGCCCAACAGCATTACAGATTGATGGGGAAACAATATTAAATGTGACCTCCTATCAGGCATCCTTAGCGGCATGTGTTGTGGAAAAAGGAAAATGATGCACCCATGAAAGGGGGAACGAGGGTTTATATGGAAAAATCATCAGTAAAAAAGGAAAAGATAAAAATGAGCAGGCGTAAAAAAGTCGTGATAGCTGTCATAGCGGCAGTAGTGGCAGTAGCTATAGTGGGTGGAGGTATTTTTTACTGTACCTTTTTCCCTAATCCACTTGCAAAGAAAATTCCGGTCAGCGATATATCTGCAGGAACCATGTCCGTGACAGGTGAGAGCAATGTGCTTGTGGCGTATTTCTCCCTGACAAATAACCGGGCATATATGGCAGATGAAATGGATGCGGTCTCATCGGCAAGCCTGAAAATTGAAGATGGAACCGGATATGGCCATGCGGAGCTTTTGGCCCTTGCGGCACAGGAGGTAACCGGAGGGGATTTATTTCCCATCAAGGTTGACGACCTATACCCTGAAACATACGGCGGAGCGTTTGACCGGCACCACAGCGAGATGGGGACATCGATTCGGCCAGAATTGACGGAGCATCTTGAAAGCGTGGAATATTACGATACGGTGATTATCATTTATCCAAACTGGCTAAGCAGTATGCCGGTGCCCGTCCTGTCATTTTTGGAGGAATATGATTTTTCGGGAAAGACGATCATACCGATTGCCACCAGTCAGGCATTGGGATTGGGTTCCGGTCCGGAGCAGATTGCCGCAGCCTGTCCGGATGCAGTGGTGGCGGACGGACTTTCTGCAAGGAGTGAGGACGGTGTGAAAGAGTTCCTGATAAAAGCTGGTCTGGCAAAGTAAAGGAGGCTTCATGCGCATCAAAAAAGTTTGTAAGCTATGTATAGATATAGGGATGCTGGTTATTACGGTTCTGCTTATGGCTTCGGAGAGAACGGGGATTGTCCTGCATATGTTCCTGGGCGTGGTTCTGTTTGTCTTGTTTATTATACACAATATTTTGAACCTGCCATGGTGGGCAGGTATTGGTAAAGGAACATACAGCCGTACAAGGCGGGGGCGGACTATATTGAATGTACTGCTGCTCATTGATTTTTTGCTGGTGATGATAAGCGGAATCATGTATGCGGTGGGGCTGCATAGGATAACGGCTCTCCTGTTTTTGACTCTGACAATTTTACATATAAGGGTACATTGGAAAAAGGCTTCGGCTAAACAGCAGAATTAACGGATATTGATTCGGAGGTTTTTTAGAAATGGTATTGATAATTGTCTGCATTCTTGCAGGACTTGGAGCAGGTATTGGAACAGGGCTTGCCGGCTTATCCGCAGCGGTGGTTATTACGCCCATGCTGATTACCTTTTGTGGGTTTACGGCTTACGAAGCGGTGGGAATTGCACTGGCTTCTGATGTGCTGGCTTCGGCGGTCACAGCGTATACCTATTGGAAAAATAAAAATCTTGATATAAAAAACGGGCTTGTAATGATGGCTTCTGTGCTTGCATTTACGATTTTGGGGAGCTGGCTGTCCTCGCTTCTTCCCAATGCGGTCTTGGGAGGCAGTTCTTATGTTATGACATTTATTATGGGCGTTCGGTTTCTTGTGAGCCCGATTACAAAGACGACATCAAGGATGGATGAAATAGAACCTAAAAAGAGGATCATACGCTCCCTTCTTTCAGGAATCCATATCGGCCTGTTCTGTGGATTTGTTGGTGCGGGCGGGGGCGTGCTGCTCCTGATTACGCTGACATCTGTTCTTGGTTATAGCTTGAAAACAGCAGTGGGAACGAGTACCTTCATTATGACTTTCACAGCACTGACAGGGGCGGTTTCTCATATAATCATTGGCGGTACGGTAAATGTGACAGCCCTTGTGGTTTGTGTGATAGCAGCGTTGGTTGGGGCAAGGGCATCAGCGTTATTTGCGAATAAAGTGGATGCCAAAAAACAGAACAGGGTTACAGGCGTTGCCCTGTGTGGATTAGGGGCTGTGCTGGCTCTTGTTAACTGGCTGTAAAAGTTGAGGTTGAGTTGAGGTTCGGTTGAGATTGGCTTGAGGTTGAATCAGCATAATACAGGAACAGCGCACAACAATTATGAATTTAGGCGTTGAGGAAAGGGTGATGGCTTATGCTCCAAATAAAAGGCATATCAAAACAGTACCGGACGGGTGAGCTGGTTCAGCAGGCACTAAATGATGTCAGTCTGAATCTGCGGGATAATGAATTTGTTTCCATACTCGGTCCCAGCGGTTCAGGTAAAACTACGCTTCTGAATGTGATAGGTGGTCTTGACCGTTACGACACCGGAGATCTGGTTATCAACGGAATCTCCACGAAGGAATATAAAGACCGTGACTGGGATGCTTACCGAAACCATACCATCGGCTTTGTGTTCCAAAGCTACAACCTGATTCCCCACCAGACAATCCTTGCCAATGTGGAGCTGGCTTTGACGATTGGCGGCATTTCCAGAAATGACCGCAGAGAGCGGGCAAGGAAAGCACTGGAGGAAGTGGGTCTGGTGGATCAGCTTCACAAAAAACCAAACCAGATGTCCGGTGGGCAGATGCAGCGGGTGGCGATTGCCCGTGCCCTTGTGAATGACCCGGAAGTGCTTCTGGCGGACGAACCGACCGGAGCATTAGACAGCGAAACCAGTATACAGGTCATGGAACTGTTAAAAAAGGTTGCTGAAAACCGGCTGGTTGTGATGGTAACGCACAACTCGGAGCTTGCGGAGCAGTATTCTACAAGGATTGTGAAATTACGGGATGGAAAGATTATAGATGACAGCAATCCATTCTTGCCAGAAGAAATGTCCGAAGAGGCAGCACATAAAAGCATGGGAAAGGCAAAAATGTCTTTCTTGACGTCCCTTTCCCTAAGTTTTAACAATCTGTGGACAAAGAAAGGGCGGACGATTCTGACCGCTTTTGCTGGCTCTATCGGGATTATCGGCATTGCATTGATTTTGGCTTTGGCAGAAGGGGTAAACGGTTATATTTCAGATGTACAGAAAAGCGCCATGACTTCCTATCCTATTACGATTAGTTCTCAATCCGTGGATATGTCCGGGATTATGGGGACGAGAGGCGGCAGGCGGGAAAATGAGGCTTCGGCAGAGGAAAACCGTACCAGAGTTTACGCAGATTACAGCGCTATCGAATCCAGTGAGGAAATGGCGTCAAATATTAAAGAGAATAACCTGACGGCGTTTAAGGAGTATCTGGATAATCCGGAAAGTGAAATCCACCAGTATTTAGGTGAGAATGGTGTGGTGTATTCCTATGGAGCCCATTTTGGAATTTATTCTTATGATGCTGACGGAAACCTGGTGGCCTCCGATGCGGACATAGATCAGGTCAGTGCGTCTACCCTTTCCAGTGAGGACAGTGCAGCAGGGGGCGGCCCGATGGCAAATATGGAGCGGATGAATCAGGTAATGAGCGGTTCTTCCGATGCAGGGGCTGAAAATTTTTCTGAACTGATGCCATCAGCAGACGGAAAGGGAGTCAGCACGATTCTCCTTGACAGTTATGATCTGCTGTATGGGAGCTGGCCGGAAAATTACAATGAGGTTATCCTTGTGCTGAATGAAAATAATTCGATTCCGGCAGGAACGTTATACCAGCTTGGTTTGATTACCGGGGAGGAGCATAAGGAAATTACCGAACAGATCAAAAATGGGGAAGATGCAGAGGAACGCATTTGGAACTATGAAGAAATCTGCGGACATACTTTCTATATGGTTTTACCCTGCGACCAATATAAAAGAAACAAGGACGGCACGTTTACCTATATCGGGGATGATGTTATGCAGATAGAATCCCTTTTGGAAAACAGTGTAAATTTGAAGATTACGGGTATTATCCGTCCGGTAAAGGATGCTGAAAATGCGTCAATCCCTACTTCAGTGGCATACACGGTGGCACTGACTGATTATGTGATAGAGCATACAGATGAAAGCGCGGTTATCCTGGCACAGGAAAAGACACCGGAAGTCAATGTACTAAACGGAATCGAGTTCAAAGCTCCTGATGATGAAGCAAAAGCCGCTGATGCAGTTATCTATATGTCAAATTTGGGGATTTCTGATAAGGCCGCTATGTACGCAAATATTCTGGCGCATCAGGAAACGGATGAATCGGAAGACCAGGAACATATCGAAGCTATGCAAGGTGCGCCTTCCATGAGTCCCAGTGAGATGGCGGCGATGGAAGGTGTGGAACGAACCGAAGAAGACGAAATTGCAATGGCAAGGGCATTGGATGAATGGTTGGGAAACAATCCAGATCAGGAAACTTTGGTATCCGCTTATGATATATTTATTGCCGGGCCGACTTATGAAGAAAACATGAAAAAATTCGGAAAGGTAAGCTATGATGCCCCGTCTTCTATCAGCATTTATACAGACAGCTTTGAGGACAAAGAAGCAGTTTCAGACTGTATAGACCGTTACAACGAGGGAGCTGAAAAGAAGGAGCAGATTACCTATACGGATTATGTGGCGTTGCTTACCAGTTCCATTACTTCGATTGTAGATGTGATTTCTTACGTGCTGATTGCGTTTGTTGCGGTGTCGCTGATTGTTTCCAGCATTATGATTGGAATTATCACGCACATTTCTGTATTGGAGCGTATAAAGGAAATCGGTATTTTACGGGCAATAGGTGCATCGAAACGGAATATTTCACAGGTGTTCAATGCAGAAACGGTGATTGTGGGACTGCTGGCAGGAATTTTGGGTGTGGGTGTTTCCGTTCTGCTGACCATCCCGATTACTTCGGTTATCCAGAACTTATTGGGCGCTTCGGAGATTTCTGCTTCCCTCCCGGTTACGGCGGCGCTGCTCTTAATCCTGTTAAGCGTGGCGATTACAGTCGTTGCAGGATGGATTCCTTCCAGAAGGGCGGCGAAGAAAGACCCGGTAGCGGCATTGCGTACAGAGTGACAACGAGGAGGTTTTTATGCTTAAAATATTAAAATACATGAACCGACGTGACTGGCTGTTTGTCTTATGCTCCCTTGTCTTTATCGTCTGCGGGGTAGGGCTGGATCTGCGGCTGCCGGATTACATGAGGGAGATTACCACTTTGGTACAGACACCCGGCAGTGAGATGGGCGAGGTTTTGTCTGCAGGAGGCTCCATGCTGCTGTGTGCGTTGGGGAGCCTTGTGATGGCTTTTATTGTAGGGTTCTTTGTGGCGCAGATTGCGGCGGGGCTTGCCATGCGTCTGCGGGAGGCAGTTTATAATAAGACGATGGATTTTTCAATGGAGGAAATCGGGAAATTTTCCACGGCAAGCCTGATTACACGTACTACCAATGATATTCAGCAGATTCAGATGTTTGTGGCATTAGGGCTGCAGGCAATGATGAAAGCGCCGATTCTGGCGGTATGGGCAATCTTGAAAATAGCCGGGAAAAGCTGGCAGTGGACGGCTATCACGGGAGGTGCAGTTGCAATCCTTACGGTCATGCTTGGCACGGTGATCGCCCTGGTGCTGCCTAAATTTAAGAATATGCAGAAACTTACGGATAACCTGAACCGTGTGGCAAGGGAAAATCTCACAGGTATCCGTGTGGTGCGGGCCTATAATGCGGAGGGGTATCAGGAAAAAAAATTTGAGGGTGCAAACGAAGAACTGACAAGAACGAACCTGTTTACCAGCAGAACCATGTCCGTGTTGTTCCCAGGCATGACATTGATTATGTCCGGCCTGACGCTGGCTATTTATTGGGTGGGCGTATATATTATCAATGAGGCGGCGGTTACAGACCGGCTCGGCATCTTCTCGGATATGGTGGTATTTTCCTCTTATGCCATGCAGATCATTATGGCATTTATGATGCTTGTTATGACCATTATCGTGTTGCCGAGGGCTGTTGTGTCGGCGAAACGTATCAATGAAGTGCTTAATACGGAGATCAAAATAAAGGATGGTAAAATCAGCGGTTCCGAGTTATTCGAACAGGGGGAAATTGAATTTAGGCACGTATCATTCCGCTACCCGGATGCAGAGGAAGCTATTCTCACAGACATCAATTTTACCGTCCATCGGGGAGAGACGGTGGCATTCATAGGTTCTACCGGAAGCGGGAAAAGTACCCTGATTAACCTGGTTCCCCGTTTTTATGATGTGACCGAAGGGGAAATCTGTATTGATGGGATTAATATTAAAGAATATACCCAGGAGGCCCTTCACAGGAAATTGGGATATGTCTCACAGCGGGCCGTTATGTTCAGGGGAAGTGTGCTGTCAAATGTGACGTATGGAGAAAATGGGCGTCAGAGTGTGGATGAAGAATTGCTTTGGAAATCCATAGAAATTGCACAGGCAGATGATTTTGTCCAAAGTATGGAAAATGGTTATCACACGGCGGTTGCACAGGGCGGAACAAATCTGTCCGGCGGGCAGAAACAGCGGCTTGCCATAGCAAGAGCCATTTACTGCAGGCCGGAAATCTACATTTTTGATGATTCTTTTTCTGCGCTGGATTATAAGACAGACCGGGTTCTTCGGAAAATGCTGAAACAGGAAACCGGAACGGCTACGACTTTGATTGTGGCACAGCGTATCGGTACGATAATGGATGCTGACAAGATTATTGTGTTGGATGAAGGAAAGATTGTGGGGATTGGCAGGCATAAGGAACTTTTGAAAAGTTGCCCTGTCTACCGTGAAATTGCAGAGTCACAGCTATCAAAGGAGGAATTGGAAAGTGCCTGAACAGAAAAATGAGATGCCAAAAAGCAATGGTTCCGGACGCAGTTTTGGTCCGGGAAACAGAAAAATGGGTGGCGGGGAAAAGGCAAAGGATTTCAGCGGTTCCCTGAAAAAATTGTTTGCCTATTGCGGCAGATACCTTCCTGCGATAGTTTTTGCTATGGTGCTTGCGGTTACTGGCTCCATACTGAATCTGATCGGTCCGGGGAAAGTGGCAGATATGACAAACTTGATGACAGAAGGGCTGATGACAGGGATTAATGTGGAGGCGGTAGTGGAGATTGCCGTCCTGCTTGCGGCGTTGTACGGTCTGGGCTGGTTGTTCAGTCTGATCCAGGGTATGGTGATGGCAACTATAACGCAGAAAGTTTCAAAATCTTTGCGGACAGAAATTTCACAGAAGATGAACCGCCTGCCGTTAAAATATTTTGACGGGACCAGTACGGGAAATATCCTGTCCCGTGTGACAAATGATGTGGACACCATCGGGCAGACACTGAACCAGAGTATCGGGACACTGGTGACGGCTTCGGCTATGTTTGTCGGCTCTTTGGTTATGATGTTTTATACCAACTGGATTATGGCGGTTTCTGCTATCTTAGCTGCCTTTTCAGGATTTGGTCTGATGATGCTTATCATTTCCCGGTCGCAGAAATATTTTAAGCAGCAGCAACAGGAGCTTGGTACGCTGAATGGGCATATAGAGGAAACCTATTCTGGCCATAATGTGGTGAAGGCATATAACGGTGAGAAAGCGGCAAAAAAAGAATTTCACGAAATGAACCAGCAGTTATATAACTCCGCATGGAAAAGCCAGTTTATGTCCGGGCTGATGCAGCCGCTCATGGCTTTTGTGGGAAACCTTGGGTATGTGGTGGTCTGTGTGGTCGGTGCGGTTCTGACATTGAACGGCACGATTTCATTCAGCGTGATTGTGGCGTTTATGCTGTATGTCCGTCTCTTTACGCAGCCTCTTTCACAGCTTGCACAGGCAGCCACCAGTTTACAGTCTGCGGCGGCAGCCAGTGAGCGTGTGTTTGAATTTTTAGGGGAGGAAGAACTTGCGGATGAAAGCGGGAAATCCGTTCATTTGGCAGAGGTGGATGGAAATGTGGAATTTGAACATATCCGTTTTGGGTATAACGAAAATAAAACCATTATCCATGATTTTTCAGCATCCGTAAAAGCTGGACAGAAAATTGCCATTGTAGGGCCTACCGGGGCGGGAAAGACAACAATGGTAAATCTCCTGATGCGATTTTATGAGGCACAGGGCGGGGAAATCAGGATTGACGGCACGCCGATTCAGTCACTTACCCGTGAACATGTCCACAACCTGTTCTGTATGGTTTTACAGGACACATGGCTGTTCGAGGGGACAATCCGGGAGAATATTGTCTATTCCAAAGAGGGCATTACGGATGAACAAATGATAGCAGCGTGCAGAGCGGTGGGATTACACCATTTTATCAAAACGCTTCCCAAAGGGTATGATACCGTATTGAATGATAATGCCAGCCTGTCCGCAGGGCAGCGGCAGCTTGTCACGATTGCGAGAGCCATGATAGAAAATGCGCCCATGCTGATTCTGGATGAGGCCACAAGCTCCGTGGACACCCGGACGGAAATTTTGATCCAGAACGCAATGGATAAGCTGATGGCAGGACGCACCTCCTTTGTGATTGCACACCGTCTGTCCACGATTAAAAATGCAGATTTGATTCTGGTTATGAAGGACGGGGATATTGTGGAAAGTGGGAATCATTCAGAATTGTTGGCGAAGGGAGGTTTTTATGCAGAACTTTACAACAGCCAGTTTGAAAGGGCATCGTGATATGGAGGAACAGATTTTACGATTGCAGAATTATATTAATGGCAGCCGTTACACGGTTGCTATTACCGGTGCAGGGATTTCCATGGCAGCGGGGATTATGGATTTTGCACATATGAATTTTCCTTTAGTCCTGCAGATGAGTTCTTCGGCGGTGCTGAAAAGTGCGCCGAATCATTATTACAATACGGCAAGGAAAGCCTTTTTGGATGCAATGTTTGAGAACGGTCCGAGTGTTGCCCACAAGAAACTGGCAGAATATGAAAGGCATGGCCTGCTGCAAGGCATTATTACTACGAATATTGACTGTCTGCATACGCTGGCAGGTTCCAGAAATGTGGCGGAAATTCAAGGAAGCTTTGGATTTAATAAGTGTCTGAAATGCGGGCAGGAGTACAATGATGTGCAGATTTGGAATCAGGGTAAAGCTCCCCGCTGTGAGAAATGCGGAGGCGTGATCGGGGCATTTCCGGTTTATAAGCATATCGGACTGGTGGAGGATGAAGTGCGTAAAGCAAGGGGTTTTGCAGCACAGGCGGAGCTTGTTATCATTATCGGCGCACAGGGCAGCTATGGTGGGGTTTACTATCCTTATATCCGTTCGGGCGCGAGAGTGGTGCAGATTAACCCGAAAGCCACACAGTTTGATGATGTGGCGGTATTGAATATTCGGAAAGGGGCGGATGAAGTTTTTTGTATGTTGTCATAGCTGGAAAATGTTAAATATAAGGAGCGTGATATCATCGAAAGAGTGATTATAATTGAGTACAGCGGAAAAAACTCACATATTATGGATGAGATACTGGAAAAACTGAAAAATCACCCAGATTTTAGTTTTTTATGGTCAGAACATAATCCGATGTTATCGCTTCCAGGTTTGGAAATTGACCAGATGCAACGGAAAGTATACTGTAACAGCCAAGAAATTAAATTAACAACAAAAGAATATGACCTGCTCTGCTTGCTTGCGGCAAATAAGGGGCGAGTCCTTACCTATGATCAGATATATCAGAAAATATGGAAGGAGGAGGCTTTTGGAAATGCCAACAATGCCATAGCCTGCCATGTTCACAACCTGCGCGAAAAAGTGGGCAGGTTATTGCCGGAGGGCTGTTTTGTCATTCGGTGTGTACGGGAGGTTGGCTATTGTTTTGAAGCAGACTCTGAGTGTATTGCAGTTACATAACGACGGCTTGGGAAACTGAGCCGTCTTATTTTTTTGCCCGTTTTTTTTACGCTATTCCTGTGATTTCTCCACAGTTCTTTATAATCAGATTTTATGTTATATTTTCCATTTTGACGTGTCGTAACTTGCGATATTCTACAGCGTTTCTACAGTTTCACTAAAGCTGTTCTACAAAATCATTTTTTATAATTTTCCCCATTGACAAGCTGTCAGGGGATAGCGGAAGTATTTGATGTATATCCCCGGAAAGGGGATACCATGAATATACCGTGGGCAGGGACAGGCTTCATGCCTTCCATAGCAAAACAATATATGCTTTCTGTACATACCGCAGTCCTTAAGGGGATTGCGGTATTTTTTCATTCGACATATTCCCTGCCAATCCCTATAAGTCCACCAATATGCACCACCTTTTTTAAGACAAGCGCACCTGCCTTACGGCGGGTGCGTTTTTTCTTTGTCGGAAAAAGTAAATATCTGACAGCCTGCCGTTCCCGTGCGCCGCCCTTCGGTTTTGGATTTTTTGTTTTCAAAAATTTCAGGACTGGAGGAAATCAAAGTGAAAATTAAATATGAATTTGTGGACGGGACGGTGTCAGAAGTCGAGGTGGAGGAATCCATCGGAGCCGTCATCGTTGAGGACAGGCGGCTGGAGGACAACCTTGCCCGTAAAGAGCGGTACCACTGCCATTCGCTGGATGCCGTGGAGTTTGAGGGCGTGGATTACGGCACGGAAGAAACACCGGAAACGCTGCTTGCCGCTATGGAAACGGACAGGCGTGTATATGAGGCTTTCCAGAAACTCTCCGAGGTGCAGCAGAGACGGCTACTCATGATGGCGGGAGGTATGTCAATCAGGGAAATTGCACGGCAGGAAGGAACGAACTTCAGGACTGTGCATGAATCGATTGAAGCAGGCAGAAAAAAATTTAAAAAATTTTTCTGAAAAACACCCCATCAAAACAGCCTTCAAATCTCCGTATAGTGAAGGGCATAAAATACAGCCTTTCAGAAATCGGAGGTGGAAAGGTGAAGCACACATTGAGGATCAGTGTAGGAAAGGAGCCGGTATCGGGCGGGATCGTGAACTGCCGCCATATTTTCATGAGGGAGCGCCTCGTGCGCTTCCTCCTTGGGGAGAAGCAGCGGCTAACTATCATCGTGCCGGGTGATTCCGTCCGGGAGCTGGCAATCAGTGAAGTCATGGAAGGAGGAAACGTACATGGGAAAAGTGAAGTTACTGCTTGACGTTATCGGGGATCTGCGTTCCCTTGCCGACAGCCTGCAGGCCGTTGCGGATGCGGTGGTCGATAATGGCACAGCGGAGGCAGAGCTGACGACTACAAAGGAGCCGGAGAAAGCGGGCAGAGGCAGCAAGGTGGCTGCAAAGAACACGGCGAAGAAAGATGCGAAAGCGGCAAAGCAGGAGCCGGAGGAAAAGCCGCTAACGCTGGAGGAAGTCCGCGCAGTGCTGGCGGAGAAGTCCCGCTCCGGACACACGGAGGAAGTGAGGGAGCTGCTTGCAAAGCATGGCGCAGATAAGCTGTCGGAGATCGACCCGGCGGAGTATGCGGCGCTCCTTGCGGAAGCGGAGGTGCTGTGATGGGAAGACACGCTTTACTGTCCGCATCCTCCAGCCACCGGTGGCTTGCCTGCCCGCCGTCTGCGAGGCTTTGTGAAAATTACGAGGATACGGGCAGCGAATATGCACAGCAGGGCACCGATGCCCACAGCCTGTGCGAACACAAGCTGAAAGCTCTGTTGGGCATGGAAACGGAAGACCCTACAGAGGGGCTTGAATTCTACGATGAGGAGATGGAGGAATGCGCCTGCGGCTATGCGGAGTATGTCCTTTCGCTTGTGGAAGAGGCAAGGCAGTCCTGCAAGGACCCGGTCGTGCTGATCGAGCAGCGGCTGGATTTCTCCCGGTTCGTGGAGGAGGGCTTCGGCACCGGCGACTGCGTCATTATCGCAGATGGGACGCTGTATATCATCGACTATAAGCACGGCAAGGGCGTGGAGGTTTCCGCAGAAGGGAACCCGCAGATGATGTTGTACGCCTTGGGCGCACTGGAGCTGTTTGACGGCATCTATGACATTGACACTGTCCGCATGGCGATCTACCAGCCGCGCCGGGAGAATGTCAGCGTGTGCGCGATGGCGAAGGATAACCTTCTCCAGTGGGCGCATAACGAACTGGTGTATAAGGCGAAGCTGGCCTATGCCGGGGAGGGTGAGTTCTGCGCCGGGGAACACTGCAAATTCTGTAAGGCAAAGGCGGTCTGCAGGAAACGGGCGGAGTACAATCTGGAACTTGCGAAGTATGACTTTGAGATGCCCGTCACGCTGGATGATGACGAGATTGCGGCAATCCTCGTGAAAGCGGATGAGCTGGCGGCATGGGCGGCAGATGTGAAGGAGTTCGCGCTGCAGCAGGCACTAAGCGGTGTGAAGTATGCCGGATTTAAAATCGTTGAAGGACGTTCCAATCGGAAGTATACGGATGAAGATGCCGTGGCGGATACCGTGAAGAAAGCAGGCTTTGACCCGTATGAGCCGAAGCTGCTCGGAATTACAGCCATGGAAAAGCTGCTCGGAAAGAAGAAATTTGCGGAGATTTTGAAGGGCCTTGTGGAGAAGCCGCAGGGCAAGCCTGCGTTAGTGCCGGAGAGCGACAAAAGGCCGGAAATGAACACGGCGCAGGAAGATTTCAAGGAAGAATAGTCAGGAGGAAAATCATATGTCAAACAATGTCAACAATCCAACGAAAGTAATCACCGGCCCGAACACCCGGTGGAGCTACTGCAACGCATGGGAAGCGAAGGCAATTAACGGCGGCACGCCGAAGTTCTCCGTGTCGCTCATCATCCCGAAGTCGGACAAAAAGACCATTGCCAAGATCGAGGAGGCAATCGAGGCTGCCTACCGTGAGGGCGAGGCGAAGCTGAAGGGGAACGGCAGGAGCGTCCCTGCCCTTTCCGTCCTGAAGACTCCGCTGCGTGATGGGGATGTGGAACGCCCGGATGATGAGGCTTATGCGGATTCCTATTTTGTCAATGCCAACAGCACCACGGCTCCGGGCATCGTGGATGCGGACCGTCAGCCGATCCTCGACCATTCCGAGGTGTACAGTGGTGTATACGGCAGGGCGAGCATCAATTTCTATGCCTTCAATTCCAACGGGAATAAGGGTATCGCCTGCGGGCTGAACAATTTACAGAAAATCCGTGACGGGGAGCCTTTGGGCGGGCGTTCCCGTGCGGAGGATGACTTTGCGGATGAAGCCGGGGACGAGGAGGATTTCCTGTCTTAACAGCATAATGGGACACAGCCGCCGGGTGGCGGGGAAAGGGCATCTGCCTTTTCCCTGCCGCCCTTAAGGCGGTGAAAGGAGCTGGTGGAATTGAGGTGTATCAGTATTGATATAGAGTCGTATTCGGATGTGGATTTATCCAAATGCGGCGTTTACAAATATTCGTCTTCGCCGAATTTTGAAATCCTGCTGTTCGGATATAGTGTGGACGGCGGTGCGGTGGAAGTAATCGACCTTGCCTGTGGGGAGGAAATCCCTGCGGACATTTTGGCTGCACTCTCGGATGAATCTGTTACCAAGTGGGCGTTCAACGCCATGTTTGAAAGGGTGTGTTTATCAAATTACCTTGGGGAATGGCTGGAGCCGGAATCGTGGAAATGCTCCATGGTCTGGTCTGCCACGCTCGGCCTTCCGCTGTCTTTGGAAAACGTGGGTGCGGTGCTTGGGCTGGAAAAACAGAAGCTGACCGAGGGAAAAGACCTGATCCGGTATTTCTGTGTCCCCTGCAAGCCGACCAAAGCCAACGGCGGCCGGACGCGGAACCTGCCGGAGCATGACCGGGAAAAGTGGGGACGGTTCAAAGCCTATAATCTGCGTGACGTGGAGGCGGAGATGCAGATACAGCAGAGGCTTGCCAAATTCCCCTTGCCGGAGTTTGTGTGGGAGGAATACTGGCAGGATCAGGAAATCAACGACCGGGGCATTGGCGTGGACATGGAGATGGTCAGGAATGCAATCGCTATGGATGGCCGTTCCAAGTCAGAGCTGTCAGCCGCCATGCAGGAACTGACGGAACTGGAGAACCCAAATTCTGTGCAGCAGATGAAGCAGTGGCTTTTGGAGAACGGGATGGAGACGGATTCGCTGGATAAAAAGGCGGTGGCCGCATTGCTGAAGGATGCGCCGGAGCCTTTGAAAACCGTGCTGACGCTCCGGCAGCAGCTTGCCAAGTCCTCGGTGAAGAAATACCAGGCGATGGAGAATGCGGTGTGTGCGGACAGCCGGGCGCACGGGATGTTTCAATTCTACGGAGCCAACAGGACGGGGCGGTTTTCCGGCCGGATCATCCAGTTGCAGAATCTGCCTCAGAACCATATCCCAGACTTGGCACTGGCAAGAGAACTGGTGAAAGCCGGGGATTTTGATGCCCTTGCCATGCTGTATGAGGATATCCCGGATACGCTCTCGCAGCTCATCCGCACGGCCTTCGTGCCGCAGGACGGCAGGAAGTTCATCGTGGCGGATTTTTCCGCTATTGAGGCGAGGGTGATCGCATGGATTGCCGGGGAGCGGTGGCGGCTGAAGGTGTTCGAGGGCGGCGGGGATATTTACTGCGCCTCGGCAAGCCAGATGTTCCATGTGCCGGTGGAAAAGCATGGCATAAACGGGTATCTGCGGCAGAAAGGGAAGATCGCCGAATTAGCCCTTGGCTACGGCGGATCAGTCGGTGCTTTGAAATCCATGGGTGCTTTGGAGATGGGGCTTGCGGAGGAAGAGCTGCAGCCGCTTGTTTCGGCATGGCGGGATTCCAACCCCAATATCACGGAATTCTGGTGGGCGGTTGACCGTGCTGTGAAGGAGTGCATCAAAAAGCGGATGCCAACGGAAACACACGGCATCCGCTTTGATTACCAGAGCGGGATGCTGTTCATTACGCTTTTCTCCGGGAGGAGGCTTGCTTATGTGAAGCCACGCATTGGGGAAAACCAGTTCGGCGGGGAGTCCGTCACATACATGGGCGTGGGCGGCACAAAGAAATGGGAGCGGCTGGAAAGCTATGGACCCAAGTTTGTGGAGAACATCGTGCAGGCGGTAAGCCGGGATATTTTATGCTATGCCATGCGGACGCTGCGGAACTGCTCCATTGTCGCCCATGTGCATGATGAAATTATCATTGAGGCGGACAGGAGGATGTCCCTTCCCGCCGTCTGCGAACAGATGGGCAGGACGCCGCCCTGGGCGAAAGGCTTACTGCTCCGGGCGGATGGTTACGAATGTTCGTTTTACCAGAAAGATTAGGCAGGGGGTACATGATGGAACGGCTACGGATTGAATACGGGACGGGGTACATGGAGCTTATTGTGGAGGCGTTCTTCCCCTGCAAGATGCCGGCGATGAGGAAAGCCGCAAAGCTCATCAATCAATATTGCTCCGACGAAACAAGGGTGGAGCTGCTTTCCGAATTGAGGGAGATGGCAGACGGGTATAAGGCACTCTGTGAAATGTACACGGACAAAGCGGAGGGGTTCCCTGTAGATTCCCTGGAGCGGAGGCACTGGAGGGCGCAGTTTAACAAGACGGAAGTCCTCCGTAAACGGATGGAAAATAATATCAGATTGATCTTAGGAGGCGGAAAGGGATGAGCAGGGCGGCAATGCAGGGGTGCAGGACACACGGCGACTGTTTCGCAAACAGGGGCGGTGTCTGCACCTGCTTAAAGGACAATGATTTTGGCGGGAGGGACTGCCCGTTTTACAAGTCTGCGGACACAGTCTATACAGAAAAATGCAGGCAGGATGGAGGTGCGTTTTATGGGAATCAGCAGATACAACAGTGAGGGATACAGCGACCCGACGAGCCATGCGGCGTTATCGGGGATCAGGAAGGAAGAAAGGGCGGCGAAACGGGCATACCGGCCGCTTGTCTATATATGCTCCCCGTTTGCCGGGGACACAGAAGGGAACACGCAGAAAGCGAGGCGGTACAGCAGGTTTGCGGTGAAGAACGGCGCGATTCCGTTTGCACCGCACCTTCTGTTTCCGCAGTTCCTGGATGACGGGAAGCCTGCGGAGCGGGCAATCGGTATGTTCATGAGCATGGTGCTTTTGGGGAAGTGCGAGCAGTTGTGGGTGTTCGGGAAAACCATATCCACAGGGATGGCGGCGGAGATTAAGAAGGCGGAAAAGAGGGATATACCAGTACGCTATTTCACAGAAAACTGCGAGGAGGTCTGCAAATTATGAAAATGACATTTTATACGGCGAACTGCAGGGGGAACGCAAAGAACAGCTTATATCCCAACAGGCGCGTCATTGACAATGAGGACGACTGTATGGAGGTGGTGGCGTTCGACCATGTGTGCGCCGAATTCAAGAACTGCCGCAGGAGCGGGGATCATTTCCTCTCCTGTGATGTGGACGTGATGGACTGCGATAATTCCCATTCTGACAATCCGGATGACTGGATTCATCCGGAGGATTTGGAAGGAAAGATTGGGAGGGATGTGGCATTTGTTGTGGTGCCGAGCCGGAACAATATGAAACCGAAGGAGGGGAAGTCCGCAAGACCGAGATTCCATGTGTACTTCCCGCATGATCCGATTACAGACGGGGAGGCGTGCGCGTCTTTGAAGAAAGCCATACAGCAGAAATTCCCGTTCTTTGACGCCAAGGCGCTGGATTCCGCCCGGTTCATCTTCGGGCATCCGGCAGATTCCATCCTGTGGCATGAGGGCGAGATCACCATTGACTGTATCGTGAAGCCGCAGGGCGGCAGGGAGATACCGCAGGGGCAGAGGAACGCCACCATGTCCCATTTTGCGGGGCGCGTGGTCAAACGGTACGGGGCAACGGAAAAGGCACATGAGATTTTCATGGAGGAAGCCAATAAATGCAATCCGCCTCTGGAGGAGGCGGAGCTTGCTATGATCTGGCAGAGCGCCTGCCGCTTTGCGGAAAAGGTGCAGGGACAGGAGGGCTATGTCGCCCCGGATGCATACAATGACGAGTTCGGGAGGGAATCCTTAAAGCCGGGCGATTACTCGGACATCGGGCAGGCGAAGGTGCTGACCAGGGAGTATGGCGTAGAGCTTCGGTACACGGCGGCCACAGACTATCTGCGTTTCTGTGGGCAGTATTGGGTGGAATCGAAGCAGCAGGCGGTAGGTGCGGCAGAAGAGTTCCTCGACCTTCAGCTTGCGGACGCAAAGGATGAGATCGACCGTACACGGCAGGCACTTATGGACACGGGCATTTCGGAGGATGCCATTACTTCCGGCGGGAAGTCGCTGGAAAAGAAGATCAGCAGCGGGCAGATGGACGCCTACCTTGCGTATCTGTCCGCCCAGGCATATAAGGCGTTCGTGATGAAGCGGAGGGATATGAAGTATGTGGTGTCGGCGCTGCAGGCGGCAAAGCCGATGCTGGAAATCAGCGTATCAGACCTTGACAAAGACGGGTTCCTTTTGAACACGCCGGACGGCACCTATTACCTTCCGGACGGGCTGGAGGGGAAGCGCGACCACAGCCCGGAGGATTATATCACCAAAATGACGGCGGCAGCTCCCGGCGATAAAGGAAAAAAGCTGTGGCGGGATTCCTTGGACACTATTTTCTGCAAAAACCAGGAATTAATTGATTATGTGCAGCAGATTGTGGGCATGGCAGCAGTGGGGCGTGTCTACATGGAATCGCTGGTGATTGCCTACGGGGAGGGAAGGAACGGAAAGTCTACCTTCTGGAACACGATAGCCCGTGTGCTTGGAACCTACAGCGGGAATATGTCCGCCGATACGCTGACCGTAGGTTGCAAGAGGAACGTGAAGCCGGAGCTTGCCGAGGCGAAGGGCAAACGGCTTATTATTGCCGCCGAGCTGGAGGAAGGGATGCGGCTGAACACCTCAGTGGTAAAGCAGATGTGTTCCACGGATGAGATTTTTGCGGAGAAAAAATATAAAGACCCGTTTTCTTTCACGCCGAGCCACACCCTCGTGCTGTATACCAACCACCTGCCGAGGGTGGGTGCAAATGATCCGGGAACGTGGCGGCGCTTAATCGTGATCCCCTTCCATGCCAGGATAGAGGGCGCGGGGGACGTGAAGAACTATGCGGATTTCCTTGTGTCGGAAGCGTCCCCGGCTGTCATGGCGTGGATCATTGAGGGTGCAAAGAAAGCCATTGACCGGAACTTCCATATCCCCTGCCCTGCCTGCGTGGAGGATGCCATCAAATCCTATCGGGAGGACAATGACTGGCTTGGGCATTTCCTGAATGAGTGCTGCGAGGCTGATAAGACTTATCGGGAGAAATCCGGCGTTCTGTACCAGGAATACCGCAGTTACTGTATGCGGACGGGCGAGTACACCAGAAGCACGGCAGATTTTTATAATGCGCTGGAGTCTGCCGGCTTTTCCCGGAGAAAGGCGAAGGCCGGCATTATCGTGTACGGGCTGCGGATAAAGGAGGAAGATTTTGAGGACTGAGAAAGCCCATGTTTTGGGGAAAGGTGCAGGTCGGTGCAGGTCTTGGTATAAACCCCCTTTAGGGCAGTTTTTTCAGCAAAAAATCACTTATAGAGGAGTTTTAGGTACGACTTGCACCGACCTGCACCCTAAAGGCTGGAATGCTTGAAAAATAAAGGGATTGGAGGCATTTGCATGAGAGAGAAAACTATAGAGCAGAAATTCAAGGCGGCTGTTAAGGCCGTCGGGGGATTGGCAGTAAAGTTCACATCGCCCGGTTTTGATGGGGTGCCTGACAGACTGGCACTTCTCCCGGATGGGAAAATGGCATTTGTGGAGGTCAAGGCTCCAGGGAAAAAGCCCCGCCCCCTGCAGTTGGCACGGCACAGGCAGCTTCGGCAGTTGGGATTTAAAGTGTATGTGCTGGATAACGAATCGCAGATTGGAGGGATCATTGATGAGATACAGTCCGCATGAATACCAGAGATTTGCTACGGAATATATCGAAACACACCCGGTGGCGGCAGTCCTTTTGGACATGGGGCTTGGCAAAACAAGCATCACGCTGACGGCTTTAAATAATCTTCTGTTTGACAGCTTCAAGGTTCGCCGCATTCTGGTGATTGCCCCGCTGCGGGTGGCACGGAACACATGGGGAGCGGAGATTGAAAAATGGGACCATCTGAGTGAGCTTCGTTATTCAGTAGCCGTCGGGACAGAAACAGAAAGGGTGGCGGCGCTTCGGAAAAAAGCGGATATTTACCTCATCAACCGTGAGAATGTGCAGTGGATGATTGCGGAGAGCGGCATACCGTTTGACTTTGACATGGTGGTGATCGATGAACTGTCCTCTTTCAAGAACCATCAGACGAAGCGGTTCCGGGCATTGATGAAAGTCCGGCCGAAGGTAAAGCGCATCGTGGGGCTGACCGGCACACCGAGCAGCAACGGTCTGATGGACTTGTGGGCGGAGTTCCGGCTGCTGGACATGGGGGAGCGGCTTGGCAGGTTCATCGGGCAGTACCGCACCTCCTACTTCCGGCCGGATAAGCAGAACGGGCAGGTGGTATTCTCCTACAAGCCGCTGCCGGGGGCGGAGAAGCAGATTTACAGCAGAATATCAGACATCACAATCTCCATGAAATTCACCGACCACCTGCAGATGCCGAAACTGATAAATTCCAGGTACACGGTGTACCTTTCCGAAACGGAGCGGGAGAAATACGAGGAACTGAAAAAAGACCTTGTCCTGCAGCTACCGGGCGGGGAAATTACAGCCGCCAATGCCGCATCCCTTTCCGGGAAGCTGTCGCAGATGGCGGACGGGGCAATATACACCGATGCTGGGGAAACAGTCGCCATCCATGAGCGGAAGCTGGACGCTCTGGAGGACATCATCGAAGCGGCGAACGGAAAGCCAGTATTGGTGGCTTACTGGTTCCGGCATGACCTTGAGAGGATTTCGGGGCGGCTCCAAAAGCTGAAAATCCCATATGCAAGGCTGGACACGGATTCCAGCATCCGCAGGTGGAACGCCGGGGAAATCCCGGTGGCATTGATCCACCCGGCAAGTGCGGGGCATGGCCTCAACCTCCAGAGCGGAGGAAACACGTTGGTGTGGTTCGGGCTGACATGGAGCCTTGAGCTATACCAGCAGACGGTGGCGAGGCTGTGGCGGCAGGGGCAGGCATCCGAAACCGTGGTGGTGCAGCACATCATCACGAAAGGCACCATAGACGAGCGGATCATGAAGGCATTATCCGAGAAGGACACCACACAGACCGCACTGATCGATGCGGTGAAGGCAGACCTTAAGGTATAAGCGGGAATGCCGCCAGTCAAAATTGCAAATCTGGGCCAATCAATGAAAATCAATGACAATCCATGAAAATCCGGGGGAAGCAAATCTATTTTGATTGGAGGCATGGCTTATGAGCATTATCTGGAAGTACCTTGACAAGCGGTCGGCGGCCGTGGATGCATTGAAAGATTACAGCAGCATGAAATTCATCATCGAACATACGGATGATGAGATAAAGGCGGCATATGAGAAGATGGGCGGTGTCAGCAGCCCGCAGTCTGACGGGATGCCCCGCACACACAATCCCCATGCTGTAGAGGACAGGATGATAAAGGGCATTGAGGAAATCGATGTCCTGAAAGAGCGTTACCGCCAGGCAGTGGAGTATATGGCGTGGTTCCTTCCGGCATGGGAGGAGCTTTCGGAAGATGAGAGGTATGTGCTGGAAGCCTTTTATAGCAGCAGCAACGAATACGGCAGCAGCGTCATCTATAAAATTGCAGACCACTTCCACATTGAGCAGAGTTCCGCCTATAACAAAAAGAACCGTGCGCTGCACCATTTGACCATCCTGCTTTTTGGGAAATCCTGAAATTTATGAAAATAGGAGTGGATATATTCCCTGAATGACGGTAATATGCACCATACCAAAACGAGAGGAGGTGCAGGATGGCAGAAGGGGATGAAGTTTCGAAGATCATGGCGGTGGCTGAAAAATACAGCGATTATTGGAGCGAGTGGGATTCGGACATCGCCATTGGCAGGAAAGGACCGAACTTTTTCTATGTGTACAACGACCAGTACCATTACTTTGAGGTGTTTGAGGAATTCACCACGGCGGAGGAACTGGAGAAGCTGATCATCGGGACTATGGCGGAGAACATGGAGACATTCAATGCCGTGGCATTGGAGAACACGCAGAAAATGTTTGATGAGCTGGACATCAACGAGAACGTCGGCAATTACGACCCGGAGTTCCACATCTACAAGCTGCTTCGGCAGATGGAGATCATGACGGGGCAGTTGGAACACTGGTCGGAGCTGGTGGCAGGCACATACCGGTCATTCGCAAATGTCTGTAAGGACATGAGATTTGAACCGAAAAAGCCGGGCGGGGATGCACATGAGTAATATCGTGTAAAATGTTTGCCTTAAGGCGTGGTATACTGATAATATCGAAAACTGCATAAAGACTGGCGGCCTTCGTGGGAGCTTCTCCTGCGGGGGCTTTCTTTATGCCATGGGGAGGTGAAGCAGATGCCGAGGAAACCGAAACGGCCGTGCCGTTACTCTGGCTGCCCAAAGCTGGCGGACGGGGTTTACTGTGAGGAACACGCAAAGCTGATGAACAGGCACTACAACCATTTCACCAGGGGTTATGACAGCGGCGGGCGGTACGGCAGCACGTGGAAGAAGATAAGGAACAGGTACATTGCGGGGCATCCGCTGTGCGAGAGGTGCTTAAGTGATGGGAAGTACACTCCCGCCGTGCTGGTGCATCATAAGACCGCCATAGCGGATGGCGGCACTAATGAGGAAAGCAACCTGATGAGCCTGTGTAATTCCTGCCATGAGAAAATCCATGGCGGGAGGGGCGGTCAAAATCTCTAAAACAGATTTATCAGGACAGCGGCCTGGGGCTTCGTGCATAAAAACCGGAAATCAAACGGGGGATTAACCCCTTGGCGGTTTCCATGTCCCATAGGCTTTTTAAGGTGCTGCGGCGTTTGATTTCCGCAGTATTTTTTCAAACGAAATCAAAGAAACGGGGTGAGGACAGTGGCAAAAGACGGCAGCAGGCGCGGCGGTGCAAGGCCGGGGGCAGGACGAAAACCCAAGGCGCTGACGGAGAAGATTGCCGAAGGCCGGACGGCGGAAGTTATGATGGAGCCTGCCGAACTGGAGGGCATGGAAGTGCCGCCCGTGAAGGACTTCCTGAAATCCCCGCAGAAAAGCGGGCGGGAGCTGGTGGCGGAGGAAGTCTACAACGAAACCTATGCGTGGCTGAAGGCAAGGGGATGTGAAAAACTGGTCACAGTGCAGATGGTGGAGCAGTACGCCATGAGTGTGTCCCGGTGGATTCAGTGCGAGGAAATTGTATCCTCCACGGGCTTCCTTGCGAAGCACCCAACCACGGGTGCCGCCATCGCCTCCCCTTATGTCACCATGAGCCAGTCCTACATGAAGCAGACCAATTACTGCTGGATGCAGATCTACCAGATTGTGAAGGAGAACTGCTCTGTGGAATTCCAGGGGAACACGCCCCAGGATGACGTGATGGAGCGGCTGCTCCGTGCAAGGAAAGGAGTGTAGAGGAAAAATGGGTAAGACGACAACCGAGATGCAACTTGTGCCGCTCTCAAAATTAGTGCCATATGTGAACAATGCGCGGACGCACTCGCCGGAGCAGCTCACCAAGCTCCGCTCATCCCTGCGGGAGTTCGGCTTCATTAACCCGGTCATCATCGACCGGGATTTTAATGTCATCGCTGGGCATGGCAGGATTGCGGCGGCAAAGGAGGAAGGGATCACGGAAGTCCCGTGTGTGTTTGTGGACTATCTGACAGAGGCACAGAAAAAAGCCTACATCCTTGCGGACAACCGCATGGCCTTGGATGCCGGATGGGATGAGGAGCTGCTCCGCATCGAGATTGAATCCCTGCAGGGTGCGGATTTTGATGTATCGCTGACGGGCTTCGGTGAGGATGAGATAGCAGACCTTTTTGCTGCGGACGGTGAAAAAGATGTGAAAGATGATGGTTTCGACCTTTCTGCGGCACTGGAGAAAGCGGCGTTCGTGGAGCGGGGCGACATCTGGACGGTGGGCAGGCACAGGCTGATGTGCGGGGACGCCACCAGTGCGGAGGATGTGGCGGCGCTCATGGACGGGAAGAAGGCAAACCTCATCGTGACGGACCCGCCGTATAACGTCGCATTCAGGAGCGGCAGCGGGCTTTCCATCCAGAATGACAGCATGGAGAACGGGGAGTTCTACACTTTTCTGTACAATTCCTTTCAGAACATGGCGGAGCATCTGGAAAAAGGCGGCGCGGCGTATGTGTTCCATGCGGACACGGAGGGGCTGAATTTCAGGAAAGCCTTTGTGGACGCAGGATTCCACCTTGCGGGTGTGTGCATCTGGGTGAAGAATTCCCTGGTGCTTGGGCGTTCGGATTACCAGTGGCAGCATGAGCCTGTGCTGTATGGTTTTCTGAAGAACGGCAAACATCCGTGGTATTCCGACCGGAAGCAGACCACCATCTGGAACTACGACAAGCCGAAGCGGAACAAGAACCACCCGACCTCCAAGCCGCTTGACCTGCTCTGCTATCCGATCAGCAATTCCTCGCAGGAGAACGCCATCGTGATAGACACTTTCGGCGGCAGCGGCTCCACGATGATGGCATGCGAGCAGATGAACCGCGTCTGCCACATGATGGAACTGGATGAAAAATACGCATCTGTTATCCTTCGCCGTGCCGTGGAAATCGGGATTGCGCCGGAGGATATTTTTGTGGAGCGGGGCGGGGAGAAAATCCCGTACTCAGAACTGGTGAAGGAGGTGGAGGCATAGTGGACGCTATATATATCCATAGAAGGGAGCCAGGCACAGGCGGCGGAGACACACCGAATCCGCAGACTGCGGATTCCTGCCTGACCCTCGGCAGCCTGTTTGACGGCAGCGGGGGCTTTCCGCTCGGCGGGCTGCTTGCCGGAATAAAGCCTTTGTGGGCTTCGGAGATTGAGCCGTTCCCCATCCGGGTGACTACGAAGCGGCTGCCCTCCGTGAAGCACTTGGGCGATATTTCTGCGGTGGATGGTGCAGAGATTGCCCCCGTGGACATCATCACCTTTGGCTCACCCTGCACGGATATGTCGGTGGCCGGCAAGCGGGCGGGACTGGAAGGGCGGCAGTCCTGCCTGTTCTACCAGGCAATACGAATCGTAAAGGAAATGAGGTGTGCAACAGATGGAAAATATCCAAGGTTTATCGTGTGGGAGAACGTCCCCGGAGCCTTCTCGTCCAACAAAGGTGAGGACTTCAAGGCAGTCCTCGAAGCGATATGCTCCGTCAAAGACGAAAGCATTTCTGTACCTGGACCTCCGAAGGGGAAATGGGCAAATGCGGGAACTGTCATGGGAGATGGATTTTCCCTTGCATGGCGGGTGCTTGACGCCCAATTTTGGGGAATCCCCCAACGAAGGAAACGCATCTACCTTGTCGCAGATTTTGCAGGCGGGAGTGCCGGAAAGGTATTATTTGAGTCCGAAGGCGTGTCTGGGTATTCTGCGGAGGGCTTCCGTGCGTGGCAAGGAGCTGCCGGAGGTGCTGCGGAAAGCACTGGAACGGCAGGCGGCGTCTGCTTAAACGACCAGGGCGGGCAGCGGATGGATGTGACAGATGGGGTGACCTGCACCCTGCGGGCGGAGGCACATCATCCGCCGTGTGTGCTGGAATCGGCTGGTTTCTGCACGGAGCATTCCGCAAAGGCGCGGGGGATTGGATACGAGGAGGAAACCTCGCCCACGCTCCGCGCCGGTACGGTGCCGGCTGCGGTGGCTCTGGAAAACCATCCGGCAGACAGCCGGGTGAAGCTGTCGGAGGATGGAAAGGTGCAGACGCTGACTTCCCGGATGGGGACGGGCGGAGGCAATGTCCCGATGGTGATGGACGCAGACACACCCAAGACGCTGAAAATCCGCTCCGGCTGCGAAGGCGGCGGGAAAGGTTCGATTATTCAGGATGACAAATCGGCAACGCTCTCCTGCAATAATGACCAGACGGTGTTCGTGCCGTTCTGTAAAGGAACACGACCGCATTCCGCAGAAGAAGCGCCTGCGTGGAAGGACGGGAAGGTGGCAAACACGCTGAATGCCTTTGATGTTGGGGAAAGCCGCTGTAATGAGCTGGTGGTGCAGGCTTACGGCATCTGCTCCAAAGACAGCAATGCCATGAAATCGGATAATCCCCACAGCGGATTCTATGAGGCGGAAACCTCCCGGACGCTGGATGCCAATGGAGGGAATCCCGGATGCAACCAGGGAGGAATCGCTGTGGTGGAGCCGGAAGGGATGTTGGCATTCCATATCAACCAGAGGGATGAGGTGATTGACCTGCAGGGGAAGTCCGGGGCGCTGATGGCGACCCGGAATATGCAGATGCAGACTTTCGTCCTGCAGGGTTCCATGATTGGGAGGGACGATAAGAACGGGTCGCAGGGCAGCGGCATCAATGAGGATGTGTCTTTTACTTTGGATGCTACGGACCGCCACGCTGTGGCACAGCCGACCTACTGCACCAGTAAGAATTCCCATTTCACACGGGCGGAGAAAGAGCTGGCGAACACGCTGGTGGCTACGGATTACAAAGACCCACCCGTCATCAACGATGTGCAGACTGCATCCGGAAAGGAAGTGTTCGGCACATTATCCGCAAGCATGGGCTCCAAGCAGTGGCTTGGGAACCAGGAGGCGTTCAGCGGGGATTACCATATCGTGGAGCCGGAGTATATCGTCCGCAGGCTGACGCCAACAGAATGCGCAAGGCTGCAGGGCTTCCCGGACTGGTGGTGCGCTGGCCTTGGGACGGAGGAACCCACGGAGGATGAGCTGGCATTCTGGCGGGAGGTCTTTGAGACCCACCGGAGGATTGCGGGGACTTCCACGAAGCCAAAGACAGATAAGCAGATCATCAAATGGCTGAGGAACCCCCATTCCGATAGCGCCGAGTATAAAATGTGGGGCAACGGCGTGGCACTCCCGAATGTTTATTTTGTGCTTTCGGGCATTGTGTATTACGCACAGTTCCCGGACTTTTTATTGTGACATTTTTTCTCACATAACGCTTGCTATTCTTGCGGTTCAGAGTGATTAATGTAGTACCGAAAGGGAAAACGAAAAAAAACGGAGGGAAATCACATGAGATTTGAATTTAACAGGACAGGGGCAGAGCGGAAAGCACTGGTGCAGGCAATGGGGGAGATTTTAGAAGTAAAGCCGAAATACCTCGGAATGCCGACGGCGGCCTACGAGGTGGATTACTTCCACATCGACAGGACCGGCGCAGTGGAATTTGACGACCGGGCGGATTCAGAGGAAATTGAAAACCTGCTGGAGCGGCTTGCTGACAGGGGGATTGTTGCAGCCCCGACGGAAATGGCACAGGGATGGCTTGACGCACGGGTGGCTGAATCGGCTCAGGAAGGCGGCACAGCGGAAGAAACCGCAGAGCCAGATAACTATGCGGAAGCACCGGAAACTGCGCCGCAGGAGGCAAACGTGGGGCTTACAGTGGCAATGCCAAGGGAATCCTTCACGGACACCGCGCTGGAGAACCTGCGGAAGCTGGTGGATGCCAAGGGAAGCCTTATAAAAAAGGCTCTGGCGGTTGACAGCCTCCCGATTGAAACGGACGGGGAAAAAGTTTCCTTCCCATGGTTTGCAGAGGGGCAGGACAGCGAGTCGGTGAAAGCCTACACCCACTTCATTGCCGCCCTCTGCGACATGGCGCGGAACCAGAAGCGCATCACGGCAAAGGAAAAGCCTGCCGACAATGAAAAATACGCTTTCCGGTGTTTCCTGCTCCGGCTCGGCTTCATCGGCACGGAATACAAGGGCGAGCGGAAGCTCCTGCTGAAGAACCTTTCCGGCAGCTCGGCTTTTAAGAACGGCGAAAGGAAGGAGGCGGTCAGCGATGAAGTTTCCGAATAGGGAAATTGTGGAGCTTGTCCGCAGGGAGTACCCTGCAGGTACACGGGTGGAGCTTGTGCGGATGGACGATGTGCAGGCCCCGCCCATCGGGACAAAGGGAACCGTGACGGGTGTGGATGACACGGCGAGCGTCATGGTCGCATGGGATAACGGAAGCCATCTCCATGTAATTTACGGCGAGGATGCCTGCCGGAAGCTGCAATAAAATACACAAAGAACTGCAGAAAACATTGTGTAATATATGCCTCGAATTAACTTGCTATTATCCCCTTTTAGAGCGAATATGTGTACTACCGAAAGGGAAAACACACAAAGAAAACGGAGGAAAACAGCATGAACGCAAAGTTAGCAAGGCAGGTTGAGGAAATGAAAAAGCAGACCATCGGGGTTGAGGTGGAGATGAACAGCATCGCAAGGAGCAGGGCGGCGAAGGTCGCAGCGGACTTCTTCGGAACAGGCAGGCACGAATACACGGCGCGCAGGAACGGCTACGAAACCTACTCCGCATGGGATGCGCAGGGCAGGGAGTGGAAATTCCAGAAGGATGTAAGCATCGCAGGGCCGGACAGCGAAAAGTGCGAACTGGTGACACCCATCCTTACCTATGCGGACATCGAAACCCTGCAGGAGCTCATCCGGCAGCTACGGCACGCCGGCGCGAAGAGCGATGCGGGAAGGGGCTGCGGGGTACACATCCACATCGGTGCGAAAGGCCACACGCCGCAGAGCCTCAGAAACCTCGCCAACATCATGGCAAGCCACGAAAGCCTGATTGCGGATGCATTAAACCTTGACAGGGGCAGGATGAACCGCTACTGCCGCACGGTAGACCCACGGTTTTTGGAGCAGGTCAACCGGAAGAAGCCTTCCACGATGGCGGCCCTTGCGGACATCTGGTACACGAGCCACGGCGCAAACTACGGCAGGAGCCAGCACTACAACGACAGCCGCTACCATATGCTCAACTACCACGCAACCTTCACCAAAGGCACGGTCGAGTTCCGGCTCTTCCAGTTCGACGAGCCGGGCGACGGGCGCAGGGGCGGCCTCCACGCAGGGCAGCTCAAGAGTTACATCCAGCTCTGCCTCGCACTCAGCCAGATGGCGAAGGAAGTGAAGACCGCAAGCCCGAAGCCACAGCAGAACGAGAACCCGAAATACGCCATGCGGACATGGCTCCTCCGGCTCGGCTTCATCGGGGACGAATTCAAGACCGCAAGGGACATCCTCACAAAGAGGCTTGCAGGGGACGCATCCTTCCGAAACGGAAGGGCTGCTTGAAGGGAACGCGGGAGGTAGCCTCCTGCCGCCTTGCCACCGGCCGCTCCGGCGGCCTTAAGGCGGTAGAAGGGTGCCCCCTTCGGAAAGGACGGATTTCAGAATGGAAAAGAGATACTACATTGCTTACGGCTCAAACCTGAACATCCCGCAGATGCGGATGCGCTGCCCAGGGGCGAGGATCATCGGCACTTCGGTAATTGGGGGCTACCGGCTGCTGTTCAAAGGCAGCAGGACCGGCTCCTACCTCACCATCGAGCCGCAGGAGGGCGCAAGCGTCCCCGTGGCGGCATGGGCGGTGACGGAGGAGGATGAGGCGGCGCTGGACCGCTACGAGGGTTTCCCCACTTTTTACTACAAAAAGGAGATGGAGCTGCCCCTCAAGGGCATCAAGACCGGAAAGGTGCGGTTGCGGAAGGTTTTCGTCTACATCATGCATGAGGACCGCCCGCTTGGGCTGCCGAGCGAATCCTACATGGAGACCTGCAGGCAGGGCTACCGGAGCTTCGGATTCGACGAGGCATTTCTGGAACAGGCATATGCGGACAGCAGGGAGGAATTTCCGGGCGGGTGGAAAACCGGGGACGCCTGCTTCATGGCGACCAACCGGAAGAACGGCTGCACGGGCAATTACACCGTGTTGGGATTCGATGGGAGGTATTTCACCCTTCAGAACAGCAGGGGCAGCCGTTACCGCGCATCCGCAGGGCGGATGTTCCGCAGCAGGGAGGCGGCGCTCGCCACACGGCAGGAAAATACGGAATCAGGAGGAAAACACGATGAAAGACACTGTTGACATGATAGCAAGGATTTCGGTCTGCCCCAGATGCGGGCAGACCTACCATGGGAGGCCTGCAGTTTCACGGGCGGACGGCAAAACGCAGATCTGCCCGGACTGCGGCACCAGGGAGGCACTGGAGAGCATCGGTGTGGACGGGGATGAGCAGGAACAGATCCTTGAGGCCATCCACAGGTGCTACGGGAGACATGGACAGAACTGAAAAGGGCAAAGGAGGATGCTATGAGGAAACGGACAGAAGTCATCCAGGAATGGATTGATGCCAGGAAGGAACGGGGCGAGATCACAAAATGTATGTTTTACATTACGGTTCCGAAGGATACTGACATTTATAAGGATGTGACCATCCGAAAAATCGAGGGTATCCTTGACCGGAACCATGTCAGCCATGGCCATGTGGATACGGTTTGCGGTGCATGGAACCTGAACCGGGACTGGATTGAGACCGGTGAGATAGACTGCATTGTGGAATTCTGCGGTGTGTACCCCGTCGATTGGGACATGGAGGATGTGGCAGAGTTTGAACGGATGGAGACCGATGGCGAGATCATCGCTCTGGTTGACTGGATCGAGGATGGGAAGCACATCCCCAACCATTGAAAACCACACAATTTCCCCTGCAGATATTTGTGCAGTATATGTTCCGAATTCGCTTGCTATTATCCACAGAAAGAGCAAATATGTGTACTACCGAAAGGGAAAACACAGAAAACGGAGGACACGGGCATGACAAGATTTGAACGGGATTTGAAGGATGCAAAGAAAGGAAACGGGATTGAGATTCTGGCAGGGAGGAAAGCAGAACTTGAACGCCTTTGGAAAGAGGGGAAATCCTGCAAAAACGGATTCAGAAGGCAGTGCATAGCACAGGAATACGCGAGGCTGAAAGCCGAGTATGACAAAATTGATGCACTTTTCTAAAATAATAAACGGAACATTCCAAGAGCGGAGCCGGAAGGCTCTGTATCTTGTACCGATAGATTACGGCTTGCCAGGGGCAGGTCATTTTTTATGCAATCTTTGGGGAGGTGATTCAGGTGGCAATGCGGAAGCTGAAAAAATATAAGCCAACAAAATTCAAGGCAAAGGAAAGCCGCTATGACAGGGATGCCGCTGATTTTGCCGTGATGTTCATCGAGAGCCTCTGCCACACCAAAGGCACATGGGCGGGGAAGCCCTTTGAACTGATCGACTGGCAGGAGCAGATCATCCGCGACATTTTCGGCACACTGAAGCCGAACGGGTACCGCCAGTTCAACACGGCCTATGTGGAGATTCCGAAGAAACAGGGCAAGTCGGAGCTGGCGGCGGCTGTGGCGCTGCTCCTTACCTGTGGGGATGGGGAGGAACGGGCGGAGGTGTACGGGTGCGCTGCCGACCGGCAGCAGGCCACCATCGTTTTTGATGTGGCAGCGGACATGGTGCGGATGTGTCCGGCCCTTTCCAAGCGGGTGAAGATACTCGCTTCGCAGAAACGGATCATATACACCCCGACCAATTCCTTCTACCAGGTGCTTTCGGCGGAGGCGTATTCCAAGCATGGCTTCAACATCCACGGCGTGGTGTTTGACGAGCTTCACACGCAGCCGAACCGGAAGCTGTTTGACGTCATGACCAAGGGCTCCGGGGATGCCCGGATGCAGCCGCTGTATTTCCTCATCACCACGGCGGGGACGGATACCCATTCCATCTGCTATGAGACGCACCAGAAGGCAAAGGACATTTTGGAGGGACGGAAGATTGACCCCACTTTCTATCCCGTCATCTATGGAGCGGATGAGGCGGACGACTGGACGGACCCGAAGGTGTGGAAGAAAGCAAATCCGTCTTTAAACATCACGGTGGGGATTGACAAAGTGGAGGCGGCCTGCGAGTCGGCAAAGCAGAATCCGGGGGAGGAGAACAGTTTCCGGCAGCTCCGCTTAAACCAGTGGGTGAAACAGGCGGTGCGGTGGATGCCCATGGATAAATGGGATGCCTGCGCCTTCCCGGTTTCGGAGGATGACCTGGAGGGGCGCGTCTGCTACGGCGGGCTGGACTTATCCTCCACCACGGACATTACGGCATTCGTGCTGGTGTTCCCTCCTTTGGACGAGGAGGATAAATACTGCATCCTGCCGTACTTCTGGGTGCCGGAGGAAACGCTGGAGCTGCGTGTGCGGCGCGACCATGTCCCCTACGATGTGTGGGAGCGGCAGGGGAAGCTGATGACCACGGAGGGGAACGTGGTGCATTACGGCTTTATTGAGAAATACATCGAGCGGCTTGGGGAGAGGTTCAACATCCGGGAGATCGCCTTCGACCGGTGGGGTGCGGTGCAGATGGTGCAGAACCTGGAGGGCATGGGCTTCACGGTGGTCCCGTTCGGCCAGGGCTTCAAGGATATGTCCCCGCCGACCAAAGAGCTGATGAAGCTGGTGCTGGAGCAGATGATTGCCCACAGCGGGCATCCGGTCCTTAGGTGGATGATGGACAACATCTTCATCCGCACCGACCCGGCGGGCAACATCAAGGCGGACAAGGAGAAATCCACGGAGAAGATTGACGGTGCGGTGGCCACGATCATGGGGCTTGACCGTGCCATCCGCTGCGGGAACGATGCAGGGGCTTCCGTCTATGACAGCCGGGGGCTACTTGTATTTTGATTTTTCACCAGTCTGTACACATTATCTTTGTCGGTTCCTTATATGGCTATTTTCCGCAAGTTCCTTTATGCTGTCTGGCGAAGGAGGTGGAAAGATGGACGAGAAGGATTTCCTTGAGCTTATCATTTCGGAACGGATGGGGATGCATCACGATGCCTTTAAAAAGGATTATCCCCTTACGGAGGAACAGGCGGCGGAGGCGGAAAAAGCAGACCAGGCACACGAGCTGCTGTTTGAGCAGTTAAGCGCGGAGCAGCGGGAAATGATGGAGCTGTGCGAGGATGTGACAAACTCGGAAGCAACAAGGGAAAACGAATATTACTACCGGGCAGGGTTCCGGGACGGGATAAACCTTGACAGATGGATAAAACAGTTCAAGGAAGAAAAATAAAAATACATTTCGGGCAGGCAGACGGGCATCGCTTCGGCGGTGCCTTCTGTCTGTCTGCTTTTCGGAAAGGAGCGTGGTTCCTATGGGATTATTCAGCGGGTTGTTCAGGGCGAGGGATGCGCCTCAGAACCGCACGTCGGGCAGCGCCTACAGCTTTTTCATGGGCGGGAGCACGAGCGGGAAGCGTGTCAATGAGCGTTCCTCCATGCAGATGACGGCGGTGTACTCCTGCGTCCGGATTCTGTCCGAGGCGGTGGCGGGGCTGCCGCTGCATTTTTACAGATATACGGATAATGGAGGGAAGGAAAAGGCGGCAGACCACCCGCTGTATTTTTTACTCCATGACGAGCCGAATTCGGAGATGACTTCTTTCGTGTTCCGGGAAACGCTGATGACACACCTGCTCCTTTGGGGCAATGCCTATGCACAGATCATCCGCAACGGCAAGGGGGAGGTCTTGGGGCTGTACCCACTGATGCCGGACCGGATGAATGTGGAGCGGGATTCCAAGGGGCAGCTTTATTACGAATACACGGTGAGCATGGATGACGCGCCGACCGTGAAAGGCAGCACAGTCATCCTGCCGCCATCGGAGGTTCTGCATATCCCCGGTCTTGGCTTTGACGGGCTGGTAGGCTATTCCCCGATTGCCATGGCAAAGAACGCCATCGGCATGGCGATTGCCTGCGAGGAATACGGGGCGAAGTTCTTCGCCAACGGTGCACAGCCGAGCGGCGTGCTGGAGCATCCGGGAACGCTGAAAGACCCCTCAAGGGTGCGGGAGAGCTGGCAGTCCACCTTTGGCGGCAGCCACAACGCAAACAAGGTGGCAGTGCTGGAAGAGGGGATGAAATACACGCCCATCTCCATTTCCCCGGAACAGGCGCAGTTTCTGGAAACGAGGAAGTTCCAGATCAATGAGATTGCGAGGATTTTCCGTGTGCCTCCGCACATGGTGGGCGACCTGGAGAAATCCTCGTTTTCAAATATAGAGCAGCAGTCGCTTGAATTTGTGAAATACACCCTCGACCCATGGGTATCCCGGTGGGAGCAGTCCATGGTGCGGTCTTTGCTGACGCCGGAGGAAAAGAAGCAGTATTTTGTGAAATTCAATGTGGACGGCCTGCTCCGGGGCGACTATCAGAGCCGCATGAACGGGTACGCCGTGGGGCGGCAGAACGGGTGGATGTCCGCAAATGACATCCGGGAGCTGGAGAACCTTGACCGTATCCCGGAGGAGTTGGGAGGTGACCTGTATCTGATAAACGGGAACATGACAAAATTGTCCGATGCCGGTCTGTTCGGCAAAAAGGACGGAGAGGAGGAATCCAATGAAAACGAAGAAGTTCTGGAAGTGGAGGAACCAGGCGGAGACGGGGACGGCTCCGGAGGAGAGGACTCTGTTTCTGAACGGCACCATCGCAGAGGAAAGCTGGTTTGACGATGACGTCACGCCGCAGCTTTTCAAGGATGAGCTGAATGCCGGGAGCGGTGACATTACCGTGTGGATCAATTCGCCGGGCGGCGACTGTGTGGCGGCGGCACAGATTTACAATATGCTCTCCAACTATAAGGGAAAGGTAACCGTAAAGATTGACGGCATCGCTGCATCGGCGGCATCCGTCATTGCCATGGCAGGCGACACGGTTTTGGTGTCCCCGGTATCCATGCTGATGATCCACAATCCCGCTACCATCGCCTGGGGCGACCATGCCGAGATGCAGAAGGCCATCGATATGCTTTCCGAAGTGAAGGAGTCCATCATCAATGCCTATGTGTTAAAGACGGGGCTTTCCCGCCCGAAGCTGTCGCACCTGATGGATGCGGAAACGTGGATGGATGCCAATAAAGCGGTGGAGCTTGGCTTTGCGGATGAGATCATGGCGCGGGCAAAGACGGAGCCGGAAAAGGAGCCGGAGGAGGGCGAAGGGGACAGTTCCGAAGAGGATGAGGAAAAGAAATTCCCTCCGGCTTCAAGCTCCATGCTGTTCTCCCGCAGGGCGGCAAACAACGCCCTTTTGAATAAACTGGCCGCCAAATATGGCGGGGAAAAACCGAAAGCAGATATCCAGGCGCAGGCAGAAATCCCTGCACCGGATACAGAAACCGGCCGTTCCGTGGACGCACTCATGGAGCGGCTTAATTTATTAAAGCGATAAGAAGGAGGATTTCATTATGACGATTCTTGAACTGCGTGAGAAACGCGCGAAGGCATGGGAGGCGGCAAAGGCATTTTTGGATTCCCACAGGAAGGAGAACGGCGTCCTTTCCGCAGAGGATGACGCCGCATACACGAAGATGGAGCAGGAGATCACCGACCTTGGGAAAGAGATCGCAAGGCTGGAGCGGCAGGAGGCTTTGGATGCGGAGCTGAACCGTCCGCTGAATAAGCCCCTCACGGGGAAGCCGGGCGGCAAAGCGGATGCAGACGGGGAGGATAAGACGGGGCGTGCCTCCGATGAGTACAAAAAGAATTTCTGGAATGCCATGCGCTCCAAGGCGCCGATGCCGAATGTGACCAATGCCCTGCAGATTGGCACGGACTCCGAGGGCGGCTATCTGGTACCGGATGAGTACGAGCGCACACTGGTGGAGGCGCTGGAGGAGGAGAACGTCTTCCGCCAGATGGCAAAGGTCATCCAGACTTCAAGCGGCGACCGCAAAATCCCCGTTGTGGCCACCAAAGGTACGGCATCGTGGATTGATGAGGAGGGGGCGTTCCCGGAGAGCGACGACTCCTTCGGGCAGGTTTCCATCGGCGCTTACAAGCTGGGTACCATGATCAAGGTTTCCGAGGAACTGCTGAATGACAGCGTGTTTGACCTGCAGTCCTATATCTCCCGCGAGTTTGCCCGCAGGATCGGGGCGAAGGAAGAGGAGGCGTTCTTCACGGGCAACGGCACGGGCAAGCCGCTGGGCGTTTTAGCGGCCACGGGCGGCGCGGAAACGGGCGTGACCGCTGCGTCTTCCACGGCAGTGACGGCGGATGAGCTGATGGATTTATATTATTCGCTGAAATCCCCGTACCGCAAGAAATCCGTGTGGGTGTTAAACGACTCCACCATCAAGGCCATCCGCAAGCTGAAGGACAGCAACGGGCAGTATTTATGGCAGCCTTCCCTTACGGCGGGTACCCCGGACACCATCCTTGGCCGCCCGGTAAAGACCTCCGCCTATATGCCGGCCATTGCCGCAGGCGCAAAGACCATCGCTTTCGGTGATTTTTCCTATTACTGGATTGCCGACCGGCAGGGGCGTTCCTTTAAGCGCCTGAACGAGCTGTTCGCGGCAACGGGGCAGGTGGGCTTCCTCGCCTCGCAGCGTGTGGACGGGAAGATGATCCTTGCGGAAGCGGTGAAGGTGCTGGAGCAGAAGGCAGGGGCTTCGGCTTAAGGAAAGGGGCGGCGGTGATGGATATGGATACGTTGCTTGAGAAAGTGAAGAAGAACCTCATACTGGAGCATTCGGCGGATGACGCGCTTCTGAAAAGCTACATCACCGCCGCCGTGTCCTATGCGGAAAGCTACCAGCATATCCCGGAAGGGGCTTACAGCGAAAAGGAAATGCCGCCGACCACGGAACAGGCGGTCATCATGCTTGCCTCCCATTTCTATGAAAGCAGGGACGGCAGCACGGGCGGCTTTTTTGCGGACAACACAAACGCCGCACAGCAGGTGTGGAACACGGTGAACCTGCTCCTGCGGCTTGACAGGGAATGGAAGGTGTGACGGATGTCTTTTGGAAAAATGAATGTCTTTATCGACATCGTGCAGAAGAAGGTCACGACCGATGACGAGGGCTTCAAGGTGGAAACCGATGAAGTCCTCGCTTCCGTCCGGGCATACCGTGAGGGGCGGCACGGCAGCGAGAAATGGGCGAACATGGCCGCTTTTACGACTGCCACCGACCTTTTCCGTTTCCGTGCCATACCAAACCTCACGGTTACAACAGACATGAAAATTATATGTTCCGGGCATACCTTTGGGATCACTTCCGTGGAGGATGTCAAAGGGCGCGGGATGTATCTGGAGGCATTGGTGCAGGAGGTGGAGAAAAGTGGCTAAAGCGGCATGGAAAATGCCGGAGGATTTCCTGATGAAGGTATCCCGGCTTGCGGACAAAACGGATGAAATCCTGCCGAAGGTGCTGGAGGCGGGTGCGGAAGTGGTGGAGTCGAAGGTGCGCTCCAACCTGCAGGCGGCCATCGGCAGCGGGACAAAGGAGCCGTCACGCTCCACGGGGCAGCTTTTATCTGCCCTCGGCACTTCCCCCGCCCTGCAGGACAGGAACGGGGATTTCAATGTGAAGGTCGGGTTTTCCGAACCGAGGACGGACGGGGACAGCAACGCCAAGATTGCGTCTGTTCTGGAGTACGGCAAAAGCGGGCAGCCGCCGAAGCCGTTCTTAAAGCCTGCGAAATCGGCGTCAAAGAACGCCGCCATCGAAGCGATGAAGGCAAAGCTGGAGCAGGAGGTGGATGGGTTATGAGCCTGCTGTCGGAAATCAAGCCCGCAGTGGAAAGCTGCGGGCTTTCTGTGGAGACCGGCGTGTTTTCCGGCACGCCGCCGGACAAATATGTGGTGGTGACGCCGCTTGGCGACAGCTTTGGGCTGCACGCCGACAATGCGCCGGAATATGAAACGCAGGAGGCACGGCTCTCCCTGTTCGTGAAGGGCAACTATATGCCGTACAAAAAGAAGCTGGTAAAAAAGCTGCTGGCGGCGGATTTTACCATCACGGACAGGTGCTACATCGGCCACGAGGATGATACCGGCTTCCACCATTACGCCATTGATGTGGCAAAACTGTATGGATTGGAGGAATGATATATGGCTACGATTGGCCTTGACAAATTATTTTATGCAAAGATCACGGAGGACGAGGACGGTGATGAGACCTATGCCACTCCCGTCCCCCTTGCCAAAGCGATGACCGCCGAGCTGTCCGTGGAGCTTGCGGAGGCGACGCTGTATGCGGACGACGGGGCGGCGGAGATCGTGAAGGAGTTCCAGAGCGGGACGCTCGCCCTTGGCGTGGCGGACATCGGCCCCGCAGTGGCAGAGGACCTCACAGGGGCAAAGATTGACAGCAACAAGGTTCTGGTTTCCGCATCCGAGGACGGCGGCGACCCGGTGGCGGTGGGGTTCCGGGCAAAGAAGGCAAACGGGAAATACCGCTACTTCTGGCTGTACCGTGTGAAGTTCGGCATCCCGGCTACCAACCTTACCACGAAGGGGGAGTCCATCGAATTCTCCACGCCCACCATTGAGGGGACGGTGCTGCGCCGGAACAAGGTGGACGGCAAGGGCAGCCATCCGTGGAAGGCGGAGGTTTCCGAGGATGACGCGGGTGTTTCCGCTTCCACGATTGCGGACTGGTACAAAAATGTATATGAACCGGCATTTACGGCGGCTCCATCACAGAACGGGGAGGGCTAACAGATGGATGAGAGAAGTGCGGTAATCAATATCGGCGGGACGGAGTATGGGATGCTCCTGACCACGAGGGCGACAAAGGAGATCGCAGGACGCTACGGCGGGCTGGAGGACCTGGGCGAAAAGCTGATGAAGTCGGAGAACTTCGAGATGGCGCTGGATGAGATTGTATGGCTGATCACACTTTTATGCAACCAGCCGATTCTGGTACACAACCTGAAAAACCCGCAGGAGAAAAAGCCGGAGCTGACCGCCGAGGAGGTGGAGCTTCTGACTTCCCCGCTGGAGCTGGCAGGATATAAGAACGCCATCATGGAGGCCATGTATAAAGGAACGAAGCGGAATATCCAGAGCGAGGAGGCTGCGGAAAAAAACGGAGTGGTCGGGTAAGCGATGAGGAGCTGTTTACCCGGCTTTTATATTACGGCACCGCACAGCTTCATCTTTCCATGGATGAAACATGGCTGATGCCGTTTGGACTTCTGATGGACTTGTGGGAGTGCCATAAGCAGTTCATGGGCTTTGCGAAGCCGAAGCGGGAACTGACCATTGACGACATCATCCCATATGGGATTTAGCAGGCATGGCCGTGTGCATTTTTCGGGGAAAGGGGGTGCGGCTGCATGGCGGATGATTTTGGATTGCGGATTGGCGTTGAGGGCGAGAAGGAATTTAAAAAGGCACTGGCGGAGATCAACCAGTCCTTCAAAGTCCTCGGCTCCGAGATGAAACTGGTATCCTCGCAGTTTGACAAAAACGATAATTCCGTGCAGGCGCTCTCCTCCCGGAACACGGTGCTGAATAAGGAGATCGATGCGCAGCGGCAGAAGGTGGAGACCTTACGCTCCGCCCTGCAGAATGCAGCAGAGTCCTTCGGGGAGAATGACCGCAGGACGCAGAACTGGCAGATACAGCTCAACAATGCGGAGGCCGCCCTAAACGGAATGGAGCGGGAACTGTCCCAGAACGAGCAGGCGATTGAGGCGCTGAATAACCAGGAGGAACAGACCGTGGACGCCACGGAGCGGCTCACCCAGGAGATTTTACGCCAGGAGGAGGAACTGGCGGGCTTGAAACGTGCCTACTCCAATGCCGTGCTGGAATACGGGAAAGGCTCCAGCGAGGCAAGGGAGCTGGAGGGACGCATCGCAGACCTTTCCGGGGAACTGGAGGAGAACCGGGATACGCTGCGGGAGGCTTCCGACAGCACGGAGGATTTCGGGGACGCCATGGAGGATGCCTCGGACGGGGCGGGGAAACTTGGCTCCGGCCTTTCGGCGGCGACAGTCGCCATGGGGAACCTCATCTCCTCTGGCATCCAGGCGGCGTTAAACGGCATTAAGGAATTAGGAAGCGCCATCTGGAACCTTGACGAAGCCACGGAGGAATACCGTGTGGCGCAGGGCAAGCTCACCACGGCTTTCGAGGCGGCGGGGTACAGCGGGGAGGCGGCACAGAAATCCTACACCGAGTTTTATAAAATCCTTGGCGACACGGACACGGCGACCGAAGCCTCGCAGCTACTGGCGCAGCTTGCGGAAAACGAGCAGGACATCACCAAATGGACGGATATCGCGGCGGGCGTCTGCGGCACGTTCGGTGACGCCCTTCCGATTGAAGGGCTGATTGAATCGGCCAATGAAACCGCCAAGGTGGGGCAGGTCACCGGCTCCCTTGCGGACGCCTTAAACTGGGTGGGGATCAGCGAGGATGAATTCAATGAAAAGCTGGCCGCCTGCTCCGGGGAGAGCGAGCGCAACCGCCTCATCATGGAAACCCTTTCCGGGACGTATGACGAGGCAAGCCAGGCGTTCTACCGGAACAACGAGGCACTGGTCGCCTCAAGGGAAGGCCAGGCGCGGATGGATGAGACGCTGGCAGGGCTTGGGGAAACCATCTCCAATGTGAAGAATAACCTGCGGGCGGAATTCCTCCCTGCCATTGCGGACGTTGTTTCCGCATTCACGGACATGGTGAACGGCGTGGAAGGGGCGGACACGGCATTTGCGGAAGCAATCACGGGACTGGTAAACACGGCAGTGGCCATGCTGCCGCAGTTCGTCAGCACAGGCACACAGATGCTGACATCCCTCCTTTCCGGCATCATCCAGAGCCTCCCGGCAATCGTGGAGGCGGCGGTGCAGATCGTGTCCACCCTTGCCACGGGCATCGGGGAATCGCTGCCCACGCTGGTGCCTGCCATCGTGCAGGCGGTCACCACGATTGTGCAGACCCTTGCGGATAACCTCCCGATGATACTGGATGCGGCTCTGCAGCTTATTATGGGGCTGGCGCAGGGACTGTTAGATGCCATCCCGGTTCTGATAGAGGCGCTGCCGCAGATTATTGCCTCCATCGTTGACTTCCTGATTGGGGCAATCCCGCAGATCATAGACGCAGGGATACAGCTTCTGACTTCGCTGGTTTCGGCCTTGCCTGAAATAATTACGGCAGTCGTGGCGGCAATCCCTCAGATCATTGACGGGCTGGTGACGGCGGTGCTTGGGAGCATCCCGCAGCTTATTGATGCCGGGATGAAGCTGCTGGTTTCCCTGATACAGAACCTCCCGCAGATCATCACCACGGTGGTGGGCGCGATCCCAAAGATTGTGACTTCCCTGGTGAACGCCATTGTCGGGAATGTGGATAAGATCATCCTTGCCGGCGTGAAGCTGCTGGTTTCGCTGATTAAAAACCTGCCGCAGATCATTGTTTCGATTGTGAAGGCAGTACCGCAGATCATAGCGGCAATCGTGAAGGGCTTTGCCGGCGGCGCGGCACAGATGGCAAGTATCGGCTTAAATCTGATTAAGGGAATCTGGAACGGCATCGGCGACGCGGCATCCTGGCTGTGGGGCAAGGTCAGCGGCTTCTGCTCCGATTTGATGGGTAAAATCAAGGGCTTCTTCGGCATCCATTCCCCGTCTACGGAAATGGCATGGGTGGGCGAGATGCTGGTGGAAGGTCTGGCAGGCTCCATCGAGGATAACGGCGGCGAGGCGGTAAAAGCGGCTGAAGGCTTGAGCGAGGGCATTTCCGATGTGATGAACGGTCTTGCCGAGGACATGAAGACCTCCATCCCCACCGATTTCCATCTGGATGCGGACGCTTCGGTGCGCTCCGTGACAGACGGCATGACCGGGGCGGCGGGCAGGGATATGTTCGGCTTTGCCTCGCTCATCACCATCCAGCAGATGATTGTCAGGAGCGAGGAGGACATCCGGAAGATTTCACAGGAACTTTACAACCTGATCCAGACCGGCTCCCGTGCGGGCGGCAGGATCATCACAGCATAAAGGAGGCGGCTATGGGATTTACTTTTAACGGAGTCACATCCAAAAGCATGAAGATACGGGCAAGGCTGACCTCCTGGCAGGCTTCCCCTGCACTTCGGAATTTCTATGAAACCGTGCCGGGGAAAGCGGGGGTGGCGGATTTCGGCTGTGACAGTGCGGAGCGCACGGTTAAGGTGGAGTGCAGCGTCTTCCCGCAGAAGAACTTCCCGGCACTGGTGGCGGTACTGGACAGCATGGCGGAGTGGCTCGACCCGACAAAGGGGCAGGGGCAGCTTATTTTAGATGATGTGCCGGACCGGTATTTCATGGCGAGGCTGTCGGAGGCAGTGGACTGTGAGCGGCTGCTCCGCTCGGCGGGGCAGTTTACCCTCAGTTTTATCTGTCCGGACCCATACGCCTATGCCCTGACGGATGAAACCTATATATTTTCGGAAGCGGGGACGCACATGGCGGTGCGGCATACGGGCAATACGGACTCCTACCCGGTGTATGCGCTGAAGGGGGTGATTCCGTCCGGGACTTCAAGTTATATATCCATTGTTACGGGCGGCTCGGAACTTCGTGTTACGGGGCCGCTTTCCGCAGGGGAAACACTGCTGGTGGATTCTGCCCTGGTCACGGCAAAGGTGGTGGATTCTGCTGGAAATACGCTGCGGAATGGGCTGCCGCTGCTGGCGGAGCTGAATTTTCCCGTGCTGTCCAAAGGGCATAATACGGTGGTAATCTCCATGGCTGGCAACACCACCTTTACGGAATTGAAAATACAGGCAGGGAGCAGATGGAGGTGACTGGATGGCGGTTAAAAGCACACTGAACAAGCAGGCGGATTTCACGGGGGAGTTCCCGGCAGAGTATGCAGAGGACGGACTGTGGCGGTTTAATGAAAATGCCCCGGATGCGGACACGATGCTTACCGATTCTTCTGGCAGGGACAGGAAGATGTATGTTTCCGGCTGGAGCGGGACCAGCGCCAGTTTCCGCAACGGGCAGAAGGGGCGGTATTTCCGCATCAACATCACGAACCCTGCCTCAGAGAAAACCTATCTGAAGGTAACGAATGACGGCAGTATATTTTCAAACCTCGGCACAAGGATTATCGTGGGCGGCTGGATGAACCCGACCACCTATTCCATCGGAAACACTTACTGCCCGATCTTCAATACAAGGCAGGGACCGGGACAGCCGATATTTTACCTGTCCCTTATCCGGGGGAAGCCGAGGATCATGCTTTACAATTCCTCCGGCACTTTGATACTGGATGAGTCGGTAACGCCGCCTTTTTCTTTTGTAAACAACGGGTGGTATTTCTTTGCCTGCGTGATCGAGCCGGATAATAAGAAGGTGCAATATGTTATCGGCGACCGGGAGAGCGGGACGGTGTGGATTTCTGCGGCACTGTCCTTTACCGGGGAGCTCAACCGCTCCTGCACGGCAGACCTCATCATGGGGATGCACGCCAATTCCTACTGGTATGCGGGCGGCTTTGACGACTGGTTTTTAGACTGCAATTCGCAGCTTACGGCGGAGGACCTGGCGGACTATTTCAGGAAATCCCTCTGTGCTAACGGCGGCGATACCTCCGGGGAGGTGGACGCCCTCACGGAGCCGGGGTGCGTGACGCTCCGGAAGGGCAGCGGCGGCGCCTATCCGGAAACAGGGCAGCTTACTACGGCTCCTGCGGAATGCCTGCTTGCCGGGACGGGGCGGGTGTCGGTAAAGAGCGAATACACGGCCGGCGTTACGGCGGTCTCCCTGGTGGAAACATCAACATCCGATGATTTGGAGGAATGGACGGCATGGCAGGGCGTCGGGAGCAGCGGTGAATTGCAGTCCCCCAACCAAAGGTATATCCGGTACCGGGTAACATTTACCACAACAGACTCATCGCGTTCTCCCCGCCTTATGGAGATACAATTGCATGATATCCCAAAGCCGCCGTATGAGCGGCTCGGCTTTGCCCGGCCCGTAGTATTGGACGGGAACGGTGCATGGGAGGCAGTGCTGGAAAATGCCTTTGATATCATGGTGACGAGTGAGGTGAACGGGGCGGACACGCTGGAATTTAAACTGCCGTTTAGGGATTCCAAGCGCCCGTACCTGGATAACGAGAAGCAGGTACAGATCGTGAACGATGTGTACCGCATCCGGACGCTGACCGATGACAAGGGGGCGGATGGGAAGGTGGTGACCTCGGTGTATGCGGAGGCGGCGTTCTATGACCTGGCTTTTTCCGTGGAAAAGGCGGCGGTCAATTTCAATGCGGATACGCCGGAGGTGCCGATGGCATATGCACTCTCCGGCACGGATTGGAGCGTGGGGAACGTGACGGTGCGGACAAAGAGGACGTGGCAAAGCACGGAGAAGAACGCCCTTTCCATCCTGCGGCAGGTGCAGAACATCCACGGCGGCGACCTTATCTTTGACTGCGCCAACCATCTGGTGCATCTCCTGACCTTCGGCGGCACGGATAGCGGCGTGTTATTTGCCTACCGCAAAAACATGAAATCCATCCAGCGTGTGGTGGACACCAGAAGCCTTGTCACAAGGCTGTACGCTTATGGGAAGGACGGCATGACCTTTGCCAGCATCAACGGCGGGAAGGAATATGTGGAAAGCTATGCCTACACAAACGAGGTGCGGACTTCCACGCTGGACTGTTCCAGTTTCACGAACCCCTACCAGATGCTGGAGTTTGCCCAGATGCGGCTTGCGGACTATGCGAAGCCCCGGATTTCCTATGTGCTTTCCGCCATGGATTTATCCGTGCTGACGGGGTATGAGCATGAGACATGGGATCTGGGCGATATCGTGACCGTGGATGACAGGGACTTAAACCTGTCGGTAAAAACGAGGATTGTCCGCAGGCAGTATAACCTGCAGGAACCGTGGAACACGGTGCTGGAGCTTTCCACCACGCTGCGGGAATTGGGCGATTCCTCGGCGCAGTGGGATAAGGCGGCGGATGTGCTTTCCAATACGGATGTCATCGACCGGCAGGAAGTGAAGGACATGGTGCCGTTCAACCACCTGCGGAATTCCCGCGCCGACAGCGGCATGAACTACTGGCTGAATTCCGGCTTTGAGGTGGATGCGGAAAACGGGATGTCTGGCACGGCGTCCTTCAAATGCGTGGGCGTGTCCGGCATGACAAAGAGCCTTGCGCAGACGGTATATCCGGCAAGCCGGAGCAGCTATACCTTTTCGGCGCAGATCGCCTCGGAGAACCTGGCGAAAGGCACAAATGGGCAGGTCGGCATTGAGGTGACCTTTGAATATGAGGACGGCACTACGGAAACGAGATTTATAGATTTGCTGTGACGGAGGGATGCATATGGCATTTTTTATGCAGGCGGCGCAGGATGTGTCGCCCAAGGGATATGAGCGGCTCAAATCCATCACCGTGCGGGTGTGCGTGACGGACTGCACGGGGGAATTCTATATCACGGATATGCTCCTGCAGGGCGGCTCCATCGCAACGGGATGGGTGGGACACGTCAGCGAAATACAGTGGACGCTTGACGGATAGGAGGCGGCGCTATGGCAGAATTTACACGGTTTGCGGAAACGCTGGAATGCAAGAAGGATATGCGGGTGGTAGCGGTGACCGTGAAGCCGCTGGTCTCGGACTGTACCGGCCGGATATGGTTCACCGACCTTATGGTGCAGGAGGGCGACCGGCTGACGGGGTATGCGATCCATACCGAAACGATGGTGAATAAATTCCGGGAGAACGGGGAGATTGTGCCGCCGAGGTTTTATAACGGGCTGGTGCGCTCCAGTGCAACGCTGGTGGCGTTCAACCTTGGGCAGACCTCGGCGGGGCTGGACATCAAAGTGTACCCGGTGCAGAACATGGCGGCGGGCAGCATAGAGCTGTCTTTGGGGGCAGGGGCGCATAAAGCGAAGTTTCTCTCCTCTGCGAATGCCGGGGATGAGTTTTCGCTCCTGGCATCCAGCCGCCAGTGCCTTAGAAACGGTGCAGCCACGAAGAAGGACGGCTTTTTCCAGTACACGGCAGCCAGGGACAGCAAGCATCCGGTGTCGGTGGAAAAGGGGAAATCGGCAAGGCTTTATTTTGAGTTTCAGGAAATGCAGAACGGGGGTGATGTGGTCTGAGGGGCTATTTTTTTACCTGCCTGTCATTGAATTTTCACGGTTTTATGCTATACTTTTTCATATAGGGAAAACAACAAATTTAATGTTTTGGAGGTAGGACATGAAACATAAAGTGAAAGTAACAGTCATTGATAAGAAATTATATCCTGAGCTGCAGGAGCAGTTCTGCGCTGATCCGAATTCCGGGATGTGTCCCTGCTACAATGTAGGTGATGAGTTTATTTTTGAACGGGACGAAGAGAACGACCATTTCTGGCATGGCGGATTGAATACCCTTGTAAAAACAGATGCCGATCCTGATACCGTTGCAGGCGGTCCGAAAATGCCGCATTGTTCAGAAGCATGGGATGCTATTGCCCGTTATATCTATACGGGGCTGCAGGGTGGTTCCATCATGAAAGGGTGGATGAAAGAGGAAAATACAATGATCGCCTGCTGCTCAGATGGGACGAGGCCGGTTATATTTAAAATTGAAAGGATAGATGTGGAGGGATAAGCCGTGAATGAGGTTATTATGGCTATGGAGGAACGCAGGAGCATTAGGAAGTTCAGGCCTGATATGCCGCCAAAGGAGGCTTTGGAGCAGATTATTGAGGCTGGACTTTATGCCGCAAACGGCATGGGCAAGCAGGCTGTTATTACTGTTGCAGTGACAAAGAAGGAAATCAGGGATAAGTTTGCGGCGGCCAACTGCAGGATTGGGGGATGGAAGGAGGGATTTGATCCTTTTTATGGCGCACCGGCTATATTGGTTGTCCTGGCAGATAAGACATGGGCGAACCGTGTTTATGATGGAAGCCTTGTCATGGGAAATATGATGCTGGCAGCACATTCCCTTGGATTGGGAAGTATCTGGATTCACCGTGCAAAAGAGGAATTCGAGATGGATGAGTTTAAAAAGTTCCTGTCTGATCTTGGTGTGGATGGAGAATGGGAAGGAATCGGTCATTGTGCAGTTGGATATATGGATGGTGAAATGCCGAAAGCTGCAAAGCGTAGGGAAGGCAGGGTGTTCTGGGCTGAATAATTTGTAGACCATGCAAAAATTACATAATAATACAGAAAAAAAAGCGTCTGATTCCAGGCGCTTTTTTTCTGCTTATTTTCAAGGAGGGAGTTGTCTATGAGGGATTATCTGCAGGGGAAGCGGTGCATGGTGTGGAGCTTCATGGGGAACAGCCGGATGTACCAGGCACTCCGGGATTACGGCGACCGGATGGATACTGTGGGCATTTTTACATTTGAGGTGGATATCACAGGCACGATTTCTGAAACGGGAACGAGCATTTCCACCATGATGCCCTATATCAACAAATGGACGCACATTAAATGGATGCTGACCGTGATGAACCACGGCACGGCATCCATTTTTACTGCGCTGCGGAATAACACAGATGGGGCGAAGGATAAGTTCCTCACGGAGCTGGTGCGGATCATGCAGAAATATCCGTGGTGCGCCGGGGTGGATATTGATCTGGAGCGTGGTGGGGAATATGAGAACCGGGAGGCGGCAAATGCACTGTTCCGGGATATTTACAATACTGTGAAAAATTACAATCCGGCAAAGCTGGTGAACATCTGCCTGCCGGGGATGACCAGTGTCAACGGCTCGGTGGGCGGCGAGAACTGGTGCGTGTATGCAGACCTCAATGCCTACTGCGACACGGCATCCATCATGAGTTACGGCATGGCGTGGGCAGGCTCCGCTCCGGGACCGGTTTCCCCGCGGAACTGGCTGGAGGGAATCTATGACTATGCCTCCCAAGCAATGAATCCGGGGAAGATTTTCATGGGGCTGCCGGGCTACGGGTGGAACTGGCAGATTTACGACAGGCCAAAAAACCTCGGCAAATCCTACCGGGGGACTTCCAACACCTACTATGCCGCAAAGCTGTGGATGACGGGCGGCTATAACTTCACAGACGACGCCCCGCCGCAGCCATTCATCCCCATCCTCGCTTATTGGGACGATTACGATAAAGTCCCCTATGCGTTCCCGCAGGTATATGATTTTATGGAAGGCGCAGACGCTGTTTCCCATGAATATCCCCTGCTGACAGGGACTTACAACCGCAGGCACTACCTGACCGCCTACGGCAAGGAGCAGAAGACGGAATTTGGCAGTGTTCTGATTGACCGGGACGCGGGTAATCCTTCAAGCGCATCCGGCATTATATCCATCGAAAACGGCGTGGCTGTGCTTGGGGATGAAGGGAGCGCCACCTACCGATTCACGGTATCTTCGGCGGGAGTTTATGATGTGGCGGTGCGTATCTGCTATCCCTTTTGGGATAAGAACGGCATCTATATTTCCCTTGATGGGAGCAGGAGGCGTTTCACGGAAAGGCGCCTGTGGTGGCCGTACTGGAGGACTTCCTTCTGGATTTCCCTTGCGGACGGGGTTTCGCTTTCAGCGGGGACGCATACGGTCACGGTCTCGGTAGATGTGAAGGGCGTGCAGTTTTACGGTTTCCGTGTCTGCACGGCATTCCGGGAATATGTATCTGCAGGGGAGGCGGCGTTCACGCTTTCCCCTCGGCAGTTTATTGATGTAAACGGGAAACCGTGCCAGCCGGACAAAGGCTTCAAGCTGACCTGTGAGATGTTGCGGAGGAAGCCGGACTCGGCGCTCATCTGGTATGAGGATTTCCGGGACGAAAATCCCCTGCCGGAAAGCTACTGGACGACGCTGTCCGGCTCGTGGAAAGTGTGGAAGGAAGAGGAATACTCCATGGAGCGGGTGTATTCGCAGCTTGAAGGGAGCGGGCAGCTTGCGTGGAAGTACAGCGGGTTTAAGGAACTGCACCTGCGGGCAAGGCTGGCGTTCCCGTCGAACGGCAGCGGGAAGGCGGGGGTATTCTGCGGGGATGTGTTCTGCTGCCTGAATTACGATACACAGCGGGTGGAGCTGTACAAAGGCTCCTCCCTGCTTGGCAGCTACAGCCAGGCTATCAGCCGTACCCCTAACGATGACCTCAGAGGGAATCCCACCATGTACACAGTAGAGATGCGTATCCGTGGAGGCAGGGTGCGTGTCTACTCCGGTGCTTCCTATTCCCTGCGGTTTACGGCAGCAATTAGCGGATTTTCCGGCGGCTATGCCGGGTACCGCTCGGATAACCGGACGGTCTGCGAGCTGCTTCGGCTTGGGGACGCATGGACCTATGAGCCGTATGAGCGGTTCGATGTTGTATTCCCGGACGGCAGGGTGACGCAGTATGGCAGGATTGTCCGGAATAATGCCGTGTGGGATGAGGAATACCAGGTGTTCACGTTGACCTCCGATGTGGAGGAGGGAAGTACACGAAGCGAGGAAATCTCGCTGGATTATGACTTTTTCCATTCCCATCTGATGGAATTGTCCTGTGGGAATGATTACACGGTGAAGATCACGCCGCGGGACATCAATATCTGGATTTCAAGACTGTTCCTTGGTGATGCGGACGGTTTTTCCATCCTTTATTATCAGGATGTGGACTCACTGGTTTATTGGGCGAATGAGGCAGCCTACCGCTGGAAGCTTCGGGGGATTGCCATCTGGTCGCTTGGACAGGAGGACATGAGGCTGTGGGAGACGCTGCCAAAACAAATTTAATATTTTCACGGAAACTGGCGGATGTCCATTACGGGCAGCCGCTTTTTTCATACACAAAAATCTTTAAAAGGAGGGTTTCACTATGAAGGAATTCTGGAACACAATTCAACTCATTTTTGCAGGCGTCGGGGGATGGCTCGGCTATTTCCTTGGCGGTTGCGACGGACTGCTGTATGCGCTGATCGCATTTGTGGTGGTGGACTATGTCACGGGGGTGATGTGCGCCGCAGCGGATAAGAAGCTGTCCAGCGAGGTGGGCTTCAAGGGCATCGCAAAGAAGGTGCTGATCTTCCTGCTGGTGGGGATCGCCAACATCCTCGATGTGCAGGTCATCGGGAGCGGCTCAGTCCTGCGAACGGCGGTCATCTTTTTCTATATTTCCAACGAGGGCGTGAGCCTTTTAGAGAATGCTGGACACCTTGGGCTGCCTATCCCGGAGAAGCTGAAGGATATCCTGGCGCAGCTTCATGACCGGGCGGAAGAAGGAAAGGGGGATGAATGAGCATGAAATTTGTGGAATCAATCATGACGAAGAATCCCTGCTACACGGCGGGGAGGAAGATCACGGTCAAGGGGTTGATGCTCCATTCCGTGGGCTGCCCGCAGCCGAAGGCATCCGCATTCATCAATAGCTGGAACAGCCCGGCGCATGACACATCCTGCGTCCACGGTTTTATTGACGGGAACGATGGCACGGTGTACCAGACGCTCCCATGGAACCACAGGGGATGGCACTGTGGCAGCGGGAATAAAGGGAGCGGGAACAATACCCATATCGGGGTGGAGATGTGTGAGCCTGCGTGTATCCGGTACACGGCAGGCTCTAACTTTACCTGCTCCGATGTGGCCACGGCAAAAGCGGTGGCAAAAAGAACCTATGAGGCGGCGGTGGAGCTGTTCGCCATGCTCTGTAAGAAGTATAGCCTGAACCCGCTGGCGGACGGCGTTGTGATTTCCCACAAAGAGGGGCACAGCCGGGGCATTGCCAGCAACCACGGAGACCCGGAACATTTATGGACGCAGCTTGGCATGGGCTACACCATGGACGGGTTCCGTAAAGCAGTCAAGGCGGCGATGGGCGGCGCATCCTCTGGCACGGGCGGATACACAAAGATCATGGGGAATGCCGTGGCAGCGGCGGAGCAGATGAAGGCATACCTCAAAGCGAAGAATCCGAACGTGGCGCAGTCCGTCCTTGATATGGTTCCGCTGTATCTCTCCGAGGGTAAGGCAGAAGGAGTGAGGGGCGACATTGCCTTTGCGCAGTCCTGTCTTGAGACCGGGAACTTCGCCTTTTCCGGCTCTGCGGTCACGCTTTCACAGAACAATTTCTGCGGCATGGGCGTGATTTCAAACGGTGTAAAGGGGAATTCCTTTGATACGCCGCAGCTCGGCATCCGCACGCAGGTGCAGCACTTAAAAGCCTACGCATCCACAGACGTCCTTAAAAACGCCTGCATTGACCCGCGTTTCAAATATGTTACGAGGGGCTGTGCGGAATATGTGGAGTGGCTTGGGCAGAAAGAAAACCCTGCCGGGAAAGGATGGGCGGCGGGAGCCGGCTATGGGGAGAAAATCCTTAATATCCTGAAAGGCATCCTCGGCACGGCTGGCGGTGTATCTTCCGGCTCTGCAGGAGCGGAAAGCTGGTACCGCGTCCGGAAGTCGTGGGCGGACGCTTCTTCGCAGAAAGGGGCGTTCAAGTCGCTGGAGAATGCGAAGAAATGTGCGGACGAAAATCCAGGGTATTCCGTATTTGATGAATCCGGGAAAGCGGTATATACCAAGGCGGCAGCGTTCAAGCCGTATCTTGTGCGTGTAACCATCCCTGACCTGAACATCCGGAAAGGTCCTGGCACTGACTTCGGCAAGATAGGGAAATATACGGGAATCGGTGCCTTCACGATTGTGGATGAGGCAGACGGGAAAGGCGCATCCAAGTGGGGGCTGCTGAAATCCTACCAGAGCGGCCGCAATGGATGGGTGAGCCTTGATTATGCACAGAGAGTGTAACTGAATATCGGAGGACAGCAGAACAGCCCGCAGCATTTGAAATGATGCTGCGGGCTGTTTTTTTCGTTGTGCGGTTTAGTTTGTTTTCTTTTGCGAGGCTGTCAGGTGCAGCGGTTTTGTCATCAGTTCCACGCAGTCTGAAAAGCCGAGCAGATAGGCAAGCGCACCGTACCTTGCACCGAGCGCGTTCTGTTCGCAGGAGTGCTGGTCAATCAGGGAGTGGGCTTCTTTCGGCAGATTCATAGCTTCCAGACGGTCTAAATATTCCCCTGATTTTTTGGCGATTTCCTGGTATTCCTCATCCCTTTCCAGAATGCGGTCCAGTATGCCGTTTACCCGCATATCCATCAGCAGGTACAAAACGGAATCTTTATCCATGGCGGAATCCCTCCTTTCCTCAGTGGTGCATATTAACTCTGAAAGCTTGGATTATCAACTTAAAAATGGATGGGGAATAGTGACAAGCCGACATTTCATAAAATGCCATGGACGGCTTTTTGTAATTTTTTTCAAAAAACACCCCATCAAAAAGCCCTCCAAATCTCCGTATAGTGAGGAGGTGCTTTCCATGACGGACAGACAGAAACAGCAGATCATACGCCTTCGGAAAGAAGGCTTCGGATATACGGCGGTCGCAAACAAAGTCGGGATTTCAAAAGATACAGTCAAGAGCTTCTGCAGGAGGAACGGGCTGGCAGGGGAAATGGCGGCGGCACAAGGGGACAGTGTTCCGGGATGCCGGGAATGCGGAAAGCCCCTGCAGCAGACGGAAGGGCTGAAACCCCGCGTGTTTTGCTGTGATGGATGCAGGGTGAAGTGGTGGCATGAGCATCCGGAGAAAATAAAGCAGCGGGCGGTCTATTCTTTTACCTGTGCCAGGTGTGGGAAGCCATTCACGGCCTACGGCAATTCCAGGAGGAAATACTGCTCCCACGAATGTTATATCAGGAACCGTTTCAAAGGCGGTGATGCTGGTGAGTGAGAAAGAATTCCGGGCGGAGCTTCGTTACCGGATGTCGCTTTCCGTGGCAAGGGCCATGCTGAAAGAGGGAGTCATTTCCCAAGAGGAATATCAGCAGATTGATACAATCCTGCTTGAAAAACACCGGCCAACTCTGGGTACATTATTAGCCGGAAAACCCTTGATATAATCGCGGTTTAGAGTGATGTATAGTAGCGGAAAGGAGCGTGGTTTCATGCGGAAAATAAGGAAAATCGAACCCGCCGCGCCGCTGCTTGTGCAGAAGAAAAAGGTAGCGGCATACGCCCGCGTTTCAATGGAATCTGAACGCCTTATGCATTCCCTGTCGGCACAGGTGAGCTTTTACAGTTCGCTGATACAGGGCAACCCTGAATGGGAGTATGCGGGGGTGTATGTGGATTCCGGTGTCAGCGGGACCAGTATGGCGGGGCGCACGGAATTTAAACGCCTGCTTGCGGACTGCGAGGCCGGCCGTGTAAATATCATCCTCACCAAGAGCATATCAAGGTTTGCGAGGAACACGGTTGACCTGCTGGAAACGGTGCGGCATCTGAAGGAGCTTGGCGTTGAGGTGCGGTTTGAAAAAGAAAACATCAATTCGCTTTCGGAGGACGGGGAGCTGATGCTTACCCTGCTTGCTTCCTTTGCACAGGAAGAGAGCCGTTCCATCAGCGAGAATGCGAAATGGGCAATCCGTAAGCAGTATAAGCAGGGGAAGGCGAGGAACGGCATCCTGTACGGGTACCGGATTGAGAAAGGGCAGCCGGCCATTGAGCCGGAAGAGGCGGAAGTCGTGAGGATGATCTTCGAATCATACCTTGGCGGGATGTCCTGCTATGCGATAGCCAATGAGCTGAATGCCAGAGGCATCCCTTCCTATTACGGGAAGAAATGGGCGGGCGGCGTCATCTGCCAGACCATAAGGCAGGAAAAATACACGGGCAATACGCTGCTGCAGAAATTTTATGTGGAGGAAGGCAGCCCGCGGAAAGGGAAACGCAATAACGGGGAGCTGCCGATGTACTATGTGGAAGGGACGCACCCCGCCATCATCAGCCGTGAGGTTTTCGACCGCGCCCAGCAGGAGATGGCGGCAAGGTATGGCGTGGAGGTCAGAAACGGCAGGGCGGAGCCAGCCGGTTATCTTTACCACGGCGGGGATTATGAGAAACCGGATTACCATTTCCGGAGGCCGCAGTGGACAGAGGAACAGCGGCGCAGGCACGCAGAGATGTTCACGGAAAGGGAAAAAGCGGTGAGGCCGCTGTGCCATGACCTTTCCCTGTTCATCAAATGCGAGGTCTGCGGGCAGAACCTCACGGGGCAGACGAGGAAATTTGCAGACGGGACAAGAGAGCTGCGGTGGGTGTGCTTCAAGCATAACAAGGTACCCCATGCGGTCGGGAAAGCACGGCCGCCCGCAATGCAGGACAAGGCACTGAAAAAAATGACCGCAGAGGTTTTGGGCATGGAGGAATTCGACGCAGGCATAATGTGCGAAAGGCTGTCTCATATCTCGGCTTACGGGGATATGCTGACGTTCCATTTCCATGACGGCCATACAGAAACAAGGCAGTACATCCCCGGAAAAAGGGGCTACCGCAGGAAGGAGGGAAAACCGTGCAGGGAAGAAGGGTAACGACCATACCGGCAGTGCGTGACCGCTTTACCGCACAGCCCATCCACCAGACGCAGAAACGGAGGGTGGCGGCATATGCCCGTGTCTCCACCGACCATGAAGAGCAGCTTACAAGCTACGAGGCCCAGGTGGATTATTACACGGGCTACATAAAGAGCCGGGAGGACTGGGAATTTGTCCATGTGTACACGGACGAAGGCATATCCGCAACCGGGATAGCCAAGCGCGAGGGATTCCGCAAAATGGTGGAGGACGCCCTCGCCGGCTCCATCGATTTAATTGTGACCAAGAGCGTATCCCGCTTCGCAAGGAATACCGTGGACAGCCTTTCCACTATCCGGAAACTGAAGGAGAAAGGCTGTGAGTGCTATTTTGAAAAGGAAAATATCTGGACATTCGATTCCAAGGGGGAACTGCTCATCACCATCATGTCGTCGCTTGCACAGGAGGAGAGCCGGAGCATTTCGGAGAACGTCACATGGGGGCAGCGGAAGCGGTTCTCGGATGGCAAAGTCTGCGTCCCCTACAGCCATTTCCTTGGGTATGACAAAGGCGAGGACGGCAGCATGGTCTTGAACGAAGAAGAAGCAAAAATTGTCCGCAGGATATACGGTCTGTTCCTGCAGGGGCATTCCCCATACGCCATTGCCAAGCGGCTGACGGAGGAAGGGGTACGGACGCCTGCAGGGAAAGAGAAATGGCATTCCTGCACGGTCAAGAGCATCCTCGTAAATGAAAAATATAAAGGGGACGCACTCCTGCAGAAGAGCTACACTGTGGATTTCCTCACGAAAAAGACAAAAATAAACGAGGGCGAGGTGCCGCAGTATTATGTGGAGAACAGCCACGAAGCCATCATCAGCCCCGCGGTCTTTGACGAGGTGCAGCACCAGATGGCGGTGCGGCATCCGGGGAAGAACCGCTTAAGCTGTACGGGCGCATTCTCCAGCAGAATAAAATGCGGCGACTGCGGAAGCTGGTATGGCTCCAAGGTCTGGCACTCCAATGATAAATACCGCAAGATAGTCTGGCAGTGCAACCATAAGTTTGACGGCGGGGAGAAATGCACCACGCCGCACCTTGACGAAGAAACTGTCAAGGTTCTGTTTCTGAAAGCGGCCAATGCCATCTTTGGCGAGAGGGACAGCATACGGGAGGATTACGAGGCGGTCAAAGAACGCCTTTATGACACATCGGAACTGGAGGCGGAACGGATTCAGCTTCAGGATGAGATGAACATCGTGGCGGAGATGATACAGCAGTGCGTGAATGAGAATGCCCGCGTTGCCCTTGACCAGACGGAGTACCAGAAAAAATATGACGGGCTGGCAGACCGTTTCGACAGGATAAAGGAGCGGTTGGAGGCGGTCGGCATCGCCATCACGGAGCGGATGGCAAAGAGGGAAAAAACGGAGAGGTTCCTTGCGGAACTGGAAAAGAGGGACGGTCCGCTGACGGAATTCGATGAGGAGGACTGGTACAGCCTTGTGGAATATGCCACGGTGTACAGCCGGGAGGATATCCGCTTTACCTTTAAGAATGGGATGGAAATAAAAGCATAGAAAAAACTGCGGTATTGCCTGCCGCAGTTTTTTACTGCCATTTTCAATTTGAACCCTCCCCCGCAAGGCAAAATCAAAAAGTATGGCAAAATCAAAAGGTTTGGGATAAAATCAAATTGTATCAAAGACGGTGGGAAGATAGATTTGATTATTACAAAGGAGATTTCCCGTTTTGCGAGAAATACCCTTGATAGTATATTCTATACCCGTGACCTCAAAAAGCACGGTGTCGGCGTTATCTTTCTGAACGACAACATCAACACCTTGGACGGCGATGCGGAGCTTCGCCTTGCCATTATGTCCTCTATTGCACAGGAGGAAAGCCGCAAGACTTCCGAGCGTGTAAAATGGGGGCAGAAACGCCAGATGGAGCAAGGTGTTGTATTCGGACGCAGTATGCTCGGCTACGATGTAAAGGATGGGAAAATGACTATCAACAAGGAGGGGGCGAAAATTGTCCGCCTTATCTTCCACAAGTTTGTGGACGAGGGAAAAGGCACTCATGTTATCGCCCGTGAGCTTCGGGAGGAAGGCATTGAGCCTATGCGTGTCAAGGAATGGCAGAATACGGTTATTCTCCGTGTTATCCGCAACGAAAAATATTGCGGCGATTTAGTGCAGAAGAAAACCTATACGCCCGACTTCCTATCCCATGAAAAGAAATACAACCGAGGACAAGAGGAATTTGTCATTATCAAAGACCACCACGAGCCGATTATCTCCCGTGAGCTTTTCGATAAGGCAAACCGCATTTTGGATGCAAAATCGCTTTCGCAGGAGGGCAAGGCAAAACACAGCAACCGCTATCCGTTCTCTGGGAAAATCAAATGCGGCAGATGCGGAGCAAGCTATGTCGCCCGATATAAGACCCGTAAAGACGGAAGCAGATACAAGGCGTGGCGTTGCTATGAAGCGGCAAACCACGGCAGACCGCACATCGACAAGGCGGGTAATCAAGTGGGCTGCTCTGGTGAGAGTATCCGCAATGAGGATGCGATTTATTTGTTGTACCTTGTTTGCAGGGAGTTGAAAATCAACCGCCAGAAAGTTGTCGATAATCTTACCAGAACGATTGACGCTGTTATGCGGATAGACCTAACAGGAACAAGCACGAGTGCCTTATCGGAGAAAATCGAAGAAGCCAAGAAAAAGCGTACAGGTCTTATAGACCTTTACACAAGCGGCGACATAGACAAAACCGAGTTTACTGCCCTAAGAGCCAAGTATGACGAGGATATTGAAAAGCTAAAGTCTATGGCGGAGGGAATTGAGCAACAGCAGACAATGATACTCAAACAGCGGGAATTGATGGAGGATATAAAGAAAGCCATTGACGAGCTGATTAACGGTATCCAGTACGAGGACGAATACTACACCCAGATACTCGATAAGATGGTAATCAACGATAAAAACCACATAGATGTTTATTTGAAGATGCTGCCGCATAAATGGAGCTTTACGGTAGCAAAGGGCGTTACGGGGGCTTTAGAAACGCTAAAAAAAGCTGAAGCCTCAGAAAACTCCATTTCTGAGGCTTCACTACCTATATCGGTTAACAGCCCCGCAACTTCCCGGTAAGGCATGGTATACCGCTGGGACAGATACCGCATAGAAGCGGAAAGTTCACCGTCAGGCCCGCCGAACTGGCTGATAATTACCTGGGCGATCTGCGGATTGGTCTGGGTAATGTTCACCGGATATTGCAATCTTTTTTCATAATTCCACATTAGCAGATTCCTCCTTCCCAGGGCATGGGCTGCATTGCCCACAGCCATTTCTGATCTGGTTTTGCTGTGTCAACGGTAAGAGGGCCATAACAGTTCTCATATTCTTTTAAAGCATTCATGCGCACTTCGCGGAAATGGTTGAAGTAGGCGATTGCCTCCTGATCCATAGGATGGGTGTCAAGATAGAGCACAATATCATTTACTGCGAAGCTTACCATATTAATCCACTGAAATAATTTTATTTGTTCCATCTGATTTCCTTTCATTTCGGGCAGCCTCCTTTCCCTAAAAACGGTTTGCTTAATTCCGGGAAAATTGTTCCGCACTGCAATGCTTTATCCACTTCAAAAGTTTCATGGAAACACTGCCATGGAACGTATGCCATTCCAACGGGCATGCCTGCTAAGGGATCGGATGCGCAGGGGCAGTTTCCAGGCATTGCCGGGCAGG